>CAVJCY010000009.1:0-55987 GCA_963648145.1 bacterium | reverse complement strand
AAAAACCGAAAATTCCCTTGAGCCACAAAAGAACACTTTGCATAAAACGCGAAAATTGCCTGCTCAGAGTTCTTCAGAATTTATAATGCGGAAGCCCTGGGAATTTTATTTTGTTTCGCACCAAAAAAACAAGACTCTTTCGCTTTTTGTAAAGGAAGGCTTGGACAAGCCGTATTTATATAAGGGGAAGGCGTACAGGCGGAGCGATACTGCCACTGTGGATGTTGACCCTTTGGAATTAAGGCGGCTTACTTTGGTTGGCAAGAATCTTAATTTTGAAGACTTAAAATCCCAAAATCAAAACCTGTCTTTTTCTATTCTTGAAGAGCATTTTAAGAAAATCGGCATACAAAAAATCAATCTGGATGTTTTAAAAACGCTTAATTTATATGATGACCGGCAAGGCTATAATGTTGCAGGAGGTCTTTTTGCGGATTCAAATGATTTTGGCGGAATTGACATTATAAAATTCGGAGATTCAATCGACACCTTAAAAGACCGGAGTACTACTGTAGGAAAATCCATATTAAAACAGAATGAAGATGCCCTTGTTTTTTTCAAAAGATATTTTTTGGAAGAAAAGATTGAAGGAATGACGCGGAATTCAGTTGAGCGAATTCCAGAAAAAGCGTTCAGAGAGGCTGTTGCAAACGCGCTTGTGCATCGCACTTGGGATATAAACGCAAATATCAACATCAGAATGTTTGATGACCGCATTGAAATTATTTCTGTGGGCGGGGTGCCTTATGGAATTACGGCGGAAGAATATTTGCGAGGCGGACTTTCTGTCTTAAGGAATCCGATTATTGCAAATGTCTTTTTCAGGTTGCATTACATTGAAGAATTCGGAACTGGCGTGCAGCGCATAAGGGCGGCTTATTCAGGAAAAATTATGCAGCCGAGTTTTGAGATTTTTGAGAACTCAATCAAAATAATTCTGCCTGCAACAGATTCTGTGCCGGAAATGACTTTTGATGAAAGAACTGTTTATGACCTCTTAAGTAAGAACATTGGATTTTCCAGCGTGGAACTTGCAGGAAAAACCGGGTTCAGCAAGAACAAAGTTCTGCGCCTTTTATCTTCACTTGAAGAAAAAAGACTTGCTGTAAAAACGGGAACTGCCCGCGCAACTAAATATTCAAAAAGCTAGACTGTTGAACTTTTAGGGGTGGGGGAAAAATGTCTTTCAGCGACTACATTTACTCATTGTCGGAAAAATCTGCGATGGACAGGCTGTTCAACAAGCCAAAGTCTGAACTTTACGAAAAGATAAAGGCGTCGGATTTTCTTGTTTCGGACAAAAGCGGAACTCACAGGCTGGTGGGGCTTTTTTATGACAAGAAAACTATGTGTGCGCCAAAAATCACTCTTATTTGCATGAGGCACGAAGTTGCGGTTGCTAAGCAGATTGCGTTTTCTCTGGGCAAGGCAATTTATGCGGACGACGAATTTTCGGCAAGTCTGTTCAGAAAAAATATCGGCGACCAAATATACGGCGAGGACTACGAAAAGGTCGCAAAATTGTATGCAAAAACAGGCGGAGAAAACGGTGCTTATGCTCAGTATCATCTTGGTGTTATGTATGAGCAGGGAAACGGTGTAGAGCAGGATTACACAAAAGCGGTAGAATGTTTCATCAAAGCGGCGGAAAAAGGAAATACAAGTGCACAACTGGAATTAGTAGGTATTTACTATGAAGGACGTGGTGTAAAAAAAGATAACGCAAAAGCATTTAAATATTTAAGAATGTGCGCGGAGCAAGGTGATGACAAAGGGCAATTGCTTTTGGGTGTGGCGTATGAACAAGGCGAATATTTAAAGCTGAACTTCGTAAAGGCGTTTTACTGGCTCTCAAAATCTGCAGAGCAGGGAAATGAACATGCACAATATGAACTTGGATTAATGTATGAATACGGACTAGGTGCGGAGCAGGATTTCACAAAGGCATTTGAGTGGTTTACAAAATCCGCAGAGCAAGGCAATTCACGTGCGCAATATAAACTTGGTTATATATATGACAACGGGGAAGGAATAGAGCAGGATTACAAAAAGGCGTTTGAATGGTATACAAAATCCGCAGACCAAGGCAATTCAGAGGCGCAATACAGTCTAGGTTATATGTATTACACAGGGGAAGGAATAGGGCAGGATTACAAAAAGGCGTTTGATTGGTACAAAAAATCGGCAGAACAAGGCGATGTCTGTGCACAATACTATCTTGGGGTTATGTATGACACCGGAGAAGGAACTAAGCGGGATTGTAAAAAGGCATTTGAGTGGTACAAAAAGTCGGCAGAACAAGGAGATTTAGAGGCACAATCTAAACTGGGGTTTATGTATCACACTGGGCAAGGAATTGAGCAGGATTACGAAAAAGCGTTTGAGTGGTATACAAAGGCAGCGAAGCAAGGTGATGAATATGCGCAGGTAAATCTAGGCACTATGTACTACAATGGTGAATACGTCACTCAGGATTACGCAAAGGCATTTGAATGGTTTTTAAAATCTGCGGAACAAGGAACTTCCCAAGCGCAATGTTATCTGGGATTTATGTACAACAAGGGTAAATACGTCACTCAGGATTACGCAAAAGCATTTGAATGGTTTTCAAAGTCTGCTGAGCAAGGCAATTCAGATGCGCAAGAAGAATTAAACGATAAGGAATTTCAGGAAAATTTGCGGAAACAGCGCAGTAAAAAGGCTTAGCGGCGTGAAGCCCCGAAGTTCCGAAGAAATGAGCGGTAGCGACGGACTCCCTTCGCAGCATAGCTGCTCGGAGACTCGCTAAAAACAGTCCACAGGACTGTTTTTGCGGATTTCTGCCGCCACTCCCTACGTAGCGACCTGCCGCACGGCAGGAAAGCTCCTATAATTTTTAATTATGCATTGTGAATTGAAAAACTCCTTTTATCACTTTTGCAAATTCTGTAAAATCAACTTATGTTCAATTCGATTACAGGAATCATAACAGGGAAAATTTCCAGGCAGCTGCTTTTGGATAATAATGGCATTGAATTTGACATCTGTATGCCTGATTCAAATCTTGAGATGCTGCCGCCGGTGGGGAGCGAGGCTAAGGTTTTTACCTGGATGCAGCATACGGATCAGCTTATGGCTCTTTACGGTTTTGCTACGGACGACGAGCGTTCTTTGTTTTTTGACTTACTGAAAGTGGACGGAATAGGACCGAAGGGCGCGGTAAAAATTATGTCGTCGGTGTCTTCTGGCAGGCTGATGGAAGTTCTTGAAAACGGAGATCTTGAAATGCTGGAAAAAATCCCCGGAGTTGGCAAAAAAACTGCTGGAAAAATGATGCTTGCCCTAAAAGGAAAACTGAAATTTTCGGGAAATGCGGGAAGTGTCATGCGGACTGCTGTTTCAAGTCCATTTGCTGATGTTATTTCTTCGCTTGCGGCAATGGGCTACGATAAACGATTGGTAGAACAGAAAATTGCGCTTTTGCTTGAAGAATTTAATTCGGATGCAGGTTTTGCTTCAAAAAATCAAAAAGAAAAGGAAGATTTAATTTTCAGGCGGGCGATTGTTGAACTTTCGTAAAGATTTTAACCTGATTTTTGGATAATCGTTTATTTTTAGAGGTTTTAGAGGAAAAAAATGACTTTTAATAACGAAGCGGAAGATGATTTTTCGAGTGCGATTGTGCGTGCAGATATAAGAAATTCTTTTGATGAACAGGATAATAAGTTGCGGCCGAAAATGCTTAGCGATTTTTTGGGACAGAAAAGCATTAAGGCAAATCTTGCGACTTTTATTCAGGCTGCAAAAGAACGTCAGGAGCCTTTGGATCATCTTCTGTTGATTGGTCCGCCGGGACTTGGCAAAACTACTCTTGCTCAGATTACGGCAAATGAACTTGGTGTTGATTTTAAAGTAACTTCGGCACCGGCACTTGATAAGCCAAAGGATCTTGCAGGAATTTTAAGTACAATTACAGAACGAACAGTCTTTTTTATTGATGAAATTCATCGTCTAAAACCTGCAATTGAAGAAATGCTTTACATTGCCATGGAAGATTATGAACTTGACTGGATTATCGGTCAGGGCGCGGCCGCAAGAACGGTGAGAATTCCCCTTCCTCCGTTTACGCTTGTTGGGGCGACCACAAAAGCCGGCAGTGTAAGTTCGCCGTTACGTTCGAGATTTGGTTTTATTCCCCGTTTTGAATTTTACAGTCAGGAAGAACTTGCAAAAATCATTATGCGCAGTGCGGGAATTCTTTCCGTTCAGATTGAAAAAGATGCCGCAATGCTGTTAGCACAGTGTTGTCGTGGCACTCCGCGTGTTGCCAACAGAGTTTTACGCAGAATGAGGGATTTTGCACAGGTGCAGGGAAGTGGTCTTATCACCGTGGCAACTGTTGATTACGGTCTTAAAAAACTTGAAATAGACGAAATAGGGCTGGAAAAAGCGGATCGTGATATTTTAAAGTCGATTATAGAAAATTTTGGCGGCGGACCTGTGGGCGCAGAAACGCTTGCAATTTCCATTGGAGAAAGTATGGACACTTTGGAAGACTACTACGAGCCGTACCTTATTCAGTGCGGATTTTTGCAGCGAACGCCGCGAGGACGCATTGTCACTGAAAAAGCATACAAACATCTGGGACTTAATCATTCTGCAGAATCAGAAAACGGACAGGGAACATTGTTTTAGAATCTCGCTAAAAGTCGCCTTTTAGTTGACCACGATTTTTCATTTTGTCGCTATAGTAAAGATGTAGACAGGAGAATTCTGTGGGAAATTCAGAAAAATCAAGATTTATCGAAAAAATTACAATCGGCGGAAAAGTTTACGAATACGTTATGACAAGCGATTCAAAAGTTCTGGAGTCAGAACTTAAAAAACTTGACTGCCGGCTTCCTTGCGCGCAGGACTACCGCTACAATCCTGCCCTTTCGCCATTAGTTCGGCAGAAAATGGCAGAGCGGAAAGCGGTTTGGTCAATCACAACGAGTAACGGTGTGGCGGTTTTGAATTATTATTCGGGTACTGCAGACGGAAAGGGCACACCGTATATTGTCTGGATTTCTGAACTTATTGATTCAAATGCCATCTCAAAAAATTACATCGAAAGAGTTATTCAACTAGTCAATTCTTTGGGAGAAATTAAGTTTCCCAGTTCTTGGTCGCCGCTGATGTTTGCTATTGCTCACAGTAAACCTGAGATTGTAAAGATTCTTCTTGAAAACGGAAGCGACCCGAATTTCTGCGATGAAAATCTTTTTACCCCTCTTATGCTTACTGCATGTACTAACAATGCCGAAATTGCAGAGCTTTTAATTAAGCACGGCGCAGACGTAAACTTAAAAAATAAAGGCGGGTTTTCTGCGCTACTTTTCGCACTTTATAGAAAATCTACGGACGTTGCAAATCTTTTATGCAAAAACGGTGCGAATTTGAATATTACCCTTAATCCGAAAGTTTACGACAAAAAGAAAAGTTTTGTTGAAACACTTGATTTTTACATAGGAACTTCAACTCTGAACGGACTTGGCGACATTTCCTTGATTTATAAACACTGCGGAATGAGCAAGCAGACTTTTTCAAAAATCAGAAGCAAGACAGACACAAATTATCACCCAAGAAAAAATACTGTTCTGCAATTGGCAATTGGTCTTCGCCTTACTCTTTCGCAGACAGAAAATTTTCTGGAAAGCGCAGGCTATCTTTTTGATGAGAAAAATCCTGTTGATAAAACCATAAAAAATCACATTTCGCATTTAGACTTTGATATTTTTAAAATTGATTCAGAAGTTTTTGAAAAGACAGGAAAGCCGTTTTTGAGGGAAGAAAAATAAATTTTTCTTTGCCTGATTTTTGTCATTGCGGATTGAACCTGACTGCCGACAGTCTGAAGCGAATCAATCCGTTGAACTTAATCAAATTTTCTTGTTTTTTTGATGCACTTTTTATATCAATCGGAAGTCACTCGTAAATACGACTAAGTTTCGATTGAGTAAACGATATGGCAGACAGAAACAGATATTTACAAAAATCGCGTTTTCAAAGATCTCTAAAAATTGGAATTTTTAGAGGTCCCTTAAAAGACTGCTTTTTATTTTCCGAAGCAAAACGATTTGACGTAAAGGGTAAGCGGTATTTTGAATATCCTTCAAAATTTTATTGCACGGACATAGGACTTAGGAATGTCCGGCTTGGTCTTAGGCAGATGAAAGAATCTCACATACTGGAAAACTGCATTTACAGCGAACTTTTAATCCGCGATTTTTCTGTGGACGTGGGCGTGATTCCGATTGTAGAAAAAAAACTCGGACTGAAAGCGCTCGCAAAAAAACTGCGAGATAGATTTTATAGCGAAAAAAGGAAGCAAAAAATATTACATTCAGTCTGCACTTAATATGGGTGACGAATCAAAGGAAAAAACAGAACTGCGTCCGCTTCTTGCAACTGGCGATTCAGTTAAAAAGATTGTAGTTTCAAAATCTTACGGAAAGCACTGGACTGACGAAAAGGGAATTCTGCGGATAAATCCAATTGATTTCCTTTTGGACGAAGAAAGTCTGAAATAAAAAGTCGCCTTTTAGTTGACCACGAATAAAAAAAATCACGCTACATTAAGGGTATCTCTAAAAAATCATTTTCGATGCTTTTTTAGAAACACCGACGGGGTTTCAAAGATACCTCTAAAAATTGTAAATTTCTGCTTTTTACAGCAGGAGGAGAAGATTTATGAAAAAGATTTTAGGATTGGTTTTGGCATTTGCACTTTGCGGTGTCGGAGTTTTTTTTGTTTCCTGTGCAAACGGAAACAGTAGCAGCGGAGAAAAGGAAAGTACGAACTCATCTAATCCGTTCGTGGGGACAACTTGGGTTTGTGAAATCCAGCCGTCTATTGTTTACACTTTTAAGTTCTCATCTTCAAAAGTGACTTATATCCAAACAACGAGTTTTGTTACAAATACTTTAGACTGTGATTATTCAGTTTCGCAAAACGGAGATTCGTACACTGCGGAAATAACTTATACAAATCCATACACTGGTACTGGTATGACTGTTAAATATGGAATACTAAAAATTGACAGCGCAGATGCAGAGACTGGAGTATATCAATATTCCACTTTGTCTGGGGAATGTACGAAGCAATAGGGAAAAAAACACGGCTTACGCATGAGAGAATATAATCTTTAATCTGTAGTCATCATCGTATATGCAGGAACATTTTCCAAAAGAAAGCTATTCTTTTGGTTTTAACTGCATTTTGATTTTAGGACCCCAGTAAAAATTACAATTTTTAGTGGGGTCTTTTATAGCAACAAATCTTTTGGAGGACTTTATGAAAAAAATCAAACTTTTGGGGGCTGTGGCACTGGTTACTTTTGCAGTTGTATTTGCGGGATGCGCTGACGGAAATACTGTGAATGTTAACACGGGAACAGATGAAAATAAACCGACCGATTATTCAAGTACAATCTACGCTGACTTTTACAACTATCCTGCAGGAAAGCAGAATTTCAGCGGCACATTGACTGTAACAAATCAGCTTACCACAGACAGTGTTCTGATTTTTGATGGAACGGTGGAGGCAACGAATTACATCGGAACAATCCCTGCAGGCTCTTCAATTAACGTAAAACTGGACGCGGGAAAATTCCATACAATCGTCGGCATTATGAAAAGCGATTATGACGAAAAAGAAGACTTAATGCAGTGCGGTCAGTCATCGGTTCTTACATATTATTCTTCAACTCAGGCGTACAAAGTTTCTGTTTCTCCGAGCAGTCTTACAGGCGCGGGAACTTGGATTTTCAACAACAATACAAGCTATTGGGCTTCCATTGAATCAACAGATAATTCTACAACTTATGCTGTAATTCAGCCGAATGCTTTGCGCGTAAAAGTCCCTGTCAAAGTGAATACGTCTTATGATTATAAAGTTGTTTACAAAAAGGAACTTAAATACAACGATGTTGTTCTTGCAATCACTGATTCAACTTTGCAGTCTGAAAACGACACCGCACGCGTTTCAGAAAAAACTACACTAACATTTACAACTGATTTAAAGGGAACAGGAACAGGTTCTTTGAGCGACCTTGCGCCTTCTGTCTTGTTTATTAACGAAAGCGGAAAGACGGTTCGCCTTTATAACGGACAGGTTCAGCTTTCAAATGTAACGGACTCTACTGCTGATGATTTTGCAATTATTACCGGAACTACAGCAATGGTTACAGGGCTTGTAAGTGGAGCGAGCACTTCATCTCTTGTTGTGCGTTGTATTGCATGGGGATCGGCATCGGCACAGACTTGTACAAAAAGCGTAACTATGAGTGCAGGTAAAGTTTACGTTGTGAGAATTGATAAAGATTCAACATACGGTGTAACAGGCTCTACTTCAACTTCTCCAATCATTTGGTCTGTTGAAGAAAAAGCCGCAAGTGATTACTACGATGAGTAGCAAACAAAACTCGCACGTTTTTTAGACAAAATTTCCCGCAGAAATAATGCATGTTTAAGCAGAAAGTAAAAATCTGCGCTAATTTGCGGAATCTGCGGGATATATTTTTGTTCTGTTTATGTACGGAGAATTCCATGCAGAAAAGATTTGCTTTGATTTTTCTTACAGCATCATTCCTTTTCTTTTCCTGCTCTACAGATATAAAGCCTGCTTCTTCAGAAAATAGCGAAGATAAAGACAGTTCACCTAAAAATTACGTCACAATCAAAAACACAACAGGCGGTACACTTGATGTTTTTGACGACAGTTTGCGCCACACACTCCTTGGCGATATTGCGGCAGGAGAAAGCGAAAGTTTTAGTTTTTCCGGCGAAGAAAAAGTCTTTTACCTGACTTATCACGTAGACATTGGGCTTGATGTTCCGTTTTACGACAATTCATCTTATATAATTTTTACTTCTGACGGCACGGCGGAAAAATCTGTTTCGCTTCCAACAAGTATGGATGTAAATCCTGCGTATTTGGTCTTGGAAAACAATTCTTCCGACGAAACTTGTCAGATAGAGCTTATGCGCGGCTCTGCAAATCTTATTCCGAACGGAAAAACTTCCACGCTTTTAGACGCGGGCGATTCTGCGGTTTACGAAATTTCAAAATCATATTTTTTGAATTATTCAAGTTTTTATGTTGACTGCGGCGGCGAAAGTTACACGCTTCCTTCTGCGGTAAGTTATTTTGAAAAAGGCGTAATTTACACTGTGAGTTTTACAGGAAGTTCTGCAGAACTTGTGGCAAAAACTCCGTTCAGCACGGATGTAAAAAATAAAATCTGGAGCCGCAAAAGTTACTACGCTTCTTCCGCACGAAAGTTTGTAACTCACGTTCTGCGTTCTCGGTACAATGCGGAGGACGGTAGCATTATTGCGGGTGTGCTTGAGATTCCCTCATCAAGTGCGGGAATGACATATTCAGAAACTGCAAAAATCATTTTTCTTGATGAGTACGGAAGCACAGCAAGCGAGGTGGAGATTTCGCTTTCTGATTCAGACGGAAATGCGGTGCAATCCTATCTTTTTTATGACTTGACAGAAACAAGTGCGGGCGATTTTGTAGCGTTGATTCAGGCAAGGTTCAGCGATTCAACGAGCGCAATTTATCTTGTTTCATGGGATTCCACTCTAAAAACCTGCAACTGGCTTTACAAAATAAATCAGGATTCGTCGGATTATCTTTTTTGCGTGAATACAAAGGGAACGATTGCGGAACTTGACGCAAATACTTTTGCGCTATGTGGATGCCGCGAAAATCAGCCTTTTGTTGAAAAAGTCCTGTACGATTCAGCAGAAAATACAGTTACGGCAACAACTCTGACAATTGAAGCGAGCAAAATTACAGGTACAGAATCGGACAGTGGCGCAGAAAATATTTTTACTTCGATGATTTACGACGGCACGGAATACAAAATAGGGGAAAGTGCGGTTGTGTGCGGCTCTGCAAGTTATACGATTACTGCAAAGACAGACACAGGTTTTACCTGCTCGCTCGGCACGTTTACAAAAGATACTGACAACGTTTTTAAAATCGGCTCAATTCCTGTGTTCCGTAACGGCGGAAGCAACATTGAATACACGGTTACGTTCGTGGGATTTTCAGACAGCGCAAGGGCGGCAACCGCAGGAAGTACAGCAGGCAACCTGGGAAGCGGCTACACAGCGACGGCAACAAACGAAACGTACACATCGTATTCAGAAACCGCAGAATCAGATTCAGACGGAAAACTTACGTTCTCTTCGCCAGTTGCCGGAACTCCGAACATAATCACCGTTTCTGCAAGCGACGGCACAACCGTAACGGCAACCGTAATGCCGAAAAACTCAGGTGAAAACGTCGGAACAATCGCAGTTGTAGAAAGCGGGCGATACAGCCTTAAAGTTACAGGCGAAATCACAACCGACACAAGCGACGACGGCGGATATTTGTACGCGGGCAACACGTATGAAATGACGGTGACGGTGGCGAACACGACGGAAGTAAGAACCAGACCAGCAAACATCAGGATTTCATCAGATGATTCAAGAGTTTCTGTAGGCGGAAACACAAGCGGCGATGTTCCAAGTTTTACAAGCGGAACACTTACGTATTATATTTCGGTTATTTTTTCAAGCTTAACCGAAGAATATTTAGATACCGGATTGAATGTAATTTTCGAAGATGCAGACGGCTACATATGGAGCGACTTTATTCCGCTTAGAATTTTCAAGGGCAAGGAAACTATAAATTTTTATGCAAAAGGCGTTTCAAATAATGACTGTGTGTTAAACGGATTTGCAATCTATCCCGACGGATACAGCCAGTATTTTTCTGTTCCAAGCGGAAGTTCCAAATGCATAGAAGTGCCGAGTTTCCCTGCGACAGAACCGTATAAACTTGCGTTCAGCGGAGCGGCTTTAGGAAGCTCTGTTTCAACGAGTACAGAAATGCGTTATTCATTCGGTGTTAACATTGCGGCAGAAATATCGCTTTCGTCCTACGCAATAACAGAAATCGCAAATTCTTACGAGCCGAATGAAACTGAAACTGCGGCGTATTCAGTTGACATAGAAAGTGCGGTTGTGGCGTATTTGGAAACAGATGACATAGACTTCTACTCAGTTCCAGTCAACGCAGATGATTCCTCCACAAACACGACCGGCACAGATGATTTCCCTACAATCACGACAGCAAGTTACACAGTGAATCATTATCTTGAAAACACAGACTGCGCTTCAGGAAATGAAACTTACACGCTCGATGAAACAGAAACGCTTTACGGAACTGTAGGCGAAGAAACTTCCGCCACAGCAAAATCATACACAGGATTTACATCAAAAACTTTTGAGCAATCGACCGTACAGACAAACGACAGCACAACGGTAAATATTTATTACAATCGCAATTCTGTAACGCTTACATTTGACGCAAACGGAGGAACTTTTGCAGATGGAAACACAACAAAAACATTGAGTGGAAAATACGAGAACACGATAGACACAAGCGAAATTGAAGAGCCAACATATACGGGGAAAAAATTTACAAGCTGGGAAAATGTTCCAGAAACATTCCCATTAAAAACTGCGACATATTATGCCGTATGGTTTTCAGGAATGGTTATTGCAGCAGATGATATTTCTGATTTGGATTTATCAGCGTTGGAAGAAGAGGTATCAATAAAACTTACCGGCTCAATTTCATCAAGCAATTTGAGTTCTTTAGTGTCAAAAATTAAAGAATCTGCGGCAGAAATAAATCTTAATCTTTCAAATGCGACTGGAATTACTACGTTTTCAACTCGTTTGTTTGCTTCATGCACAAAACTGAAATCGATTATGCTTTTGCCTGGTGTACAAGCCTCACGACTGTATGCGTTCCTGCAACTGTAACTAATTTTGGAACTCATATATTTTATGGCTGTACATCTCTTTTACGTGCAGAAATTTTAGGAACCGCAGCAGTTGGTGACTCAACGTTTTATAATTGTACAAGTCTTTTGACCGTAACACTTGGAACTAATGTGGGAAGTATTGGTAGTTATGCCTTTTACAATTGTACAGGTCTTACCAACATAACAATTCCTGCAAGCGTAACAAGTATCGGTCTTAAGGCATTTTATGGCTGTTCAAATCTTGCAACTGCTACATTTAAAACAACAAGCGGATGGTATCGCTCGACCAGTTCCAGTACAACAGGCGGAACGTCGATTTCTTCAACGACTTTGGCGGATACTTCAACTGCAGCAGAATATTTAGGATACTGGTATGGAAACTATTACTGGTATAGAGAGTAAGAAAAGGGGAAAATGAATAAACTGGTTTAAAAACTGGTTGACTTTTTACCAAGACCATATTATATTCTTCTTAGAAAGTAAAATTTTTTTACAAAGGAGGTGTCCTATGGCTTTGGCGATGGTTGCTACGGCGAATAACGTTTTTGACGTTGGGGCTTTTGATGCTAAGACTTATTTTTCGGAACTTTTGCGTAAAGTGCAGGAAGGAGCGGTAATCAACATTTCTAAAAACGGAAAGCAGGTCGCGGTGCTTCAAGGCAAATCTTCCATTCAGAATAAGGACGCTTACGAAGCTCACAAGCGTATAATGGCACGCTCAGCAAAAATGATTGAATTCCGTCAGCAGAATGGTTTTGCTGCTATTACTTCTACAGAATTTTCAAACGAATTAAAGAAACTTAGAAATGCAGGAAGAAAATACTAGCGAATTCCCGTGCTATGCCGTAGACACTTCTTTTATGGCGGCTTACCTTTTGAACGGCTATTGTGATGATGAATTTTCCGACTGCATAAAAGACGTGGAGTATATTCTCGAAAATAACGGTCAGTTTTACGTGCCGCCGCTTTTCTGGTACGAGATAGAAAATGTGCTTTTGTACAAAACGCGAAAAAATAGGGATGGTGTTGCGTTTCTTTCTAAGTCTGACGCTATGGATATTCTGTACGACTTAAAGCAGTTGCCTATTTACACGGACTTGCAGCCGGACAGCGAAATCCGGCAGCGGATTTTTGACTTGGCGGAAGAATACGGGCTTTCTTATTATGACGCGTCGTATCTGGAGCTTTCGCGCCGGTATGGAATTACGCTTAAAACTTATGACGCGGATTTGCGGGCGGCGGTGTCTACCTGACATATCTGCTTGATATTGTGGCTAAATTCTTAATTTTATGGTAGATTGCTCTTTATGCTTACAACAGATTTTAATTTTGATTTACCGGAAGAGTTGATTGCACAGCATCCAAGTGGAATCAGAGGTCAGGACAAACTGATGCTTTTGGGGCGTGATGACGGAAAAGTTGAACATTTTATGATGGATGACTTACCGTCGCTGATTACTCCAGACACTTTGATGGTTTTTAATAATAGCCGCGTGCGCCGTGCAAGAGTTTACGGTATAAAAGAAACTACCGGTCGCAATCAAGAATTTATGTTTCTGAACACAATTGATAAGGAATGTACGGTCTGGAACGCAATGGTAAAGTCCGCCAAAAAACAGAAACCTGGAATGCGCTACAAATTTCCGGACGGCACAATCGGTACTATAATAGATATACCGGCAAATGCAGGAACAGAATTTCGGGCAATGAAATTCGATTTTGCGATTGATGAAGACTGGTTTGAAAAAAATGGTCACATTCCTCTGCCGCCGTATATTAAACGAGGTGATACAGAAGAAGATTCGGAACGCTATCAGAATGTTTATGCAAACAAGGTAGGTTCTGCGGCTTGTCCTACCGCCGGATTGCATTTTACGGAAAATATGCTTTCCCGTTTGGCTGAAAAAGGCATTGAACGTTGTTTTGTGACGCTACATGTTGGACTTGGAACTTTTCTTCCGGTGCGTGAAGAGGAAATTGAAAATCATAAAATGCACGAAGAATGGTATTCAATCCCGATTGAAACAGCACAGAAAATTAACAAGGCAAAGAGTGAAGGTCGCCCGATACTTGCGGTTGGTACGACTAGTGTCAGAACGCTGGAAAGTGCCGCTAAGCAGATAGAAAAGGAAGGTGGAATTCCCGGTCAAAACTGTGAATGGATTCATTCCGGCACAAATTCTACTTCAATTTTTATGTATCCAGGATTTAAATTTAAGGTAGTGGACAAAATGTTTACCAATTTTCACACTCCGGAAAGTACCCTGATTATGCTTGTGAGTGCTTTTGCCGGCCGCGAAAACATTTTAAATGCATACAAGAGTGCCGTAGAAAACAAGTACAAATTCTTTTCTTACGGCGATTGTATGTTTATTCGTTAGGGAGTTTTATCTTTGGACAGTTCCGTCGTGGACTTGTCTGGCTTTTTGTTCTCCTTCAAGAATCCTTACAAGTTCCATTGCAAACTGTTCTGCGGCACCAGCACCGCGGGCGGTTACAACATTACCGTCAGTTACAAAAACTTCATCGCAATAACCGTCAAAATATTCTGGAGCACTGTTTTCAGCCATTCCTGGATAGCAAGTCCATTTTTTGCCTTTCATGATTTTTGTTTTTCCTAAAACAAGGCTTGGTGCTGCACAAATTGCACAGACAAGTTTTTTGTTGTCAAAACATTTTTCAAGATTTTTCAGTAAATCTTCACAATCAGCAAGATTCTGTGAGCCTTTTAATCCGCCTGGGCAAAAAACACAGTCTGGAAGTTCTTTTTTACAATTTCCCAGATATTCATCAAAAGTTAAATCTGCAATAACCGGAATTTTGTGCGAACCTGTCACAACAATTTTATTTCCATTCATTGAACCTTTTACACCGACCGTAACAACTTCTGCTCCGGCACGACGCAAATAATCAACCGGTGTCAGTGCTTCAATTTCTTCAAAACCATCAGCTAGAAAAACCGCAACTTTACTCATTTTAAGCCTCCATTTTTTTTCTAATGATAATTTTTAAGAAAATAAAAAACAATATTTTTAGAGGTTCCATTCTGCGTTCTGCGTGCGTGTTTATTGTCAAAGAACTTTTCGATATAATCTTGATTTATGGAAGAAAATACAAACGAAAAACCTTTAAAAACTGGAGTTGTTGCAATTATCGGACGACCTTCTGCCGGAAAATCTACTTTTTTGAACACTGCGTGCCAAGTTGATGTGAGTATTGTTTCGCCAATTCCTCAGACAACACGAAACGCAATTAAAGGAATTGTAAATACTTCGTATGGTCAGCTTATTTTTATTGATACTCCGGGCTATCACAATTCGGATAAAAAACTGAATTTGCGTTTGAAAAATGTTACTGAAAGTCAGCTGAATGGAATTGACTGCGTACTTTATGTTATAGATTCAACGCGTGATATTGGTGAGGAAGAAATGCTCACAGCTGAACTTGTAAAAAAACTTCAGGCAAAAACGGTCGTTGCCATAAATAAAATTGACGACAGGCAAAGTCATCCGGAAAAAGTTCAGAAATTTATTTTAGAAACGCTACCATTAATCCCGCAAGAACAGGTACTTACAATGTCTGCGAAAAATGATACCGGAATTAACGAAATTTTAAAAGCACTTTATATGATTTCGCCGGATGGTCAGCCGGTTTATGATGAAGAAACTTACACGGATCAGAATTTAACTTTCCGCATTGCAGAAGTTATCCGCGGAGAAGCAATAAATCGTCTGCAGGATGAAATTCCTCATGCGGTTTATGTTGAAGTTGCTGACGTTGAACATCGCAGTGAAGGAAAAAAATTGTGGATTCGGGCATTTTTGTGCGTTGAACGTGACAGCCAGAAAGGCATTGTAATCGGAAAAGGTGCTTCAAAAATCAAAGAAATACGCGTAGCTTCAATTAAAAAACTAAGCCAGATTTATATTCAGAAAATTGACCTTGATTTGCAGGTAAAAGTTGACAAAAACTGGCGTCAGAGAGATTACACAATAAATCGTCTTGTACCAGAAAATAAGTAAAGGGAATTTCTAAAAAATAATTTTCAATGTTTCATTTAAAAAGATTTTCAAAATATGAGAAAAATTGTCCGTGATTGTAAAAAAACTTGTATTCTTCTAAAATCAGTGATATGAAAAAAATTGATATTCTTGATTCGACTTTGCGTGATGGTTCCCAAGGGGAAGGTATTAGCTATTCTGTCCAAGACAAGATTCATATTTGTCAGGCATTGGATGAACTTGGAATTCAGTATATTGAAGCAGGAAATCCCGGAAGTAATCCTAAAGATATGGAATTCTTTCAGGAAATTAAGAAAATTCAGTTTAAAAATTCGCAGATTTGTGCCTTTGGTTCAACCCGCCGTAAAGATATAAAATGTTCGGAAGATTCTAATTTGCAGAGTCTTCTTGCAGCGGACACAAAATATTGCGTAATTTTCGGAAAATCATGGACATTTCAGGTTACTGACATTATCAGAACGACTTTGGAAGAAAATCTGAAGATGATTCGGGAAACATGTGCATTTCTTAAAGAAAACGGTCGTACTGTTTTTTATGATGCAGAGCATTTTTTCACGGCATACGCAGAAGACCATGACTACGCATTTAAAACTTTGCAGGCAGCAATAGACGGTGGAGCCGAAGTTCTGTCTCTTTGTGAAACAAAAGGCGGTTTTATGATTGACGATTTGCGAAAAGCCGTTGCCGATGTCGTAAAAACTTTTGGTTCAAAGGCAAAAATTGGAATTCATACTCATAATGATTCTGGACTTGCAGTTGCAAATTCTCTGGTTGCAGTTACAGAAGGTGCCGTTCATGTTCAAGGTGTTCTTCTTGGATTTGGTGAAAGAACTGGAAACGCAAATCTTTCGACAATTATCCCTGATTTGCAGTTAAAAATGGGTTACGAGTGTATTCCATCAGAAAATATAAAAAATCTTACTGCAATTTGTAAACGTGTTAGTGAAATTACAAACATCAGTCTTGGTGCTCAGTTGCCTTATGTTGGCTCATCTGCATTTGCACACAAGGCAGGAATGCACATTGATGCAGTTCTTAAAAATCCAGAAGCCTATGAGCATATTGCACCGGAAACTGTAGGAAACAGTCGTGTATTCCTTATGAGTGAAGTTGCCGGCAGAAGTACGATTATAGAAAAAGTCCAGAAATTTGCACCGTCAATCAAAAAAGATGATCCTGTTGTAAAAGAGATTATTGCAAAAATGAAGGAACTTGAATTTCAAGGCTATCAGTTTGAAGGTGCTGACGGTAGTTTTGAATTGATGGTCAGAAAAATGATTGGGCAGTATCAGCCGTTCTTTAAATTGCATTATTATCAGACTAATGGTTCTAATCCGCGCCCAGAGGAAGGGGTTTGCTGTTGTGCCCAGACAAAAGTTGAAGTTGACGGCCAGATTGAAATAACAGCCGGAGAAGGTGATGGTCCTGTAAATGCTCTTGATATTGCGTTGCGTAAGGCTCTTGAACATTTTTATCCTGCTGTTTCAAAAATCCGTCTAGTTGACTTTAAAGTTAGAGTTTTGGACGGAAAATCTGCGACGGCTGCTAAAGTCCGCGTAATAATTGAAAGTACGGACGGCGAGGCTAATTGGACGACCGTGGGCGTAAGTCAGGACTTGATTGAAGCTTCATGGATTGCTCTTGTAGATTCGTTTGAATACAAACTTATCCGTGATATTGAAAAACGTTACAAAAGATTTTAAAAATCATGACCGTTCTGGCGGTCAAAAAAGAATTGCATTGGTAAATGACAGGCTTTCTGGCTTGAATTTTTAAGGGTGCCTCTAAAGATTGCAATTTTAGAGATGCCCTTAATTTTGAGTCTCTGGGCTTGAGATTTTAAGGAGATATTTTTTATGGAAAAGACAATTGCTCTTATTCCTGGAGATGGAATAGGTCCTGATGTTGTTGCAGAAGCTGTAAAAGTGCTTGATGCAGTTGCAAAAAAGTATGGTCACAAATGGAACTATACTCATGTTCTGGCAGGCGGATGTGCTATTGACAAATTTGGTCATCCACTTCCAAAAGAACAGCTCCAGATTTGTCTTGATTCTGATGCTGCATTGCTTGGTGCTGTTGGTGGTCCAAAGTGGGATAATCTTCCATCTGAAATTCGTCCTGAAAAGGCCTTGCTTGGAATGCGAGGCGGAATGAAAGTTTTTGCAAATCTTCGCCCTGCTGTAATGTTCAAACAGCTTAAAGATGCTTGTCCACTTAAAGACGAAATTGTAGGTGATGGACTTGATATTCTTATTGTTCGTGAATTAACCGGTGGTATTTATTTTGGTGAAAGAGGAACTTCGGAAGACGGAAATACTGCGTGGGATACTGAAAAATATACTCGTCCTGAAATTGAAAGAATTGTAAGAATGGGTTTTGAATATGCAATGAATCGTCAGAAACGACTTTGCGTTGTAGATAAGGCTAACATTTTGAACAGTTCGCAGTTGTGGCGCCGTGTTGCAGAGGATGTTAAAAAAGATTATCCAGAAGTTGCACTTTCTTATCTTTACATTGATAATGCTTCTATGCAGATGGTAAGAAATCCTAAACAGTTTGATGTTATTGCAACTTCAAATATGTTTGGTGACATTCTTTCTGATGAGGCTTCGCAGATTACAGGTTCAATAGGTATGCTTGCTTCAGCATCTTTGGGGGATGGAACAGGTCCTGGTCTTTATGAGCCGATTCACGGTTCTGCACCGGATATTGCCGGTAAAAACCTTGCAAATCCACTTGCAACAATCCTTTCTGCAGCAATGCTTTTGCGTTACAGCTTTAAACTTGAAACAGAAGCTAAAGCAATAGAAGATGCTGTTCAGGCCGTTCTTGATGAAGGCTGGAGAACTGGGGATATTGCAGGTTCTCATCTTGCAGAAGTAAAAGCTGCCGGAAAACTTCTTGGAACTAAAGAAATGGGCCAGAAAGTTGCTGATAAAATCTAAAAACTGAAAATTTTAGAAGTTTAGAGGTAACTCTGAAAACTCGAAAGTTTTTCTAAAAAAGAATCGAAAATGTTTTTTTAGAGATGCCCTAAATAAAAACCGTTCTGGTTTTACTTGCAGAACGGTTTTTTTATTGAAAGTATAAAAATACATTTAATGGGAACCTCTAAAAATTGCAATTTTTAGAGGTAATTTTGAAAGACTTAATAATTTTAAGCGTAAGCGATTGTAGCAAATGCGAAGTTTGTTTCAACAAACGAAGCATAAGCCCGTAAGCCACGCTGATTTGCGTGGCGCGGACTTTGAAGGCGAATGCCGGAATTGCGAAAAGCGCGACCCTGGCAGGCGGTTTTTACAAAAAATTACCGGTTTGCAGAAGATTCGCCGGACAGGGATACGCCCATATCAGGAATTGGAGAGAAAATGAACAGTTCTTTGCTTGATTATATTTTGTGGCGCGGAGATTTGAGTTTTGAACAATGCGAATTTGGAGAAATTGACGCTTGCATTCTTGCTCATCTAGCGTATGAACATATTGAAGGTCTTGTGAGTTCGTCTTTTTCGCAGGGAATTACGCTTAGTGAACTTGCAGAAAATTTTAAAAAAACGGCGAATTTGCGTGAAAGAACGAGCATGGGTTATGGAATTAATCCTAAAACGCCGGAAATTTTGTATAAATGCGGAGAATCAAGGCGTTTTGGCGGAATAAAAGTCTGCGGTTTGTGCGAAAATTTAAGTGAAGAAAAAAACGAACAATTTGCGGCAATGACTTTTGTGATTGATAAAACTGCCGTAATAGTTTTTCGAGGGACGGACGATACCGTTACCGGCTGGTGTGAAGATTTGCTTCTGGCAAAAAATCCGGTTTTGCCATCTCATACTGACGGTGTAAAGTATTTTAATAAGGCAGCGGCGTTTTTTAAGAAAAATCTGATAATTCTAGGTCATTCAAAAGGTGGAACCGTTGCCGTTTATTGTGCGGTAAAAACTTCTGTGACGGTTCAAAAAAGAATTCTTGCGGTTTATAACATGGACGGACCGGGCTGGCCAAAAAATTTTTACAAAACAGATGAATATAAAAGTCTTGAAAACCGTATACTTTCGTTTTATCCGGAAAGTGATATTGTAGGTAAAGTTTTTTATCCTACGGCAAAATATAAAATCATAAAGTCTGATGGAGTGGGAATTCAGCAGCATGATATGTTGAACTGGCATTGTGAAGGAAAATTTCTTTGCGAGGCTGAAGATTACACGGAAGACAGTAAAATTTTCTTCAAAAGCGTTAATGAATGGTATGAAAATGTAAGCGAGCCTTCTCGTCAAAGATTTATAGATACACTGATAGAAATTTACAGGGCGAGCGGGTATAAAAATAATTTTGATTTGATGAATAATAAAATAAATGCAACAAAAAATATGCTTGCCGAATATAATAAACTTGAAAGGGAAACTAAAGCGGTCGTGAAAAAAGTTCTGTCGACGCTAGGAAAAGTGCTTGTTTCTGAACTGCCGTTTTTTAATTTTTTCAGAGAGGATTTTATAAAACTTTCCGCAAAAAAAGGTGTTGAAAAAATTGCCCAGATTGTAAAAGAAATAAAAATGCAAGGCACGGAAGATTTGCCGGATTCTGGAAATTCAAAACTTTGTTTGCCGGACAACACAGATAATGATGACGAAAAATTACCCCCGGATAATTGTGGTGACTAACTTAAAAAAAAAGCGGAAATTGACCAAATTGACAATGGAAAATCTCCTATAGCGGTGGATTCAGCATTTTCAAAGTTGTCACTTCCTAAAAAAATACAATTTATTTATATTTATTTCATACTTTAAAAAAAATCTCTGTTTAAAATGAGTTTTGAGCGTTCTTAATTGCGTTAGGCAATGGAGCCACTTCGAATGCGGAACGTAGCGGAGCCGGAACGAGCGTATAAAAACGGAGATAAATATTATGATAATTAAGTCGACGGATAAGTCTATTTACAAATCTCTTTTTCATATTGTTATGCCGATTGCGTTGCAGAATCTTATGACGTCTTTAGTGACGGCTAGCGATGCTTTTATGCTTGGGTTTCTAGATCAGGATTCTCTTGCGGCCAGTAGTCTTGCTGGACAGGTTGCTTTTGTGTTCAGTCTGTTTTTTGGTGCTTTTGTGTTTGGTTTGAATGTTTTGGCGGCTCAGTACTGGGGCAAGGGCGATGAAGACTCTGTAAAAAAAGTCCTGTCTATTGCCATGCGCTATTCTTTGATTATCGGCTTGGTTTTTACTTTGGGAACTTTGTCTTTTCCTTCTCAGATTATGCGTTTTTTTACTAGCGATCAGATTTTGATTGAAAAAGGGGCACTGTATTTGCGCGCGGTAAGTCTTTCTTATGTTTTGAGTGGTTTTACTCAGGTTTATTTTGGAATTATGAAAATCTGTGACCGGGCAAAACTGAGTTCTTTGATTGGTTCGCTAGCCGTTATTGTAAATATTTTCTGTAATGCGCTTTTGATTTTTGGATTTTTTGGTTTTCCGGCACTGGGAATTACTGGTGCCGCAATTGCTACTGTGATTGCAAGAGTTTTTGAATTTGTGTTTGTTTTGATTGTGATTTTGCAGAAAAAATGTCCTGCTTTGAAAATCAGTTACATTTTTCACGTAAATGACAAAACTATGCATAAGGATTACTGGAAATATACTGTGCCTCTTCTTATTAATCAGATTGCCTGGGGAGGCGGCGTTACCATGTATTCTGTGATTATGGGACATCTTGGAAGTGATGCGACGGCTGCCAATTCTATTGCAAGTATAGTTCGTTCTATTATCGCAAGTCTTTGCTGGGGATTATCTTCCGGTGTTGGAATTATTGTCGGAGGAATTCTTGGTCGTGGTGAAATTGCAGAGGCTAAAAAAATGGGCGGAAAGTTTGTCAGGCTTTCAATATTGATAGGAATCGTTTCTGGTCTAGTGATTATGGCACTGATTCCGCTGGTCTTAAAAGTTGTTCATTTGACAGAACAGTCTCAGTTTTATTTAAAATCGATGCTTTTTATGGCCTGCTATTACATAATCGGGAATTCTTTGAATTCTACCATTATTTCGGGGATTTTGCCGGCCGGCGGAGATACTCGGTTTGGAATGTTTTGTGACTGCATAACGCTGTGGTGTGTTGTGGTTCCGTTAGGATTTTTGAGCGCTTTTGTTTTTAAGTGGCCTGTTCTGGTAACCGCTTTTGTTTTGACTTTGGACGAATTTGTAAAAATTCCGGCGGTTTATCTGCATTACAAAAAATATAAATGGCTGAAAAATATTACTCATGAATAAAATTTTTGAAATATATGGAGAAAAAAATGACTCAGTATGAAAGAATGCTCTCTGGTTTGCCTTATTTGCCGGGGGACGAAGAAATTATGAAAGAGCAGGTTCCTTTTCAGGATGCCCTTTGGGAATTTAATCAGTATAAGCCAAGTGATTATCTGAAAAAACTTGAATGGATGAAGAAAAATTTTGCGGAATGTGGGGATGACTGCTACATTGAGTTGCCTTTTCATGCGAATTTTGGTGGACATCATGTGCATTTTGGAAAAGGTGTTTATGCAAATTCAAATTTGACTTGCGTTGATGACGGTCACATTTATGTTGGCGATAAAGTTATGTTTGGTCCGAATGTAACGCTGGCAACGGCAAATCATCCTATAAATGCTGAGCTCCGCGGAAAAGGCTACCAATATAACAAGGATATTCATATTGGCGAAAATGCATGGATTGGTGCAAATGTTGTTGTTGTTCCTGGTGTTACAATTGGAAAAAATACTGTGATTGGAGCCGGCAGCGTTGTAACAAAAAATATTCCTGACAATGTTGTTGCGGTTGGTAATCCTTGCCATATTTTGCGGGAAGTAGGAGAACACGACAGAGAATTTTTCTACAAAAACGAAAAATTGGATTGGGAAAATCTTTAAAAAATTTTGCTGTTGATTTTTTAGAGATGCCCTTTACTAAAACTCTGTGGGGTAGTGATTGAAGAAAAAAATATGATTAAACTTACGGCCGGAAAAGATGTAAAAGTTCAGAAAATAAAAATTGTGGTGGGAAAAAGAAAAATCCCGGTGCTTGTCGTTTCTGCGAAAGTGGCACCGAGTGAAAAAACTTGCGGCATTTTGTGGATTCACGGTGGCGGATATTTTCTTGGGATGAAAGAAATGGTTTTTATGTCCCGCGCAATGGATTTGGTGAAAAATTATGGAGTTACGGTTGTTTCGCCTGGGTACAGGCTGGCGTTTTTGGCACCGTATCCGGCTGCGATTAATGACTGCTACGAAACGCTTTTGTGGCTCAAAAATCATGCTGATGAACTGAATGTAAAGCAAAATCAGATTATGGTGGGCGGTGAAAGTGCAGGAGGCGGTCTGGCAGCGAGCGTTTGTATGATGGCTCGCGACAAAGGCGAAGTGCACGTTGCATTTCAGATGCCACTTTACCCGATGATTGATAATTTTGACACAGAGTCTTCTAAAAATAATCATGGGCGTGTTTGGAATACACGGCGCAATCATTTGGGATGGAAATTTTATTTGCAAAAAAATTCTAAAAAGGAAGTAAGTCCATACGCTTCGGCTGCAAGGCAGAAGAATTACACGAACCTTCCGCCGGCCTATACTTTTGTAGGAAACGGTGAACCTTTTTACGCGGAAACATTGACATTTTTTCGAAATCTCAAAAATGCAGGCGTGGAAGCGGATATGGACGTTTACGAAACAGATATGCACGCTTTTGATATACTTGATTCAAAATCAGATTTAGCCAAAATCGCGGCACAAAAATTCAACGAACATTTTGAATATGCACTGAAAAATTATTTTGCCAAGGAGTGATGATTGTAAGTTAGGCTAAAGGTCGACCATTATTTTGACATCTTCTTTGTATTTGTGATAATGATTGCAGGCAACGTCCCTGTCGATTCGTTAAGAAGCCGTAGCAGCACCCAGGAAAAATCCTTTTTAAAAGCCATAAAAACCTCCTGATAAAAGCTGTTTTATTTTTTTAAGGGAAACGCTTTGCTATATTGCGTTTTTATCATAAGTTAACGAAAGAATATAATTAGGGATTTTCTTGGCGTTACGGCACTTCGTGCCGTCGCTACGTTCCGGGTTCCGCTGTTCGCTCCAGCCTCCTCGCTGCGCCTTTGGCTCCGCTGCGGTGGCCGCCTTTGGCGCCCTGCACATCGCTAACGCAAAGTGTTAAAAAAAACTGCAGTTCAACTCGCAGAAAATTCAATTGTTTTGGCTTATAAATGGCTGGTGGAAGAAAAATAAAAACTATATGGAACTAGAGCTTTTATCTGTGCCTCGCTATTATGGGTATCTCTAAAAAATCATTTTAATGCTTTATTTAGAGATACCTTCGAGTTTTAATTCGTTAAAATACAACGAATTAAAACATCGCTTTTTCTTTCGATACCTCTAAAAATTGCAATTTTTAGAGGTTCCCTTATGGCAATAAAATCGAAAGTCCAAGGAGAAAAATTAGCATGAACATAACGGTATATCTTGGAGCAAATGAAGGAAATGATTCTAGACTTCGCATTTCCGTGCAGGAATTGGGAACATGGATTGGCTGTAGCGGAAATGCTCTGGTTTATGGCGGTTCAAGGTCTGGCCTGATGGGCACTTTAGCTGACAGTGTGTTAAATGCTGGAGGGAATGTGACCGGTGTTGAACCTCAGTTTTTTATCGAAAGTGAATTTCAGCATGAAGGGCTTACAAAATTAATCGTTACAAAAGATATGGCAGAGCGAAAGAACAAGATGATTGAACTGGGAGATGCCTTTATAGCTTTTCCTGGCGGGACAGGTACGCTGGAGGAAATTGCGGAGATTATGTCGAAGGTTTCTTTAAAGCACTTAAAGGCACCTTGCATCCTTTACAATTTGAACGGTTACTATAATCACTTAAAGGCTCTTCTGGAAGTAATGATTGAAAAAGGACTTTCTTCAAAAGAGCGGCAAAAAGGAATTTATTTTGCTAAAAGTCTTGAAGATATTAAAAGAATTATTGAAAATTTTGAAAGTACTGGGGGAAAATGACGATTGAATGGCAGGACGGCAAAAATCGCTGTCACTGGGCAAATCCTAAAAACCAACTTTACATCCGCTATCACGACCAGGAATGGGGCATCCCGGTTTACGACGACCATAAACTTTTTGAAATGCTGATTTTAGAATGTTTTCAAGCGGGGCTTTCGTGGGAATGTGTGCTGAATAAACGAGAAGCATTTAAGAAAGCCTTTGACAGTTTTGATTTGGAAAAAGTTTGCAATTATAATGAAGAAAAATTAGAAGAGCTGAAAAATAATCCTCTCATCATCAGAAATCGCTTAAAAATACAGGCGGCCGTGACAAATGCTAAAGTTTTTCGGAACATACAAAAAGAATATGCTTCGTTTTCGGAATACTTATGGCATTGGACTTCTGGAAAAGTGATTTTTGAAAATACCAGGACAAATTCTTCTCTTTCTGATGAAATATCCAGGGATTTGAAAAAACGCGGTATGAAATTTGTTGGAACAACGGTCGTTTATTCATATTTGCAGGCGGTGGGGCTTATCAGTTCGCACGAAGACGGGTGTTTTCTGCACAGTTACGGATAATAAAAATAAGAAAAGTCTTTTTTTTACTTTCCCCTAGAAAAGTGTAATATATCCTGTTTTTACAGATTATGATGTAGAACGGATTATAAGAAATCTTTGTGCAATTAGTGAGCAAAATATTTTGCCTGGAAAAATATTGATTATTTTTGATGAAATCCAGGAATGTCCTATGACTCTAACTTCGCTTAAATATTTTTGTGAAAATGCTCCTCAATATCATCTTGCTGTTTCCGGCTCTCTCTTGGGACTTATGGATTATTTTGGAAGCGAATTTCCTGTTGGTAAAGTAGATTCTTTAACACTTTATCCTTTGAGTTTTATGGAATTTCTTTCAGCTTTGGGCAAAAATAAACTTGTTGAAGAAATAAAAAAACACAACTGGCAGGAATTGAATGCACTTTCCATCCAGCTTACGGAACTTTTGAGGCAATATTATTTTATAGGCGGAATGCCGTAATTTGTAAATGATTTAGGCTTGCTCGGCACTATGAGCCAGGCTTCTGCAAGTGAAATTTTAATCGGGAACAAGGCTTTTTCTACTTACAAGGGAAGTTTTACAGAACAGTATGTTGCCCAGCAGTTTTTTTGTTCAGAAAATGCAAGTGTCGAAGAAAAAAATCTTTTTTATTACATAAACGAAAATTCAACAATGGAAATTGATTTTGTAATTCAGAAAGAAAAAGTTTATCCTGTAGAAGTAAAGACCGAAGAAAACTTAAAGTCAAAAAGCCTTTCAACAGTTTTAAAAAATACTCCTGATTTGTTCGCAATCAGGTTTTCCATGGCAAACTACAGACAGCAGGAAAAAATGGTAAATGTTTCGCTTTCATTGGTATGGGAATGTTTTACAAGTTTTAATTAGTTTGAAATAGAAGGTAACTTAAAAATGAACAAAACCGAACTACATGACTCAATAATCAATAATTCTCAAATAACTTTTGCACGAAACGGCGGAAAAGGCGGTCAGAACATTAAGGGAACCTCTAAAAATTGCAATTTTTAGAGGTATCTTTGTCTTTCTAAAATCAATTTATCAATATCATCAAAGGCATTGTGCAAATCTTCTGTGTGGTAAATTTCGTACATATCATAGACAAATTGTGTAAGATTCAGTTGTTCCAGTTTTTCTAAAACTTTATCTGCTGTTATTTTTTTGTAAAAAGCATATTGTTCAATCAAAAATATGAAAAATTCCATTTCCTTTGTCATTTTTTTCTCCATACAGCAACAATGAAACCTAACTTAATCTCTTCTTATGTAAAGCGACCGCCTTGGATTACCAGTTATCTGCTCTGCTTCCCACATATCAAAAATTCCAGCAGGACTAAAATCCCACATTTCAAGTTCCGGGTTTGAAAGCATTTTATACGTTTCTGACTGCATAAATTTTTTATATGAATCCATAACAGAAAAACCATACTTCTGTTTTATCAGTTTAGTAACTTCCTTATCATAGAAATCAAGAATAAACGGAATTTCTTTTGTCATTTTTTTATTGACTCCACGAATTTTATATATTGTAATGATTTTTCAGTTTTGAACACAATTTGATCTTGCAACTTCTGTGGAAGCAAACGTCTAATTGTTTCCTCTTCCGTATACACTCCTGTAAAAAACAAAGAAATAACCGGCATTGTTCTATCGTTTGCAACAGGTCCTTCCACAATATCATAGTCATTTTTTATCGGCTGATTCTTACGATTTGCACTTATAAATTTAAGCCATTTTTCATCTGCGTTTTCAAATTTCAATATATCTAATTTATCTGTTTTTTCCTTGTTATATTCAAAAACTGAAATAACTGGCTGCCCTTCCCCTCTGCGTCTTGCTGTTAGCAATGCCCATTTTTCTGCCTGCTCATAACTTGTTGTCAAGTAAAAACCAGTTCCAAAATCAAGTTTTCTGTCCGACTCTAAGATTTGTGGTTCCTTTACTTCCATATTACTGCCATGATAAAGCTTCACTTTTTCCTCCGCCTTAATTCTAACAGAATTTTGATGATTTTTCACTAAAAACAAGGACTAAACGAAAATCGCCCTGATAACGGAAAACAATATTTATCTGCGTTTCGTCTGAAATATGAATCACTTTGTGGTATAATAGAGGGAAAATATTTTATTCAACCTTTTTACAAAAAAAGAACCATTAAGCGAGGACTGATAAAATGCCAAAATCAAGAAAAGATGAAGAAAAAGAACTTAAACTTGATGATATTCTTTTTAAATGCCGCGACCACTTAAGGGCTGCCCGCAATTCAGGCTCATTTTTTGAAAAGCGTGATATGATGCTTACCCTTGTTTTTTTGCGGTTTCTTGGTGAAAAATATGAAGAAGGTCTTGAACATCTTAAAGCAAAACTTGTAAGCGAAGGTCTTGATCCCGAAGATGAAAATATCCGTGCCGCTTTTTTTGACGATGCAACTTTTACAGATGGAACTTACAACTTACCAGCCGAAGCGCGTTGGTCCACAATTATAAATACTCCTGCAACCGGTCTTAATGTTGCGCTTGATACCGCTCTTTCAAGAATTGAAGATGAAATTCCGGCTCTAAAAGGATGTTTTGTAAAAGGCACATTCACAACCAGAAATCTTGCTTCAAACGATATTAAAAAGGTAGTTGATGAAGTTGATAAAATCAGCCATAAAAAATTCGGGCAGGAAAAAGATTTAATCGGTCACGTTTACGAATACTTCCTTAAAGAATTTGCTGTAAATGCCACAAAGGAAGAAGGCGAATTCTATACACCGCACGATGTTGTTCAGCTTATTGCTTCAATGATTGAACCTTTTGACGGAACACTTTTTGACCCTGCCTGCGGTTCTGGCGGTATGTTTATTCAGAGCGCAGAACTTGTAAAAGCAAAACAGGGTGATATTACAGGCGTTCAGGTTTATGGACAGGAAAAGGAACCTGCAACATGGCGTCTTGCAAAAATGAACCTTGCGCTTAGGGGAATAAGCCACAATCTTGGAGAAATGGCAGATTCTTCTTTTACAAATGACCAGCACAAAGGTTTGTATTTTGATTACATTATGGCAAATCCACCGTTCAATCTTAAAAGCTGGTACGATGACAACCTTAAAAACGATGCCCGATGGGCTGATTATGTAACTCCACCGGAAAGCAATGCCAACTATGCATGGATTTTGCATATGCTTTCGCACTTAAAGCCATCTGATGGCGTCGCAGGTTTCTTGCTTGCAAACGGCGCTTTAAATGACAGCGACACCCTTGAAATCCGCAGAAAACTTATTCAGAATGATAAGGTAGAAGCAATTATTGTTCTTCCACGGGAATTATTTATTACTACTGATATTTCAGTAACATTATGGATTTTGAATCAGAACAAAAAAGGCGGAAATTACCACGGAAGAAAACTCCGTAACCGCGAAAAAGAAATTCTATTTATGGATTTAAGACAGTGGACAGAAAATCCTGTAAAGAATGAACAGAAAAAGAAAGTAAAGCTTGTTGAAGAACAGATTAAGAAAGCGGCAGACATTTACCACACATGGCAGAATGAAGGAACGGATGGAAGCAAATATGAAGTTCCGGAACTTTACCGCTCTGTAAAAGTTTACAACAGCCAGCTTACAGAAGAAGAAAAGAAAAACGATGAGCCGACAGTTGAAGCCAAAAATTATGCCCTTACTCCAAGCAAGTATATTGAATTTATAGACCATGACCTGCAGATTGACTACAAAAAGGAAATGGCCCGTATTCAAAATGAAATGAAAGAACTTATGAAAGCAGAAAAGGAATCTCAGAAGATGCTGCAAGATGCCTTTAAGGGGATTGGTTATGGCATTGACTAAATATAAGATTGGGGAACTGATTAAGGAAATTGATAATAGAAATGTTACAGAGAAATATTCTGTAGATTATGTAAGAGGAATTTCTACAGGAAAGCAATTTATAGACACAAAAGCCAATATGGATGGAGTAAGTCTTACATCTTATAAAATTGTAAAAAATAATGAATTTGCTTATGTAGCAGATACCTCACGCCGTGGTGATAAAATTGCTTTAGCATATAATGACGGAACTGAAATCCTTATTTCTTCAATATACACTGTCTTTAGCATTTCAAGACCAGATTTGTTAAATTCTGATTATCTTTTTATGTATTTTAACAGACCTGAATTTGACCGTTTTTCCAGATTTAATTCATGGGGTTCTGCGCGCGAAGTTTTTAGCTGGGAAGATTTATGTGATATTGATATAGAACTTCCATCACTTACAATTCAGCAGAAATATGTTGATGTCTATAATTCCATGCTTGCAAACCAGAAAAGTTACGAGCGTGGCCTTGAAGATTTGAAAATTGTTTGTGATGCCTACATTGAAGATTTAAGAAAGAAATATCCTTGTGAAGAAATTGGAAAATATATTAATACTGTAAGTGAACCTAATACAGAAAGAAAAATAACTTTTGTACAGGGTGTAGAATCATCAGGCTCTTTTATTGATACACGAGCAAATATGAAAGATGTTGATATTGCTAATTACACAGTTGTAACAAAAGGAAATATAGCATATAACCCATCGCGAATAAATTTAGGCTCAATAGCTTTATACTCTGAAAACAACCCATGTATTGTTTCACCTATGTATTCTGTTTTTAAGATTGCGAATGAAAATAAAATTATGCCAGAATATTTAATGATGTGGTTTGCAAGAACAGAATTTCAAAGATACACATGGTTTTATGCAGCAGGTTCTGTAAGAGATACTTTTGACTTTAATTTAATGCAGGAAGTAAAATTACCAATTCCGCCAAGAGAAATTCAACAATCAATAGTGGATATTTACAATTCTTATAACAAGAGAAAATCCATCAACGAAAAACTCAAATCCCAAATCAAAGAAATTTGTCCGGTTCTTATAAAAGGTTCAATAGAAGAGGCAAAAAAAGAGGCATAATGTATAATCCGCCGTTTAGAATTACTTCAAAAATCATAGACCTTATTTCCCGCATTTCAGAAAAAATCGGCGAAATAAATTCCCTTGAATCAAGTCCTCAGAATGTTCTGCTTAGAAAAGAAAACCGCATCAAAACAATTCATTCATCTCTTGCAATCGAAAACAACTCTTTAAGTCTTGAACAGATAACTGCAATTATCGAAGGAAAACGGGTTTTAGGTAATCCAAACGAAATTCAGGAAGTAAAAAACGCACTTCAGGCGTACGACCTTCTTATGTCCCTTAATCCCCGCGAACAAAAAGATCTGCTTAAAGCCCACCAGCTTATGATGCAGGATTTAGTCAGCCGCAACGGAAAATACAGAACAGACGGAGTTGGAATTTTTGACGGAAATCAGATTGTTCACCTTGCGCCACCGGCAGACAGAGTTCCGGAATTAATGACTGATTTGTTTGAATGGCTTAATGCCAGCGATAATGCAGCGGACAGCACTGAATTTACGGAATTCATGCTTTCTTTATTTCTTAAAACTATTGAAGAAATTATCATTAACGAGCAAAAGGTTACTACAAAGGTAACTATAAAGGTTACTATAAATCAACAGAAAATAATTGAAGCTGTAAAACAAAATCCGTTCATAACTCAGGAAGAGCTTGTAAATGTAGTTGGAATCAGCAGAAAAAGCATAATTCAGAATATGAAAAAACTTCAGGAAAACGGTCTTTTAAAAAGAATCGGTTCAAATAAAAACGGACGCTGGCAGGTGGAGATGTAGTTTATGGCTAAACTAAAGGATTATTACGGAAAATATTGTGAATCAGAATACGAATATGCAGTTCTTGCTTTTCTTGAAAAAGAAGGCTGGCTTTATGCATTTGGAAATAACATTGGCCGCAAAACAAAACGGGATGTCCTTATAGAAAATGATTTTAAGTCTTTTGTTAATGACATTAATCCTGGTTTAAAAGAAGACGATATTAATCAGCTTTTCAACAATATAAAACTTGCCGGCGCTGCTACCGATTTTGCCACTTTGCATAAAGTTTATGGCTGGATTGTAAACGGCTATCAGTTCACTCCCCAAAACGGTGAGCCAAGAATGGTTAAATTCATTGATTTTGATAATCCAGATAAAAATATTTTCAGGGCGGTCAATCAGTTTACCGTTGAATATACTAATAACGGCAAAAAAGAAAACCGCAGACCTGATGTACTTTTGTTTGTAAACGGAATTCCGTTATGTATTTTTGAGCTTAAAAATCCGGCAGATGATAACGCAACAATTCATGATGCCTGGGAACAGATTAATATCCGGTATTGGCGGGATATTCCTCATCTTTTGCATTATTGTCCTTTGGCCTGTATTTCTGATGGAGTAAAAACCCGTCTTGGTACAGTCCGCACTCCTTATGAGCATTTTTATGCCTGGCGCCGTATAAATGACGGAGATAAAATCTCGACACTTCCGTTTGCAGAAACTGAAACAATGATAAAAGGTGTATACAGTCCGGAACGTTTTCTGGAAATCTTCAGAGACTATGTATATTTCCAGGATGAAATTTACGACAGCGAAGAGCGGGAAATTGTCTGCCGTTATCCTCAGTTCTTTGCCTCAAGGCTTTTAAAAAAAAGCATTATCAGTTCTGTAGAATCAGGCAGCGGAAAAGGCGGAACATACTTTGGCGCAACTGGCTGCGGAAAAACCTACACAATGGCATTTCTTGCGCGGCAGCTTGCCTTGCGTTGTACAGATATTCCAAAAATCGGCTCTCCGACAGTCATTCTTATAGTGGACCGTGATGATTTACAGAAACAGGGCGCAAAGCTTTTTACAAAGAGCAAAGAATTCTTAAATCTAGGAGAAGTTTCCATCGTAAAAAACCGTAAACATCTTCGCGAAGAACTTGGTTCAAGACAAAGCGGCGGATTCTATATCTGCACAATCCAGAAATTCTGTGACCGCGAAGACGACAAAATTGGTTTAATAAATGACCGTCAGAATATTATCTGTTTTTCTGATGAAGCCCATAGAACTCAACTTGAACATTCTAAAAAAATCCAGTTCAGCGGTGACAGTGATGAAAACATGAAAGCTTTTGTTTCAAAACCATATGCAAAAGTCTTAAAAGAAGCTTTTCCATATGCAACATTTGTAGGTTTTACAGGAACTCCAATTGCTGAAACATACCAGACATTTGGTGATGAAATTGACCGCTACACAATGGACCAGGCTGTAGCCGACGGATTAACTGTTTCAATCAAATATCATCCTCGTATTTCAAAAGTATTATTGGATCAGGATAAAGCAAAACAGATTGAAGATTATTACAGAAAATGCGCTGAAGATGGTTCGACCAAGGAAGATATAGAAGCAAGTAAAAATGCCATGAGTTCCATGGAAGTAATTCTTGGGGAACCTTCCAGACTTGAACGCCTGGCAAAAGATATTCATGACCATTATGTTTCTTCTTGCAGCGGAGACCCGGAAAGAGTTCAGAAAGCAATGGTTGTCTGTTCAACAAGAAAAATTGCCTATGATTTGCTTTTAAAATTTAAAGAAGCCTATCCAGAATGGTTTGAAGAAAAGAAAACTTCTGACAGAATTGAAGTTTCTAAAGAAGAATTAAACGAATTAAAGCCAGTTCCATTTATTGCAATGGTTTCGAGCGTTGGAAGCAATGATCCGGAAGAAATGTATAACTATCTTGGCGGTGTCAAGAATGACCAGCGTTCAGATGATTTGGATGCGGCATTTAAGAATGAAAAATCAAACTTCCATATTGTAATTGTTGTAGATATGTGGATTACAGGTTTTGATGTTCCCTCTCTTACATATTTGTACAACGATAAGCCTTTGCAGAAACATACACTTATTCAAACAATCAGCCGTGTAAACAGAAAAAATCCTGGTAAAGAGTTCGGTATGATTATTGATTACATTGGTATCCGTGATAATATGCGCGAAGCCGTTAAAGTTTATGGCGGTGAAACATCAGTTGCTCCAACAGCAGATGATATTGAACAGGCAACAACAGTATTTAAGGATGAACTGGAAATTTTAAAAGCCTTGTTCTCTAATTATGACATTACACCTTTCTTAAATCCTGATTGTGATCCAATAGAACGTTACAGACTGCTGGCAAAGTCCGCGGAATATGTCTTTACTTCAACCAAGGAATTAAAATCAGGTAAGAATGGAGATAAAAAAGTTTCATTCAAAACATATTTCTTAAAAACAGTAAAACGAATGCGCGCCGCATTTGATATTTGCCAGCCGTCCGGAGAATTAAGCGAAGAAGAATCCGCTTTGGCACAGTGTTTTATGGCAGTTGCAGGATTTGTCCGTAAAATAAGCGGAACAGATGCGCCTGATATAGACACAATGAACAATAAAGTTGCAAAGATGGTTGAAGAAGCCTTGAAGTACAACAAAGTAGAAAATGTCCTTGAAACCGGAATAGAAGAAGAATTATTTACTCCAGAATATTTTGACCGACTTGCAGATGTGGAATTACCAGCCACAAAACTTGAACTTCTTGTAAAAATGCTTCGTAAACAAATTCTAGAATTCAGAAAAACAAATGCTTTGGCTGCTAAAACTTTCCAGGAACTGCTTCAAAAAACAATTAATGAATATCACGAAAGAAGAAAGCATCTTGATGCAGAAGAGGCAGGAGAAACACAGGAGCAAGCCTCTGAAGATATTATCAAGAATGCAACGGAACAAGCTCTTGCAATACTTAAAGAGTTGAATGCAAACAGAGAAAGTTTCCGTAAAATGGGCTTAACTTTTGAAGAAAAGGCATTCTATGACATTCTTGTTGCAATGCGTGATAAATACAACTTTGAATACGGTGAAGATAAAACTGTAGATGGAGTTGTGATTAATGATAAGTGCAAGAATCTTGCAAAGAAAGTAAAAGAAATCATTGATACAAAATCTTCTTTTGCTGACTGGTTAAACAACAGCAATGTTCGAAATCAATTAAAACTTGATATTAAGATTTGTCTGGTCAAGAACGGATATCCACCACAGTACAGTCCAGAGGTATTTAGCCAGGTTATGGAACAGGTGGAAAATTTTGAAGAAAATTCGGTGGATTAAAGGTGAAATAAAATAGAAAGGTCTTCATAAAGGAAATAAAGAATTAAAGTAACCTCTAAAAATTGCAATTTTTAGAGGTTACTTTGAAAACGCGATGTTTTAATTCGTGCTATATCTTAAACACGCGGTAATTTACACTTACGTTTTTTCCAGAATATTTTTTGCTTTATCCATAAAAATTTCTTTTGTACAGTTTTTTGTAATATCAGCGGATTTTCCAAAGCGCATATAATAAAGCTGGCAAGTAATATTTTCTTCCGGGATATTCATCATCTGACTTACTGCCTGACGGTAACAAGCCAACTGGGCATAATGCTCCTGAGGGCAAATTATTTGGTCTGTTTTGTAATCCACAATCAAATAATTTGAATCTCCAGTCTGAACTAAAAGGTCAATCTGGCCATTTATGATAACAGGAAGTTCTTCTGCTTTGTAACGGAAATCAAATTCCGCTCGGAGCCAGCCATATTTTTGAGTAGCCTGTGCAATTTGAGCATAAAGTTCAGTTTTTTCAAATTGTCCGGTCATTTTTTCTGCAATTTCAAAAACCTGATTTAAAAGTTCTTCATTATTATCAAGTCCAATCAAATCTGATGCCTTAATTTGCGGTCTTTGATTTTTCATTTTTGCTTCAAAGAACGCATGTGCTATTGAACCAAAATTTGTGTGTTTGAATCGGCCGCAACTTTTTTTGACAATTGCATTTACTTCCGGGTAAGTTTCATCAATAAGCTGATTTTCAAAATGTTCGCCTAGCGAACTTGGCGAAAGGTATGTTTTTTCTGGAATTTCCAGAGTGAACACTTTTAATTCAGGATTTTCATAAAATTTTTTTGCATATTTCGTAAAATCAATGCGTTCAGCTTTTGTATTTTTTCTAAGAACTACTTCTGATGATTTATTTTTATCGTCATCGCCCGTCAGATTTTCGCCAAACAGCGAATTTTCAGCGCCGGCGTTTGTACTTTCTGTGTCTTTTGAATTTTCAGAAATTCCGGCAGTTTTTTTCCAGGAAATAAATTCATCAGATTTAAATTCAATAAAATCAAAAGGTGCTTCCGGTTTTGCAATTCGTGTTTTTGTTTTTTCATTTTTGAAAGTGTAATATTCCATCAAAGGCAACATTTCTTCATAAAGTGTTTCCGGGCATTTATAAGTTTGTTCAGATTCAGACGACAAAAGCTCTTCAAGAATTCCTGGTTGGAAAATTTCTACAAATTTTGTCTGTTTTTCCTTTTCAAATTCTATAAAACTGCCTTTGTAATACCTGTCATAGTGTCCAACGAGGTACAAAAGTCGTTCTGCACGGGTGCACGCAACATAATTTATTCGCCTGAGTTCCGCGCAATTCTTAAAATTCTGCTCACGGATGTATTCATCAATGAAAAAATCATCCAGAAGTTTTTGCTGGTCACTTTTGGTGGCAAGACAATGACAAATTTCATCGAAATTGTAACTTTTCGGAGTCCTTACAATGACACCGCGCTTCTTATTGTAAGAAATTGAATCATTTGTGGATTTTCCTTTGTTTTCGCCATTGGAAATCGCGCAGATAAATACAACTTTGAATTCAAGACCCTTACTTTTATGAATTGTCATAATTTTTACGCTGTCAGAGGCTTCCTGTGGAAGATCAAGACCTTCAATTTTTGATGAACTGTTCTTATATTCTTCAATTTCATCAAGAAAATCTGCAAGTCCTTGAGTTTTCTGTTCAGATTTACGGGCAATTTCAAAAAGAATGTCGTAAAGAGAAGAATACATTGAAACTTCTTTGTTCCACATTGTTTCATAACGGTAACCAAGATCATACCAAAGGTGACTTAAAGTTTTTGTTAATTTTTGCGAATGTAGAATTCTTTTCGTTTCGGTAAAATCTTTGCAAGCCTGTTTGAATTTTTTTGCGGAAGATTCTGAAAATTCAAGATTTTCCGTCAAAAGTCTTTCATCAAAAGGCCCATAAGGCTGAATTCTTTGTTCTGGCGTAATTCCTTCGTTATGATTTAAGTTATTTATTTCCCGATTTTTTTGTTTTGTCAGCATCGTGATTTTTTCCATTTCTGCAAACGAAAGATTTACAAACGGTGAACGGAGAATTTTTGCGTAAGAATTATAATCATTCTGATAAACGCAGAGTCTTAAGTACGAAACAAGATCATTGATTGGTCCGTCAGAGAAAAATCCTTTGTATACTTCTGTAGAATAAGGAATTCCCGAATGTAAAAGTTCAGATTCAAAAATGTTCAGGTACGTTGTACTTCTAAAAAGCAGACAAAAATCCTGATATTTGTAGTGAAGCACATTGCCGTTTGAATCCGTGTATTCAGTGCCAACAAGGCGGTTTATTTCCCGTGCAATCCATTTTGCTTCGTAAACATTAGCACTTTCTTCTTCAGTTTGTTGACTTTCAGAAGATTGTGTTTTGTCATTTTTATTTTTTGAATTTTTTGCCAGAGATTCTTTTTTTTCGCCTTCAGATGTTTCAGTTTCCTCGTCGAAACTGTTTAGCATTGCAATTTTTACAAGTTTTTGCGAAGATGCCTTTTTGCCCTGTGCCGAATTTACATAAGTATAAATTGGTTCATTTTCCAAAAGCTCATTGATTTCAGGATTATTTTTTAATTGCCAGGTTTCTTTTATTCCCTGAGTCATAAAAATTGACGGAGCCCTTTTGTCAAGAGGATTTCCACCAAAAATCAAATTAAAAGCGTCAATTAAAGATTTTTCGGAACGGTAGTTTGTATCAAGATTTTTTTGATTTCCTATTTTTTCCTTTAATTTGTTGAAAACAGTAACATCGGCACCGCGGAAAGAATAAATACTCTGTTTTTCGTCGCCAACAAAGAAAAGTTTTTGCAAAGAAAGCCGAGTTTGCAATTCTTCATAAGTTGGAATCAGATAATTTCCTTTTTCATCAAATTTTTCGTTTTCTTTTGTGTCTGCAAGCATAAAAAGAACGTCACACTGCTGCTGATTGTTGTCCTGGAATTCATCAATCATGATTTTTGAATATTTTTCCTGTTCCTGATGACGAATTTCCGGATGCTCCCTTAATGTCCTGTGTGCAAGTCCTGAAATATCCGAAAAAGTTAAATTTCCGGTTGTGCGCTTAAAATTATTAATTTGTTTCTGGAACTGAGTTAGAAGTTCTATTGTCTTCTTTTTTGTTTCATAACCGGAAGCAAAATTTTCAACTGCAGCGAGTTTATAAAACTCAGTACGAAAATTAGAAACGGTCTTACGATAACGTCCATATATGTCAGCTTTACAATTATTTCCAGGAATTTTTATTTCACAGAAATTGCCAAGTGAAACAATAAAGTCTGTTATTTTCTGTTTTTCGACTTCATTTTCAAAAGTTGTTTCAGAAATGAGAGGCAGTGTAGGAACCTCATTTTTTTTAAGTGTGGTTACAAAATTGGTAATGGTAGAGCCTGTTTCATTGTAAAAGTCATCATAGTGTGTTCTGTAGGTTGTATAGAGTTCTTTTACTGCAGAAAGAGCCTTATTGCCTGTTTCGTTAAAAAAATCGACCATTGTCTTTGTTTGATTTTCAAATCCAGCTACAAAATTTATTGGCTCGCACAAATTATCATATTTTGTGAGCGTTTCAGAAAAAATATTTTTTGCAAGGCTTTCAAAATCCGCAATTTGCGAAAGTTCAATGATTGTTTTTTCATATTTCGGGTCATTTTTCTTTTCAAGAAGAAATTTAAGAGCAGAATGTGCAATTTCCTTTTTAACTTTCTCTTCGTCCATTTTAAAAGACGGAGTAACACCGTAAAAATGCGCACCAAGTTTTGCAATTTCATTAAAATAACTGTCCAAAGTTTGAATATGAGCTTTGTCAAAATCCGCGGTATTTAAACCATCATCGCTCAGTTTTTTAAAGATTCGGCTTTTCATTTCGTTTGAAGCCTTGTTTGTAAACGTGAGCGTCAGAATTTTATCAACAGGAGTTCCGTCCTGCACGATTTTTTCGTAACGGTCAGCAAGAACAGTAGTTTTTCCCGAACCCGCGCCGGCACTTACCACAACGTTTTTCATTTCATTTTTTGCGGCCGACTGTTCTTCGGACAGTGAATGTTTTGTTTTTACAGAATTTATAATATCCGGCGTGCAATTTATTGTTTGTGAAATTTGAGATTCTTGAGTTTCTTCTCCGCAAATTGTAAAAAATCGGCGGCAAACAGGGCGGTAATCTACGCAATTTGAACCATGAGCAGTTTCGTTGGCACAAAGTCTTTTGTTCTGGAAAATTTTGTTAACTAAAAATTCCTGATTTAGAATTGCTTTTTCAAAAAAATCATCTGCCTTTTGCAAAAATTCATTCATTGTGGAATCAGTAGGGTCGTTGTAAATATAAATTGGCGTTGAAGGGTACGATTTTACTTCTTTCATACTAAAAAACTCTGATCTGGAAATCTGAATTTTTTCTGTAGAATTTGCACAAAGGTAAACATACATCGGAAGTTGAAAATCAATATTCTGATTGTATTTTTTTTCGTCCACGTAAATAACTTTTGGAATAGCTCCCTTGCTGGCTTTGTAATCAACAATGGCGTATTCTCTGGACGTGGAATTATTTTCGTCGTGGTGCGTTTCCTGATACAAAATCAGGTCAATTGTTCCATAAAAACTGTATTTTTTGTCTTTTGGAAACGCCGTGAGAGTTTTTTCCGCTGCATAAACTTTCCAGCCTTGAAATTTATTACAGAGTGCCTTAATACTGTTGTGAAGGTTTTTCAGCATTTTGGGTTTTTCGGAGCGGAAAATTTCCATTGTCATTACGCTGGCACTGTTTTTCCAGGAATCATTATTATTTTCCTGGAATTTTACAAGTGCCGCGTCATAGCATTTATTCAAAAGTTCAAGATAAACATCATCCGGAATAGTTTTATTTTCAAAATTCTTAAAATAAAGTTCAAAAACTAAATGATTTATTGTTCCGTTTATAAAAGAATCCTTGAGTTCTGATTCATTATTCAGCGGTTTTATATCCAGAATATTTTTAAAAAGCCATTTTCGCGGACATTCATAGTAAGCTTTCAGCGTTGAACAGCTGATTTTATAAGTTCCACTGTCTTTATCAAAAAATTTATTTTTTATGATGGCAGATAAAAGTTCTCCGACTTTTCCCGAATCCGGATTTTTGTTTTTACTGTCAGATTTTTGCTGCAAAAGCCATTTTTTTATGCCAGTGACAGATTTTTCATAAACAGATTCTGGTTCGGAAGAATTTTCCTGCAAAAGCCAGTTCTTTTCTGATTTGTAAGGATTGTATGAAAGTTGTGTATCAGTGATTTTGTGTCCATTTTTTTGAATTGCAGCGTGCAAAAAGCCATAACCGTTAAAACTATGAGTCGCGCCGGTAAATAAAACTTTTTGCTCCGAATTTGTTTTGTAAAGAGAAATAAAAATCGAGCCGGTATCAAAATCCTCGTAGGAAGAATCAATCTTTTTAATGATTTCGCGTTTTTCTTCACTCAAAAATCTAAGGGGCTTAGAGGCAAGTGCAAGACTATTTTGAGTTGAATCAACAATAACCTGCAAGCCAAAAGGGGCAGTGGCACTTGTTTTATAAGTATAGATTTGAACCGCATCGCTGCTGTTTTGTTCCAGATACTCAGTTTTTTCTAGAAGTCCCGTCCAAAAACTAAATGGCGATTTTACCTGATATTTATTTTTTTGGGGGAAATTTTTATCTCGGATTTCTTTTTCAAGATCTACAAGATTTTTTAATTCTGCAACGCAACGTCCAAGAATTTTATTACTCTGTTCATAAGCAGAAGGAGTTTCTGTTCCATCATCATTTTGTACTGGTAAAAAATCCGGTTCATAAATGAATTCACTTTTAAAATGATTATAAGAATCGTAAAGTGCAGAAAAAGTCTTGGAATTTTGAAATCGGCTGAGCGATTTTTTTAAATTTTCATAAAATTCCTGAATTTCAGTAAGATATTCATTTAGATTGCCCAGCATAGTTTTATCTTTTGGACATTTAAAACTTTCTTCCCAAATATCTTTATCACCAAAAGAAAGAATGCAGTTATTGTCCTTGCCGAAATTTATAAGCCGGTTAATCAAATATGATTTTTTCCATGGAATATCCTCGTTCAAAAGCAGGGATTTTAAACTGTCAAAAGAAAAATTTCTTGAATTACATTCCTGAATTTGCGCAAAAAGTTGCCCTGCGCCATAAGAAGTCAGCGGTTTTGAATAACGCATCGTGTGCGGAATTTCGTGTAAATCCAGTTCCCGGTCAATATAAGAACCATAACTGTCCATATCAGGTACGCTGATTGCCATTTCCGGCCATGTAATGCCGTTTTCGTGACATTTTCGCAAATACAAAGCCACGTTTTGAATTTCCGAGCGTGAATTGTCCTCAAAATCAACAAAATAATCCGCATTATCCTGCGGAATATTTATGATAAAAAGAATTCCGTTTCTTTGTGCCTCCGCAAGAATCTGGCGGTATTCGCAGTAATCTTCAAGAATTTCAGGATAAATAATTACATATTTGTTTCCGTTGTCATTAAACGGCGGTTTTTCCCAAGCGGGCTCAAAATAATTAAAAGTTTCAAGAAATTCAGAATATTTCCTGTAAAGAATTTCATAATCAAGTTCTTCTAAAACTGCCTCACTCGATTTTCCAAATTTCTTTTCTATCTCAAAAAGATAATCCTTATTGTCGTGAAAAATTTTCCAGGTGCCTAAAGACGGCAAAATTGAGGCAATCCAGTCTGCAAAACTTGATGACGATTCAATAAATTCCTTTTTTATCAGACTGTGAAAAATTCCGCCGTCCAAGCGGCTGTTTTCCTGAATAATCCAAGACGCAAAAATCTTTCGCATAACGGCCGGCACAGAAGTTTTATTTTGCTGAACACTTTTTATGCATGTTTCCTTAAATCTATCCCAAGCGGTAAAACGTTCCATTGCAACTGCTTTTACTTCCGTATTTTTTACGGTCCAGTCCGCCCATTTTTTTGCAGAAATTTCGGTCGGGAAAACCAGAATCATATTTTTATTTTTTGAAAACTCATTTTTAATGCATTCTTGAATCGTCATTTTTGCCTCGCACTATTATTATGGGAACCTCTAAAAATTGCAATTTTTGAGATACCTATTATATAGTACAAAATGCGTCCAAAGTAAAAGTTTGAATCGTTTTTTTTTATAAATTTTCGGGCGTATCGGCCTTTGGCCGACCGCGCTTTTCAGGACTACGGCATTCGCCTCCGGCCCCCGCCAAAAATTGCCAGAACAATGTCACTTTTTTGGGCGGTGGCTCGCTTCGCGCTCCTTACAATCGCTTACGCAAGAAAAATATATTGGTTACCTGAAAATTGAAATTTTTAGAGATACCATATTATAATTCAGTTATGCAAACAGAAAGTCACAGCAAAAAATCAAACAAATGTTGCACAAAGTATCCGCTGTTAATGGTTCACGGTGTTTTTTTCAGGGACTGGGAAAATTTTAACTATTGGGGAAGAATTCCTGCCACACTTGAACAAAACGGGGCAACAATTTTTTACGGAAATCAGCAGTCCGCAGACAGTGTAGAGCAGAGTGCTAAAGATATTGCTTTAAGAATTTCAGAAATCATAAAACAAACCGGCTGTGAAAAAATAAACATTATTGCACATTCAAAAGGTGGACTTGACTGCCGATACGCAATAAGCGTCTTAAAAATGTCGCCTTTTGTAGCCAGTTTAACAACAATCAACACACCTCATCAGGGATGCAAATACGCAGAGCATTTTCTTCATAAAATTTCAAAAAACAAACAAAAGATTGTAGCCTGTTTTTATAACCGTGCCTTTAAAAAACATGGCGATCCGAAACCTGATTTTCTAGGCGGTGTTTCTGCCTTAAGTTACGAAAAATGTCAGCAATTAAATAAAATTATGCCAGATATGCCCGAAGTTTTTTATCAGAGTGTCGGCTCAAAAATAAATCACGCGTTTGGCGGTCAATTTCCACTTTTTTTAACATACAAAATTGTTAAACGCTATGACGGCGAAAATGACGGTCTTGTCGGCAAAGATTCCTGGCAGTGGGGGAGTGTCTATAAATTTTTACACACTAACTGCCGGCGCGGAATTAGTCATGGTGATATGATTGATTTAAACAGAAAAGACATAAAAGCCTTTGATGTCCGCCAGTTTTATATTCAACTTGTCAGTGATTTGCGCAAAAAAGGGTTTTAATGGCAACTTTGAAAATCCTCTTGTAAGAATCTAAAGTCTTTGATTAATATAAGTCTATGTCTAGAAAAACTTCAGAAATCAAAAAATCTATAAAAAGAATAAATCAGTTGAATTTGCTTTTAGCCGAAAATTGCAAAGATTTGCCGGAAGAATTGTGCCGTAAAAACAAAATCATACTTGAAGAAATGCAGACGGAATTAAAAAATCTTGATTTGTGGTTTTCTATGATTTATAAATACAACGGAAAATCCCGGACAAGACTAAAAGTTGCAGCCAGTCGCGAAAACGGAAAAAAAGGCGGGCGGCCACCAAAAATTATTACAGACTTAAAAGCAAAAAAAGCACTCAAAGAATCTGAACTTGAAGAAATTCACTCACAAAAACTGGCGGTTTTTGATCCGGAAAAAGAATCAGAACTTTCAGAAAAAGAAAAAAACTGCCTTTGCGAAATTGAAGAAATTGAAGACAAAATCGAAAAATTAATGCTTACAAGAGTGACAAAAAATGAAGACGCTTTATAGGGATGATACCGAAGAATTTTTAAAAATCAGTTCAAAAAAGCAGGGGACTGAAAAAGTTTTTACGCTTGCAAAAGAAATTACCAGAATTGACCGCGATGCTTTTTTGCCTTTTGCTTATGTTCAAAATTTGATTTTAAAGTCAGAATCTGAATGTTTTTGTGTAAAACGCAATTGCCTTTTTGAAAAATCCACTGGTCGTCTTTATTTTGCAGCGCGCGAAAATCAGAATTTTACAGAAAAAATTGTTTTACCACAGGAAATTAAAGAAATAAATCTTTATGCTTTTCCGTCAAATATTCATTCTGCGGAAATTCCTCTTGCAGTACAGGAAATTCCAATCAAAGCGGCAAAATCTGCGGAATTTAAAAGCCTTATAGAAATAAGAAATCAAAAAGTAAAAGCAAAACGGGAAAGAATTCAGGCAATAAAAAATCTTCTGTAGTAATTGGCATATCTAAAAATTATTTACAATGCTTTATTTTAGAGGTTCCCCTAATCTGTATTGACAAGATATACCCCTTACCAGTATAACGTATTTCCAGAGGCAGGCTATGAAGGAAGAAGAATGTTGCTGTTCTGGAAAAACAAAAGAACGTAATAGTGAAGAAATCAAAGATTTAATGAATCGTTTGCGACGAATTGAAGGCCAGGTGCGTGGTGTTGAAAGAATGGTAGAAAAAAATGCCTATTGTACGGATATTTTAATTCAAGTTTCTGCAATATCGGCGGCCTTGAACAGTTTTAACAAAGTTTTGCTGGCAAATCATATAAAAACCTGCGTCGCTGACAATATCCGGCAGGGTAATGATGATGTTATTGATGAACTTGTTGCGACAATGCAGCGTCTTATGAGGTAATTTATGAAAAAATTTTTTGTTACCGGAATGAGTTGTGCTGCGTGCTCGGCAAGAGTTGAAAAAGCGGTGAATAAAGTAAAAGGTGTTACTTCGTGCTCAGTGAGTTTGCTTACAAATTCTATGGGCGTTGATGGTTCTGCGGATGATGAAGAAATTATCAGGGCTGTAGTAGAGGCTGGTTACGGTGCATCTCTTGTTGATGAGGATAAAACTGGCGGTGGGTCTGGAAATTCTTGTGATGTGTGCGGAAAATCAAGACCTTTAAAAAATAAATCTGCGGATTCGCTAGAAAATAAAGAATTGCCGGGAATGTTAAAGCGCCTTTTCTGGTCGTTAGTGTTTGTACTTGTCCTGATGTATTTTTCCATGGGACATATGATGTGGAACTGGCCGTTGCCTGCCTGGTTTGACGGAAATCATATTGCGATGGGACTTGTTCAGTTGATTCTTGCGGCAATTGTGATGGTCATAAATCAAAAATTTTTTATCAGTGGTGTTAAAGGACTTGCTCACCGTTCACCGAATATGGACACGCTTGTTGCACTTGGATCGGGAGTTTCGTTTATCTGGAGCGTTCTTGTTCTTTTTGAAATGACGGATGCTCAGCTTCACGGGAATTCTAAACTTGTTGAAGAGCTGATGATGAAATTTTACTTTGAATCAGCGGCAATGATTCTAGCATTAATAACGGTGGGAAAAACTCTTGAATCCTACTCAAAAGGAAAAACTACAAATGCTCTGAAAAGTCTTTTAAAACTTGCTCCGGAAACGGCATGTGTAATTCGAGATGGCAAAGAAGTTACTGTCGGTGTAGAAATGGTTTTGCCTGGAGATTTTTTTGTTGTACGGCCGGGCGAAAGCATTCCAGTTGATGGAGAAGTGACAGAAGGCACTTCCGCTGTAAATGAATCGGCTTTGACAGGAGAATCTGTGCCGGTTGATAAAATTTCTGGCTCAAAAGTTTTTGCAGGGACAATCAATCAGTCAGGATTTTTAAAATGCTGTGCGTTAAAAGTCGGAAAAGACACAACTTTATCTCAGATTATAAAAATGGTAAGTGATGCCGCCGCTACAAAGGCTCCGGTTGCAAAAATTGCGGACAAGGTTAGCGGCGTCTTTGTGCCGGTCGTAATTTCTATTGCGATTGTTGTCACTATTATCTGGATGATTATTACAGGAGACATTGGATATTCACTTGCACGCGGGATTTCGGTTCTTGTAATCAGTTGTCCGTGTGCTTTGGGACTTGCGACTCCGGTTGCAATTATGGTTGGTAATGGAGTTGGCGCAAGAAACGGAATTCTTTTTAAAACTTCAGAAAGTCTTGAAAATACCGGAAAAGCAAATATCGTGGTGCTTGATAAAACTGGCACAATTACGGAAGGCAAGCCTGTTGTCACGGATATTTTGGCACTTGACGGCAATTCAAAAGATGAATTCTTAAAATATGCGGTTAGTCTTGAATCAAAAAGTGAACATCCTCTGGCAAATGCGGTTACGGAATTTTGTAAAAATTATGAGCTTTTGGAATCTTTTGATTTTGAAGTATTGCCGGGCAATGGTCTTAAAGCTGTGATTAACGGAAAAGCAGTTTTTGCCGGAAATGAAAAATTTATAAACTCGCAAATTGAAATTTCACAGGAAATTCATCAGAAAATTCAAAAATTTTCAAGGGAGGGGAAAACTCCGCTGATTTTTGGTGTTTCTGAATTATCTGGTGCAGAAAAAAAACTTCTGGGAATTATTGCTGTTGCAGATACAATTAAAAAGGATTCCAGACGTGCCGTTGAAGAATTAAAGGCGCAGAAAATTTCAGTTTATATGCTCACCGGCGATAATCAACAGACAGCACTTGCAATTGCAAATCAGGCAGGAATTCAAAATGTAATTTCTGATGTTTTGCCTGCAGAAAAAGAAAACGTAATCCGGGAATTACAGAAAAAGGGCAAAGTAATTATGGTTGGCGACGGAATCAACGACGCTCCATCCCTTACGCGTGCGGATATAGGCATTGCAATTGGTTCTGGAACTGACGTTGCTATTGATGCCGCCGACGTTGTTCTGATGAATTCTTCTTTGGAAGATGTTGTGGCGGCAATTAAACTGAGTCGAAAAACAATTTTGAACATTTATGAAAATCTTTTCTGGGCATTTATTTACAATATAATTGGAATTCCGCTTGCGGCCGGTGCTTTTATAAAAGTTTTTGGATGGGAATTAAATCCGATGTTTGGTGCTGCAGCCATGAGTCTTTCTAGTTTTTGCGTTGTTTCTAATGCGTTGAGATTAAATTTTGTGAAAATCAAAAAATCTGAAAAAGAAAAACAAAAGGCGGCCGGTATGGCTGAAAAAAAATCCGGTAAAAACGGCAATAAAAAGGAGTCTGATATGACAAAAACATTAAAAATTGAAGGGATGATGTGCGAACATTGCGAAGCGCATGTAAAAAAGGCCCTTGAAAAGATTGACGGGGTAACAGAAGCGGTTGCAAATCATAAAAATGGAACGGCAGTCGTAATGCTTTCAAAAGAAGTTGATGAAGATTTATTCAAAAAAGCAATTGCCGATGCGGATTATAAATATCTTGGAATTGAATAAAATTGTAAAATTGAAAAAAACATCAAATAGTGAAGATGATTTTTTTAGAGATGTTCTTTACAATGGTTACCTCTAAAAATTGCAATTTTTAGAGGTAACTCTGAAAATGAGATGTTTTAATTCGTGCTATATCAACGAATTAAAACTCGAAAGGTTCTCTAAATAAAGCATTGGAAATGATTTTTTAGAGATACCCATAATAAAACGATGAGGTAAAAAATGGCAAATAATCATGATATTGCGGCATTGGATTCGCTGCCACCTGCAGAAAGATTTTCAAAACGCGTGATTTTAAAAGTTGCAGAAATTACAAATGTAGAAGTAAATCCAAACGGAGAGTTTCTTTACATTATTACGTTGAATGACGGAGCTGAAGAACCACGCCAGATTGTCAGTTCAATCGTAGAATTTTACAAAAAAGAAGAACTTTTAGGAAAGCACATTGTCGTTGTTGCAAACTTAAAACCTGCAAATTTCCGCGGAGTTCGCAGTAACGGAATGCTTCTTGCAGCAAGTGATCCAACTGTAACTGATAAAGAAACCTGCGAAGTTCTTTTTGCACCGCAGTTTGCAGCGGGTACAATTCTTGAACCGGAAGGATTTTCCGCTCCAGAAGAAGAATTGTGTTACGTAAAACCTGAAAAATTTTTTGAAATGCCGTTGCATACCGTAAACGGCTTTGTAGAAATTGAAGGTTACAAGATTTGTGCAGAAACTCAAAATGGCACAGAATATCTGACTGCAGAAATTTACAAAAATGGAAATGTAGGTTAAAAAATTTCTATTTCACAAAGTCATAGTTTTGATATATAATAAAACGCTATAAAGCATTTCTAAAAGGTTGATTTTTCACGATTTTTCAGAAATGCTTTTTTTATGTTTTTTTTTAGTATGGAGTTTTTCTATGGAAGAAATAAAAACAATTAAACTAAAACCTAGTACACACCTTTTATTTGCATGCCTTTTATTATCTCCTATAGTTCTTGCGTGGGCGTGGTCAGTATATATTGGTATGTTTAATGCTGCAGATACTTTCAGAATTTTCTTTTATCCAAAAGTAATTTTTCTTATTTTTTTGACAGTGGGTTCGATAATTGTTTTTTACGCTGTCCTTATGCATCTTATTTCAAAGACTTCTGTAAACGAGGAAGGTTTTTCAAAATTACGAAAATGTTTTCTTATTCTTGAAACCTTTTTGATGGGCGTTGCATTATTAAACGGTTTTTTGATTCCATGTGTAGTAACAATTGGTGCATATTGGCTTGGCATTAAAGTTCATTTTTCGTCTTTGCTGATGATTACCGTTGGATTCTGCTTTATGCTCTGTACATATTTTTACATTTGGTATCTTCATATTTTTGAACGCCAGGTTGCAGATGTTCCCTTGATTAAAAAGGACATTAAGATTTCCATTAATGGGCGAGGAACTATGGTTGCTACGTTTGGTGCAATCGGAATGTCTTTGACTATTATTGGAAGTATTTATGCAGGAATTATTCTTGGAACTGATGTTCAGACAATTCTTATAAAACACGTTTTAAAGATGGTTTTTCTTGGCGTTTTTGCCGTTGGCTCTGATGTTTTTATCACAATTCTTGGATTTCAGCGCCAGGTAAAAATAATTTCTGAAATGGCAAAATCGCTTGCTCAAAAAGATTATACTATCGAAACATTAAAAGTAACCACCCGCGATGAATTTGGACTTCTCTTAAATGATTTAAATGCTTTCTATTCTTCAACAAAAGAATTGCTTAAAATTATTAATGTTTCCGTTTCAGAAACCGCAACTTCTTCGGACAATTTTGCAAAAAAAATGGAAGAATCCGCAAAAGATATTAATGAAATCGTCGTAAACATTGATGAAATAAAGGAAAAAATTGAAAATCAGTCTGTAAGTGTTGATAATTCTTATAACACCGTAAATTCTATGCTTGAACAGATTGAAAATCTTAACAAAGTAGTAAATTCTCAGGCAACAGGAGTTGCAGAATCTTCTGCCGCCGTTGAACAGATGGTAGCAAATATTCAGTCCGTTACAAAAACATTGCAGACAAACGAAATTTCCGTAAAAGAACTTGGTTCACGTTCAGAAGAAGGTCGCGTAAAAGTAAATAATTCCGTTGACTTGGCCGCTTCTGTTATGGAACGTTCAGAAAGTCTAAAAGAGGCTAGTGCAATTATTCAGTCAATTGCAGAACAGACAAACCTTCTTGCTATGAATGCCGCAATTGAAGCCGCTCACGCCGGTGAATCGGGCAAAGGATTTGCGGTTGTTGCCGATGAAATTCGTAAACTTGCCGAAGAATCTAACGTCCAGGGTGCAAAAATCACAGAACAGTTGGATTCATTCCAGAGTGCACTTTCCGGCGTAAATGAAAATATCCAGACAATTCAGACTGCTTTTGATGAAATATTCAATCTTACTCAGGTTGTAAAGGACAAAGAAAGCATTATTAAAAATGCAATGGACGAACAAAGTTCCGGAAGTACACAGGTTTTGCAGGCAATGAGCGAAATCAAAGAAACTTCGCTTGTAATAAAAGAAGCTTCTGACCTGCTAAATGACGGTGGTAAGAAAATTGGCGGTGAAATGCAGCGTCTTGCCGAAATTACAAACGATGTCGGCAACGTTATGACAGAGATTTCTGCCAGCACGGACAAAATTACATCTGCGACAAAAGATGTAACGGAAGGTTCCCTGGAAAATAAAATCCAGATGCTTTCCATTCAGGAAGAAGTTTCTCAGTTCAAAATTCAATAATTTAAGGCTATCTCTAAAAAATCATTTTCGATGCTTTTTTAGAGATACACATGCGAGTTTTAATTCGTAAAAATACAACGAATTAAAACATCGTGTTTTCAGAGTTACCTCTAAAAATTGCAAATTTTAGAGCTTTCCTTAAGATTTATAAAGGGCGCATCACGTTTTCAGAGGCTTCCATTATTATTTTTCTAACTTTTTTTAGGCATTTTTGGTGATGATATGGCTGTAGATTTTGTTTTTCTTGATTCAGGGACGGGGGGCATTCCATATCTTTTGAAGTTAAAGATGCGTATGGCTCTTTCTTCCTGCGTTTATGTTGCTGATACGGCGAATTTTCCGTATGGTGAAAAATCTCATGACGAAATTGTAAGATGTGTGTTTTCCGTTGTTCAAAAAATTATAAATCAGTTTAAACCGGAAGTTATAGTGATTGCCTGCAATACAATCAGCGTTAATGCTTTGAATTTATTGAGAGAGGCTTTTCCTTTTCAAAAATTTGTAGGAACCGTGCCTGCAATAAAAATTGCCGGGGATATTTCAAAAAAACGCTGTATTGGACTTTTGGCAACAAATTCTACAATCCGGCAGCCTTATAATCAGGAATTAAAAAATCATTTTGCAGCAGATTGTAAGATGATTTTGCACGGGACTCCGGAGCTTATTTCTTTTATTGAAAAAAAATCTTTTACGGCAACAAATGAAGAAATAGAATGTGCTATAAAACCTTCTGTAGATTTTTTTAGAAATCAGGGGTGCGATGTAATAATTCTAGGATGCACTCATTTTTTGAATTATGCTGAAATTTTTAAAAAACTTGCTGCTCCGGATATTCAGGTGGTTGATTCTGTAGACGGGGTTGTAAACCGTGCGTTGAGTCTTGCAGGGGGCGTTGCGGGGGGAACCCCCGCTAGAAGGGGTAGCTCAAGACCTGCGGGCTTGAGCGAGGGGAAGACTTTCCCCCCTTATAAACTTTATATTACCGGATTTTCTGACAAAAAAGATGAAAAAGAGTATGATGTGATTTGTGAACGCTATGGCTTAAGTTTCGGCGGCATATTATAAAGGGCATCTTTAAAAATTACAATTTTAGAGGTTCCCATAACGCAGTTTTCTGCAAAAATTGAACAAAAGAGGACAAAAATGAAAAAAATTATTTCCGGCAAGGTTCGCGAAGTTTATGATTTGGAAGATGGAAGAATGGTAATTGTTACTACGGATCGGCTTTCTGCATTTGATGTAATTCTTCCTACTTTAATTAAAGATAAAGGTAAAGTTTTAAATGCACTTTCTAATTTCTGGTTTGATTACACAAAAGACATTGTAAAGAATCATATGATTTCTTCGGATTTGAAGGATATGCCGGCGGATTTTCAGAAGCCTGAGTTTGAAGGTCGTGCAATTCTGGTAAAAAAACTTAAGATGATTCCTTACGAAGTAATTGTTCGCGGTTATATGTTTGGTTCAATGTATGAAGCTTACAGGAAAGGAGAGCCGTTCTTGGGGCATAAATTTGATAAAGAATATCAGCAGGCAGAAAAACTTGAGCAGCCGATTGTAACTCCTTCAACAAAGGCTTCAGAAGGTCATGACATTAATGTTACTTTGCAGTATATGAAAGATGATTTGGGTGAAGAACTTGGTACAAAAATTGAAAAAGCTGCAATTGCAGTTTACAAAAAATGTTATGATCACGCTTACAAAAACGGAATTATTATTGCTGACACAAAATTTGAATTTGGTCTTGATGAAAACGGTGAATTAGTGCTTGGCGATGAAGTTTTGACACCGGATTCTTCAAGATTCTGGGATTTGTCTAAATATCAGGTGGGCGGAAGTCCTGCATCTTATGACAAGCAGTTTATTCGTGACTGGCTAAAGGCTAACAATTTGGCAGGAGATCCTAATATCAAGGAAATTCCAGCTGACGTTGTTAATAAAACAAGTGAAATTTATCACGAATGTGAAAAGAAAATCTGTCATAAATAACTTTTAGAACTAAAAAAAGAGATTCCAAAAACAATTTTAAAAATGGCGTTTTTTTTATGGGTACCTCTAAAAATTGCAATTTTTAGAGGTGTCTTTGACCCTTATTTTGATTTTATAGAGGAATCTCTTTTCTTTTAGGTAATATCTAGAAAATCCAATTTTTAGAGGCTCTTTAGCATACGCTTTTTAAATCTGATTTTATGAAAAAATATTTTACATTATTGATTTTTGTGTTTTTGAGTTTTGATGTTTTTGCCGGAGAAAAATATTCCGGCTGGAAAAAGGCTGAAACTGAACATTTTAATTTTATTTACGAAAATACTGACAATGCTCGGCTTTATGCTTCCGCTTATGCAGAAATTGCCGACGAAGCCTGGCATAAGGTTGGTGAAGTTTATTCTTTTCCGCAAGATAAGACAAATGTGATGATTACGGACCGGACTTCTACGGTGAACGCCTTTACTTACTCTGGACCGGAAGAAATCATGATGTTTACGACTCCGATTTTGCTGCCTGAATTTGGTTTCCGTGAATACTGGCCTAAACTTGTTTTTATTCATGAACTCTGTCATCTTGCAAATTTTACTTTTGAAGATAAGTCTTATGTTTTATCAAAAATGTTTGGTAGGACGATGAAAACTTTTAATTATGCCGCGTATCCGTCTTGGGCTTTAGAAGGTCTTGCAACTGTACTAGAAACGCGATTGACTGACGGTGGACGGGGAAGAAGTCCTTATTTTGAACTTTATTGCAAAGCGATGACTCTTGATAACGCTTTTATGAATTTTGGGGATCTTGGAACTTCAAGAACGGCACCTTACAGTCAAAATTATGTAATGGGTTATCTGATTATGCAGAATATTGCGGATCGCTGGGGATACGATGCTCTTGCAGATATAGAAAGAAATGTCAGTTTCACAAAAAATTTTGACGGAAGTGTACAAAGTATTACTGGAAAGTTGCCTGAAGAAATTTATCGCGAAATTCAGCCGGCACTGCTAAAAAAATATGCTGATGAACGAAAAATCCCGGAAGGAAAAATTATAACTCCGCGATTTGACAATTCTTATTATACAAAACCGGCTGTGATTTTTGATGATGGACAGATGATTCTTTTAAGAAGCCTTGCGGAAAATAATACTGCGGTCGTGAAGTTTAATCCGAATGCAAATGATTTTGAAAAAGAACAAATTCTTTTTGAAGGAGATTTTACGTCAACAATTTGTGCAGATAAAAACAGTACGGTCTATTCTGTGCAGGAAAGAGAATTTAAACAAAAGGGACCTGGTGTAACAAGAGAAAATGCCCTTTACAAATGGACTGAAACTGACGGTCTTGAGAGGTTGACTTCCGGGGGGTCTTTTTATTCTCCGGCGGTAAGTGATGATGGCACGGTGCTTGTGGCGGTAACTGTAAAGAAACTGCAAATGGGAATTTCTTTAGTTGACATTCAAAATGGAACTGTTAGTCCTTTGCTTTATGATGATGACTTAAGTTTTGTTCAGCCGGCATTGAATGCAGACGGTTCTAAACTTGCGTTTCTTATTGCGGACGGAAAACGTGCCAGAATTGCAGAACTTGATTTGACCAAAAATGAATACGGGGAGATTTCTGTTTCTGATTATAGAATTGTCGCAAATGATTCAGAAGAAATTTTTGATCCGTCTGAGCCTTATTACGACAGTGACGGAACTCTTTTGTACAACTGCAATTACCGTGGTCGTGTAGAAGTTTTTGCGGTAACTGAAGAAAAATCTGACGACCAGGTTGTTTACGGTGCTGTGCCGGTTGTAAGTGATCCTTGCGGGGCTCTTTGGGCTTACAGAAATGAATGTGGAATTTTTTACGGTTCAGTTTCATCTTCTGGAATGGTTATAAAAATAAAACCTTCTGATGAGTGGGGAATTGTTCCTGATTTTTACGGTCCTTCAGTTCCTGGCGAAATTGTAAGTGTAAAAGATTATGTTGATGATTACGAAAGTTTTAAGCCTTTTGAAAAAACTTTGGAATATAAAAAACGCAATGCCGAATTTGCAGAAAAAAAAGGGGGAAATGTAAAAGTTTCGCTTTCCGAAGAAAAAAAATACCTTCCGTTGCCTCAGATTTCTTTGTACGCTCCGTTTTTTGAAGTTGTGGGAATTTCTGGTTCAAAACCAGCGTTTGGTATTGGCTATGCAGTGCTCGCGTTTATGCCAAAAATTCAGCAGCAGTTTGGTTTTGTAGAACTTGACGGCGTTTATTTTCCGTCAATAAATAATTATTCTGTGAATGCGAATGCAATTCTTCCGTTCAGAAATCATGAACTGGATATTTGTATAAACCGAATGCTCTATCCTGCAGAAATTAATGAAAAAAAGCAGATTCTTGAAGATACGTCTTTTTCTGTTGGGGGAAAATATACTCTGATTCATTTTAAGCAGGAACAGGAAGAAACAGATCTTTCTTTAATTTCAAATATTGGTTTTTCAATTCATCGTTATGATGAAAATTTATTTTCTGCAACTGATAATGTTAATTGTCTGATGAATTTTGATGCCTTTACCGGACTTGATTTTTACAAAGATTTTATTCCAAAGGGAAATTTTGAACAGTCAATTTTTTCTCCGGTAAGTCTAGATTCTTCTTTGTTGGGTCTTTTTTATTTTAATTTGTACAATAATTATTCTCAGAAAGTTTTTGCAGGGGCAGAAGCGGAATTAAATTATTTCTTTGGCAATTCAATTTTGTTTAATTTTGGCTTTGTCGGTCGATATGCTCAGTTGCCGGCACAAGCTCAGTATTCTTCGTCACGTGTAAAACTTGGCTCTCAGATTATAAATTTTGAATATCCGGGTCGTTTAGTGTGTAAGGCAGGAGTTCAGATTCCAAAACTCATTTTTGGTTATGTAAATCTTAATGTTTATGAAGCTGCAATGATTTCTTTTGGTCATAATGCAATTGATTTTTCAACGCCGGAAAATAATACATTTTTGAATTCAAATCTTTATGACAAACTTCTTACAGAAATTGAACTTTCTTTACAAGCCGGAAGAATAAAATTTGGCGCGGGTTATTCAGTTTTTTACAGTCTTTTTCAAAAACAATGGATTTTAGGTCAATTCCATCTTGAATGTAAGCTGAACGGCTGGCGAAGATAAAAAAAAGGCTGTCTAAACGTATTGGACAGCCCTATTATTTTTGAAAAACTAAATTACAGTCTTTCTTTTATTGCGGCAATAAATTCCCATGAATTGAGAATCTTTTTTGCAGGAGGATTTGCAAGGGAGGCAAGGTCGCCTGTCATATAGCCGTCTTCAATTGTATCAAGAGTTGCTTTTTCAAGTTTTTTTGCAAAGTCAACAAGGTCTTGAGTTCCGTCAAGTTCACCGCGTTTTGAAAGAGCACCAGTCCATGCAAAAATTGTTGCAACTGGGTTTGTGGAAGTTTTTTCGCCTTTAAGGTAGCGGTAATAATGCTTCTGAACCGTTCCGTGGCTTGCTTCGTATTCAAATTCTCCGTTTGGAGAAACAAGTACTGAAGTCATCATGGCAAGGCTTCCGCAGGCAGAAGCAATCATATCAGACATTACGTCGCCGTCATAATTTTTACATGCCCACAAGAATCCGCCCTTTGATTTCATAACGCGGGCAACTGCATCATCAATCAAGGTATAAAAATATTCAATTCCGGCTTCTTCAAATGACTTTTTGTAATTTTCATCATAAACTTTCTGGAAAATTGCCTTGAAATTTCCGTCATAAGTTTTAGAAATTGTGTCTTTTGTTCCAAGCCATACGCTTATTTTCTGGTCAAGTGCATACTTAAAACAACAGTGAGCAAAACTTTCAATTGATTTGTCCAGATTGTGAATTCCCTGAACAATGCCAGGACCTTTCATTACCTGAATTGTCTTTTTGATTTCTGAGCCGTCTTCTCCGTGGAAAACAAGTTCTGCAGTTCCTGCACACGGAGTTTTAATTTCGCAGTTTTTATAAACATCACCATAACCGTGGCGTCCAAGAACAATAGGTTTTTCCCATGATTTTACATTGCAGGCAATGTTTTTAACAAAAATCGGGGCACGGAAAATTGTACCGTCAAGTTCGCCTCTCAAAATTCCGTTTGGAGAAGGAGTTAACTGTTTTAGGTGATATTCTTCCATTCGGGCTGCATTAGAAGTGATTGTTGCACATTTTACGCCAACGCCAAGTCTTTTAATTGCAGCGGCAGCTTCGTAAGTTATTTTATCATCAGAATCATCACGATTTTTAAGTCCCAAATCGTAATATTCAGTTTTGAGGTCTACAAAAGGAGTAAGGAGTTCATCCTTAATCACTTGCCATAATACGCGTGTCATTTCATCGCCGTCAAGTTCAGCGATGGCATTTTTCATTTGAATCTTACTCATGCCTTAAATTATATAAAATCGTCCTGCTTAATGCAAATAATGGGATTTTTCACTTTAGGGATTTTTCACTTTATTGAGAGAATCGCATTTTTTTGATATATTGTCTTGAGGGAATTTCTAAAAATTGCAATTTTTAGAGGTAACTCTGAAAACGCGATGTTTTAATTCGTG
>CAVJCY010000008.1:0-57161 GCA_963648145.1 bacterium | reverse complement strand
AAAACATCGCGTTTTCAAAGATACCTCTAAAAATTGCAATTTTTAGAGGTTCCCGTGAATGTAAAAACTGCTGATAATGGTATTTTTTTTTTAGAAAATGCTTTATTCTTAAATCATCATGAAAGAACGACAATCGCGTTTAAAGAGTATTAAAAATATTATCCGTTCGCAGCGGATTGAAAGTCAGGATGTGCTTTTGGATTTACTGAATGAACAGGGCTTTGAAGTTACTCAGGCTACTTTAAGCCGCGATTTAAAAATGTTAAAAGTTGGAAAAGTTCCTGACTCTCAGGGCGGATATGTTTACGCTCTTCCTGGTGATGATGAAAATCATGAAAATAATTCTATTTATGTTCAGGATTTTCTGCGTGGTTATTTAAGTATTGATTTTAGTGGAAATATTGTTGTTATAAAAACGTTTTCGGGGCATGCGAATTCTGTTTGTAATGCTATTGATAATCTTAATATGAAAGAGGTGCTTGGAACTGTTGCCGGCGATAATTGTATGTTCGCCTGTTTAAAAGAAGGCGTGACAGGGCAGGATTTTATGAGTGCTCTCAAAAAATTTATTCCGGAAATAGAGTATTAAAAGACAATTATGAAATTTACAAGTACAAGAAATAACAGTTTAAACGTAAGTTTTTCTAAAGCTGTGTCAGAATGTGTACCTTCGGATGGCGGTGTTTTTATTCCTTCAGATATTGAAGATTTGCGCCGCTGGATTTATTACATTGATGAAAATACGACTTTTGATTCCATTGCAGGAACGCTGACTTCCGCATTTTTAGGCGATGAATTTTCGCCAATAATCTGTCAGACAATTGCGACTTCTGCGTTTTCTTTTGCACCGATTGTCAGACAGCTTGATAATCAGCTTTACGTTGCAGAACTTTATCACGGATTTACAGGAACTCATAAAGATTACGGTGTTTCGTTTTTGTGTTCTTATCTTGAGACCGTTCATGAATTGAACGGCGGAAGCACGGTTTTGCTAGATTTTACTCACGGCGGACTTGGCAATATTCTTGCAAAAGTTTTGCGCGGAAAAAAACACGTAAAGGCAATTACGGTTTATCAGAAAGGAACTGTGCGTGGTCTTGAAAATCAGGATTTTGTCTGGAATGGCGGGAATATATGGCCGGTAGAAATGGAAGGTTTTGAAAGTGAAATAAAAGCAAAAATCAACAAAGTTTTTTCTGACCGGGAATTCTGTCAGAAAAATGGACTTTCTGTTGCAAATACGACAAATGTATGTAGATTTCTTGCCCAAATGTTTTTCTTTCCGTTTGCATTCAGCCGTGTAAAAAATAAAGTTGACGGCGATATTTATTATGCAATGGATTTTGGAAATTATGGAAGTCTTATGGCTGGACTTTACAGCTGGCGTTTTGCTTTGCCGGTAAACGGATTTTTTATTCCTTCAACAAATGCACTTGGTGCAGATCCGCGCGGAAATCCTGTTTTGCTTGATTCAATGGTAGATTTGAAAAAACGTGGCAGCGCAAATCCTGCAATTCCGGCAAATCTTGAACGTTTGGAAGCATTTTTTCAGAATAATCAGCTTATGATGAAGAATTTTGTTTTTCCTTGTGATGTGAGCGAAAAACAGCGCGAAACTGCTGCCAAAGAGCTTTTTATAAAATACGGCACTTTTGCTGATGAAGCAACTGCCCGTGCATATTCGGTTGTCCAGGAACGTGCTCAGGAAGTTTATGATGAAGACGGGGCCGTTGTGCTTGTTGCGTATAATCATCCGGCGTGGTCTTTTGAATATTGTCGCCACGTGCTTGGTGAAAGTCCTGAAATCCCTGAAAATATAAAAAACTGTCTGAAAGGTACAGAAATCAACCGTCCATTAGCAAAAGACGAAACTGATTTAAAAAATATCGTGAAAAAAATAAGGGAATTGTAACGAATCCCGGCAAGGTTTGCCAGTCTGACCCCTTAAGTGAACCTCTAAAAATTGCAATTTTTAGGTAACTCTGAAAACGCGATGTTTTAATTCGTGCTATATCAACGAATTAAAACTCGAAAGGTTCTCTAAAAAAAGCATTGAAAATGATTTTTTAGAGATACCCTTAACAAAAAAAATCCGTGTGATAATTTGCTGGCAAATGCCCTAAAATCACACGGATTTTTATTTTTTTAACGAAAGTCTTTTGATTTTTAATTTTTAGACTTTTTTATTCCTGATTTTTTCACAGTCGCCGTTTTTGAACTCTTTTTTTCCGTTTTTTTATCAGATGTTTTTGAAGTTGTCTTTTTTGATTTTTCAACTTTAGGTGCAAAAGGTTTTATAAAAAGTTCAACTTTATAAGCTGATTTCAGTTTTGCAGAATTAATTACCCTGTACATTTTAAAAATTTCAGGGATTTTTGCAGTTTTTGCTGAAAGCAGGCTCATAAGAGTCAGAAGATTTAAACTTTCTTCCGTGCGCTCTTTATTAAACCACGTGATATTGTCAAAAGTATTTGCTCCGCTAAAGCGATATGCCTCCTCTCCTTTTGTAAGAAGCAAAATCCAGTTGTATGCGGTTTCTTTTTGAGCTTTTGGCAAATCGGATGATGAAGAATGTGACGCAAAAATGAAAATATTTCTGTAAAGTTCGCGGTAATCTTTTTCTATAATTTTATTTTCTCTAAGAATCTGACTGAATTTTCTGTACAACGCCCATGTTTCTGCAAATCCTGATTCTGCACAGTCTGCACAAACAGCCCAGCACAGAAGTCCTGTTTCAAGATTTTTGTCATTATTTTCAAGAAGTTTTGCAAAAGTAACATCATCGGAACATTTTGCAAGGGATTTCGGCAAGTCTTTTACAGTTTTTGGCTTTGCCGCAGTATGAATTTTCACAAGTTTTTTTATTCGGTTTTTGAATAAATCAAATTCTTTTTCTGCAGTGAATTTTTTTGCAGGTGTTTTTTCCTGGCGTAAAGCAAAATCAATAGCAGTTTTGTAAAATTTCAAGCCGGCTTCTTTACAATCTTCAAGAAGTTTTGTCAACTCTGTAAGTTTGATTTTTTCTAAATCAAAGATTTTTGCAGCCGGAACAAAGAATTTTTCTGCAAAAACGGCAAAATCAGCATAAAGATCTTTGTAAACAATTTCTTGCCATGCAGTTTCAATGTCTTCGCAGCCTTTTCCGTTCAGAGTTTCGCACAAAATTTTATAACGGTGGTCATCAAAATCACTGACTTGCTGAATATCAAGCAAAACTTGATATTCAAAGCCGTTGAGCATAACAAAAAGTCCTTTTTCGCAAATTTCCGAAGATTTTCTGATAAACCACAGTCCGCTTTTATGTTCACGGAAAATACAGTATTTATCGTCCTCTGAAGTCAAATTCAAGCCTTCAGAAATTGAACGGGAAACAAGTTTTACATCATTTTCTCCGCTACCGGTTTTAACAGCATAAGGATCCGACTGTTTAATCCAGCCGACAGCGCGTTCATATTTATTGTTATAAAAAACAACCGTGCGTTCATTGCCGCAACCGTTAGAATATGCAAAAACATTTTCGTTTACATGACCGTTATCCCACAAATCATAAAAAAGAAAGTTATCAACGCCACTAAACAGGTATCGTTTTTTCATGAGAGGGAAAATATCGTGCCAGTGCCGGTCAACCAGATATTGATTTGGTTTTTCGTCCTTGTAAGCTTTTGTGTACTCCATTCCGTATTTTTCTGTAAAGCCTTCAATCTGACCGTGTCCGAACATCGGCAATCCTGGCATTGTGACCATAAGGGTACAGCAGCCAAAATATTTATCGCCGTCACCAAACTGAGCAATTGCAGTTTCTTCATCTGGGTTATTCATAAAGTTTACGTAACGTTTTAAAACCTGAGGATCAAACGTGATTGTGTTTTTTACAGTCTGGCGGTATTTTTGATTTTCTTCTTTTTTGAGCATATTCATAAATGCTGAGTTATAAACACGGTGCATTCCAAGTGTTCTTACAAAATAACCTTCCATCATCCAAAAGGCTTCGGCAAGTAAAAGGGTGTCTGGAACTTCTTTAGCGACACGGTCAACAACTTCGCGCCAGAATTCATTTGGAATTGCATCATTAAACTGCTGACTTGAAAGCCCGGTTTCACTTCTAGTTGCAATGTCTCCTCCGTGGCCCGGCTCCGGATACCAAAGTCGTCTTATATGTTTTTTGGCTAGAACCATTGCCGCATCAAAGCGGATAATCGGGAAATTTCTTGCAACGTGCAGAATTTCCTGTATAACTTCTTCTCTTGCCTGAGGATTTAAAAAATCAATCTGAGCAGTGTCATTCCAGGGCAGTCCAGTTCCGTCATTTCCGTGATAAATGTAGCGGACATCGCCAGTCTGATTGTCAACTCTTTTAAAAACAACGGCACAGTCGTCTTTTGAATAATAGTGATCTTCAAGATAAAGGCTTACACGCGAATCTTGAGAAAGATTTTCGCCGTTAAAAGTATACTGAGGGAACGGATTATCCCGGCGCTGAATAAATAAATCCGGTTTGTTGATTACCCATTCACCGTCCATACCGGTATGATTTGGAACCATATCAGAGGCAAGACGGATGCCACGAGACCACAATCGCTGTCGAAGGTTTGCAAGTGCGTCCCATCCACCAATATTTGTGGCAATATTATAATCATAAAGCGAATAAGCTGATGCCGCAGCCTCAGGATTTCCGCATTTTACTTTGATTCTCTTGCTTGCGTAACTTCGTTCCCAAAGTCCAATGAGCCACAGACCTGTAAAACCTTCATCACGCAGTAAATCAAGTTCTGCATCTGGAATCTGATCAAGTCTTGTAATCGGGTAGCCGTATTTTTTAGTCAGCTGATCAAGCCATACAAGAACTGTTTTTGCCATTAAAACAACTTTTGGCATCCAGTCGCGGTCAGGGCTGTAACGTTCATATTCTTTCATTAAATCATCGTAACTGTACGGTGCCATGTCTGGACCGGAAGTCGGGTCACCACCGCCAAGAGGTTGCCATGACGCTTTTTCTTCCTCAGAAATAGTATCAAGTCCACTCAAAATTCTCTTAAGCCATTCACCAAGGAATTCTCCCCAGTGTTTCTGAATATATTCCAGCTGTCCGCGTAAACTTTCAGGTGAAAAAAGTACAGGTTCGCGTAAAAGAGTTATAAGATCATGATTAAAAGGACCAAACTTTGACTGAGTTTTTGCGAACTTCTGCACAGAAGCCCAGACTTTTGAATAATTTTTATTTTCAAGGAGTTTTTTTTCATCAAACAGAATCATAAAAGGCTTAAACGCCGGATTTTCGTTTGCAAGATGAAGCAAAATCATTTCTTCCAGAGTTTGTTCCCGGTTTGTTCGTTCTGAATTTGTGCCGGGATCAAAAGAAGTGCGCTCCAAATATTCTTGAACAGTACACTTTTTCTGGTAAACTTCTACCGGCGGAAATTCAGTCATAAAGTCGTAAAGAAGAGCGTCAACGGCTGTGGCAGAAAATTCATCATTCAGTTCAGAAAGAAGATCTTTCATAAAAGACGGCTGTTTATTGCGTCGGTAAAGCATGCAAACATAGTGGAAAATTTCATCAATCAGACCCATTGCGTTCAATTGACCGGCACTAACCTGGCTGTCATTCCCTAATGTTTCTTTTATCTGTTTATTTAAAAGAAGCGCAAAACTCCTGACGTTTTTCATGTTTGCAAAAATAACATTTCCGCTTGATGCAAAAAGTCCCTGATCAAAATTGCACAAATCACGGATTTTTCTACTGATATGAAATTCATTGTAAGAAATACGCATAATCATTCTCCTGTTTTTTTAGAGATTTTTTATAGACTGAATAAGTTGCTTGTCCGAATTCAATATTTCCAGCGAAAGTGGCAGTCTGTAAGTCCAGTTGAACGCCGTCACGGTTCCGGGAATATTGATTCTTTCATCTTCAGCTTTTTCAAGCCAGTATTTTTTATTCATGTAAAGATAGTCCTGCAACGGCGAAATGTTCCACACACTTGCAGTATGATTTGCCACCGACATAATTATTTTTGCAATTTCCGGCGAAAAATCTTCAGAGGCAATTCTTTCAAGTTCAAGTTTTAACTGCTGTTCATCGCACAGTTGCGAAAGAAGTCCAAAACTTGCTCCAAATTCTTTTATAAAAGCCTTAACACTTTCTTTTTCGTCCTGCCACCACTGACGGATTGTAGAAGAATCGTGAACGGAAGTTGTTGTTACGGAAAGGGGGGTAAAATCGTCAGAAGAAATGAATGGTTGACCTTCTTTGTCCCAAAGCCGGCACCAGCGCAAAACTCTCAGACCTAGAATATTTTTTTTCTGCATAACTTTTGGGACGCAGTCAATGCCAACGCCCAAATCTTCGCCACACGGAATCATTTTTATATTTTGAGTGATTGCCGTGAAAATTTCTTCGGCCTGTTTTTTCCACAATTTTGTGTTTTTTTCTTCCAGTCCGTTAAAAAGTCCGCAAAGTTGATTTTTTTCACTGTTATTCAAACTTTTCCAACTGGTAGAATTTGTATAAGTCCACATTGGGACAAATTTGTTTTTTGCAACTTCAAGCAGCGTGCGGTCTGACCAGTAATCAGTTAGAATTTCTTTGATTTTAATTTCAGCTTCCGGAGTGCAAAAATCTAGAAAATCAGTATCTTGAATCTGGCGACTGCCTTTTAAATTTTTCTTAAAAAGCCACAATTCTTCACTGCCGATTCTGTTGCAGAAAAGTTCCAGAATTTGAACTGCGTTTTCGTGATTCCACGTAATGTCTTCAATTTTTGAAGTTGGAATATGCCCCTGGCTCAGCCATCTTATTCTGTCATCATCAAAACCATTTTCGTAAAGTTCCGTGCGTTTTATAAAAGCATACGGTTCTGTGTGACCGTTCAGAGCATTTAAATCATTTTCTGGAATTGCCCAGATTCTAAAAAAACCCAGAATATGATCAAGGCGGTACGCGTCATAATATTTTTCGGCACATTTCAGGCGGTCAATCCACCAGGAATAATTATTTTCTTTGAGAATTTTCCAATTATAAGTCGGAAATCCCCAGTTCTGACCTTTAGGATTATCTCCGTCCGCTGGCGAACCTGCCCTTAAATCCTGATTAAAAAACTGAGGATTTGCCCAGGCATCGCAGGAATCTTCGTTCATTAAAATAGGCATGTCGCCTTTTAAAAGAATTCCGCATTTATGAACAGCTTTTACCGATGCACTAAACTGTTGATCTGCAATCATCTGTTCCCAAACATAAAAATAATGTTCTTTTTGAAGTTTTTTGTCTTTAAAAAGACTTTCAATTTCTTCCGCAGATTTTAGAGCATCATCTTCCGGCCATGTTTTCCAGGAAGCCTGCATATATTTGTATTTTAAATTTTTATAAACGGCATAAGATTTTACCCAGGGATTTTTTTTAATCCATGAATTCAAATCAGAACAGGACGCCGAAAGTGAAGATTCAGACTCGGAAATGCTGTGTTCATAAATCTGTCGCAAAAAATAATCTTTGGAATTCAAAATTTCATCATAATTGTAACGCAGAACGTAACCGTGAGCGTTCACAAAATTATTCCAGTTTTTCTTAAATTCCTGATTTGTATTGTAAAGATTTTCAAAACCGGGGATATCCGGAATTCTTATATAAATCGGGTGCAATGCAAATGCCGAAAGTGCAGAGTAAGGCGAACTTTGCGTTCCAGAATCATTAAGAGGAAGTAGTTGAATAATTCCAAATCCTGCATTTTTGCAAAATTGCGCAAAAGGAATCAGGTCGGCAAATTCTCCGATAACCGGATTATTTTTTGTGTAAAGCGAACCAAGGGGAACAACGACGCCTTTAAGGTTTGGAATATTATTCTGTGACATAGTCAGAAAATTATAGCACAGTTTTTAAAGATTGTGATTAGGCATCTCTAAAAAATCATTTTAATGCTTTATTTAGAAATGCCACAGAGGTTTTGCAAGTTTATTGCTGAATGGCTGTGCTTTACGAAAATCCGGAAGCCAGCTGGTGTCGTCCGTTAATTCCTGGTAAAAAAGGTAAGAAAAATCATACGCTTCAAGCAAATCTTGAATATCCTGGAATTCCTGCTGATTTACAAGACGGTTTTCTATTTTGGAAAGTAAGTCTTTGCGGTGCTGAAGTTTTGCATCATCTTCGTCAAATTTAACAGGAGTGTACTGATTCATCAGCGAAATTATTGCTTTTTCGTCTGCATTTTCTTTAAGCCACTGCAAAGTTTCAGCGGTTTCTTCAAAATGACCGGGCATAAAAAGATGACGGATAATTACCCCGGACGTCATTTTGTCACGATTTTCGCCGTCAGCTGCCCATTCCGCAGATTTTGCACCCTCGTACCATTTTTTTTCTTCAATTTTCAGAGGATTATTTTTAATCATCCAGGAAATCGCTTTTTTTGCTATATCAGGGTAGTTCGGGGCATCAAAAAGCGTACGTGAAAAATCAGAATTCAAAGTTTTTAAATCTGGCAGCCAGATTGTCACAAGTCCTTTTAAAAGTTCCAGCATTTCAACATTTTCGTACGCGGAAGAATTCCAGCAGAACGGAATTGTAATGCCGGCTTTTCGCGCCAGCTTCAAAGCTTCTGCAATAAACGGAATGCAGTGACTTCCTGTAACAAGATTTATATTTTCAGCACCGGCGTCCTGTAATTTCTGGCAAATTTGCACAAATTCTTCCAGAGTGACGCCACGGCCCATTCCATCCTGGCTAATCTGATAATTTTGGCAAAAGGCACAGCGCAATGTGCAACCGGTAAAAAAAATAGTTCCGCTGCCACCAAAAACGGTAATCAACGGTTCTTCTCCAAAGTGCAGTCCGGCAAATGCAATGCGCAAATCCGCAGTTTCGCGGCAAAATCCTGTTTTATTTTGATTGCGGTTCACGCCACATTTTCGCGGGCATTGAATGCAGTTTTCGTAAAATTCTTTCATCGGGGAAACCCTAATATGCACCGTGAGCAACAAGAACCTGCATAAGATTCTGCAATTGCTCCAAAGGCATATCTTCGGCTTCGTAATTTACAAGTTCACCAATTTGCTGCCAGTCTTTTTCTGAAAATTTTTCGCGATTTTCTTCCTCATTGTTCAAAAAAGAAAGAAATGCGGAAAGTTTTTCGACATTTTCATCAGTCGGTTCGGCAGTTTTGTCCGGGGAATTAAAAATATATTCATTTTCCCAATATTCAAAAACGGCATCCGCAAAAGAAGTCTGAACAATTGCCGTGCGTTCAAAAAGAGAGCGCAGTTGATTTACAATTCTTTCGTAGTCAGATTTCCCGCCGTGCTGCTGGCGGTCATATTTTAAAGTGCGCTGAATGTCAGCAATAAATTTTCCTGTTACAGTCATAATTCTATTTTATATTTTGTACCGAGTTTTTAGCAAGAGAATCATTTTTTTTTGATTTTTTTACGGGCGTACCCCTCCGCTTGCGCTTCGGGTCAGGCTTTTCGCAGTTCCGGCTTTCGCCTCCAAAGTCCTCGGCGCCCAAATAGTGCGCCTGTGGGCTTTCGCTTCGTCTGTTGAAACAGACTTCGCGACTGCTACAATCCTTTACGCAAAACCCGTGAAAATTTCAGTATTTTTTGATAATATTTTATTTATGTTCAGCGATACACATTTTCATTTTAACCATATGACAGAAAATCCGGAAGTTGACGGTGTTCAGATTCTTACTCAAATGGCAGAAAAAAACTGCCGTTTTGGACTGGAAATTGGCACACTCAGTAACGATTTAGCCCTGCGTCAAAATAAAGTTGAACGTGCAATTTCACAAATCAAAGACGTTCGGCTTGCAGACCGTGTTCGTAATTTTATTTATTTTTCTGCGGGAATCTGGCCGGATATTGAGTCAATTCATAATCGTTTTCAAAAAATAGAAGAACTTAAAGAAAGTATAAAAAATGCAGAAAATGCCGGAGATCAGGATATTCTTCACAGAAAAATTATTGCAATTGGAGAAGGCGGTATTGATCATCACTGGAATCCGGCCGGTGTTGACGGCAGGTGCGAGTCAGATTTTGACCAGAAAACTTATGAAGGTGAACGGGAACTTTTTGTAATGCAATTAGAACTTGCTCGTCAGATGAATTTGCCGTTTATTGTTCATAGCCGTGACGGTTTTGAAGATACCCTTGAATGCATAAAAATGAGTGGCTGGAATAAAGGAATTATTCACTGTTGCAGTTACGGTTTAGAAGAAGTTAAAAAATTTCTGGAACTTGGTTGGTATATAAGTTTTAGTGGCAGCGTTACTTACACAAAACGTTCCAAAATGGAAGATATGCTGAAACTTTTGCGTTACATTCCGCAAGACAGAATACTTTGCGAAACAGATTCCCCGTATCTTGCGCCGGTTCCGTTTCGCGGAAAAACAAACAATCCGCTGCTGGTAGAATACACTTACAATTTTGTTGCGCAGGCACGTGGCACAAATCCTCAAGAACTTTCAGAAACAGTTGACCGCAACGTAGAAAATCTTTTTGGAATAACACTTTTGTAGCGAAGGCAAGGTCGTAGCGGAGCAAAAATACGCCCAAAATAAAAAAAAAACTTCCGGCAGAATATAAGGAAAGCTCTAAAAATTGCAATTTTTAGAGGTAACTATGAAAATGCGATGTTTTAATTCGTGCTATATCAACGAATTAAAACTCGCACGTATCTCTAAACAAAGCATTGTAAATGATTTTTTACCAGATGCCCATAACCGGAAGTTTTTTCAAGAACACGAAAATTAAAGCATATTAAGGGCATCAATAATAATGTCTTTCCATGACATATCTTTAAATTTTTCGCCAAGATCTTTGAAAGATTCTACAGAGTTGCCGTATTTCAAAATTGAAGGATATGTTGTAACAGTGTTCAACTTCTTGTTGGAAGCTACGTAAAGAGCGTCCCACATAGTTGCCTTAAACGTAAAACTCTCGTCTTTTTCTTCATCTTTTTCATCGCCAGAAAGTGTAGTTTCTTCACCGCTGACAAAAGTTTTCATGTAATAAGGGTTTGTATTAAGTCCTTCTACTTCAACTGGTACAGAAAGAATTACAGTAAAACCAGCTGGAATGTCAACTTTTTTTTCACTTGTAACTTCAACAGAGGTTGCTGTTGTTGTGTAATAAAAATCAAGAGTCACTGTCTGATTGGCAACAGTTGTTTCCATTTCGCACCATTCATTTTCCGGTGCAATGATAGGGTTATCGCAGGCTGTAAAGTTCATTGCGCCAAAAATCATGGCAGTTAATGCTAACAAAGCGAGTTTAATTTTTTTCATATTTTCTCCTTTTGCTGTAAAACACAAGTCCTAATTCAAAATTCAGTAATGGATACCTCTAAAAATTGCAATTTTTAGAGGTATCCTTGAAAACGCGATGTTTTAATTCGTTGTATTTTAACGAATTAAAACTCGAAGCTATCTCTAAATAAAGCATTGAAAATGATTTTTCAGAGATAGCTTAATATTTTACCAGTGTTTTATCTGCTTAAGTATAGAGAATGACGTTTCATTTGTCAAAAATTAGGCAAACCGTTTAGGCAACCGTTTAGGCAATTCTTGTTTCATTCTTCCAAACTCAAATCAATTTTTCCATTTCCGCAGGGCTTAGAATTTTGAATTTTCCGGGGGGCAGATTTTGCGGAAGTTCAAGATTCCCGATTTTTATTCGTTCAAGTTTTATGACTTTGTTTTCAAGTGCACTAAAAGTGCGCCGTACCTGATGAAATTTTCCTTCTTCAATTTTTATTGTACAGTTTTTTTCGTCCAGCCATTTTATTTCTGCATTTTTTGCAAAATATTCGCCGGCTTTTTTTTCGGCTGGTAGCAGCAATCCAGATTTTGCTTTTTCGCAATAAATTTTCTGCAGATTTTCATTTACCGATTTTTCTAATTCAACACTATAAGTTTTAGAAATATGATTTTCGGGGATTGTCATGTTATGATTAAACATTCCGTCATTTGTCATCAGCAGAAGACCTGTAGTTTCTGCATCAAGGCGACCCACTGGATTCACGTTTTCAAAAGAAACAGTCTTGGGGAGTTCACAAATGCAGTTTTCAGGTTTCAGAATTTCATAAACGGTGTGACGTCGGTCAGAATATTTAGAACAGACAAATCCAAACGGCTTATTCATCAGCAGATATAGAAAATTTTGCATAAAAGGATTATACATAAATCTTGATTTTCAGGTGATAAAAAAGGCATTTTTTGCCGATAAAGAAAGGTAAAATTATGACTTCAGGCCAGAAAATAGCTTTCAGTTTATTGGGGACAATGATTCTGTTTGCGGGATTTTTTGTTTGTTCGCAGTCCGGGCTTTTTGCTCAGATTGAAACAAGATATTATTCTCAGGCAAAAATCCGAGAAAAAACAGATTCTCTTGACAAAATATCTGAAGGTTTTAATGAATACATCAAGAAATTTCTCAAATTTGCAGAAGAAAGGGACGATGCATATTTAAAATCTCCGGCGATTTCTTCATTTGTGGAGCAAAATCCTTCCGAAGCTGATGTTGCAGAGCGCAGAAGTCTGACAGAAAAACTTTTTCAGAATTTTCCAGCGTTGCAGGGGCTAAGAATAATTGATAAAAACGGCAGAAGTGTTCATTACAGCACTTACGATTCAACTGATGTTTTGAGACAGAATGGAAGTTCCAAGATTTATAAGAATTATTCGGATATTTTAAAATCAGTTGATGAACTTGATTTTGAGCAAATTTCAATTTCGGAAACAAATCTTAAGCACAAAATTTTTATTGATTCGCAAAGAAAGCGCATTGTTTTGTCTTTTCCTCTGAATTGGATGAGTACGTTTTCGGCATCGGCAGTTTTTTATTTTGATTTGGCATTGATTCAAAATGATTTTGCGAATGATGAAATTATTACGGCAGGTCAAAATTTTTGCGGGTATTCTCTTGAAAATGAACCTGGTGGAGTAGTTGTAAATATTCCAGTCAAATATTATGAAGATTTTTCTGCTCCGGTAAAAGAAAACTGGGCAAAGATTAAATTTGAAAATCAGGATTCTGGTAAAATTGCACAAAATCAGCCGGAAAAAATTCTTGAAATTGACGACGGTCGTTTCTGGACACTTATAAACAGCGGAAAATGTGACTATTTTATAGTCGGCGGAGTTTATACAAGTGACATTTTTGAATTATCACAGACTCTGAAATATTTAATTTATGTAACGGTTGGACTCACAATCTTTTTAATCTTATTTTTACTTTTTAGCCTGAAAACTGACAAAAAACTTGTAATCAAAAAACGAATCAAGAAAATTCAGTACAGCATAATCAGTGAATATCTTGAAAATAAAGAAAAAATTGAATGGAACCGTGTCGTAAATCAACTGAAATCAAGAAAAAACGATTTATCACAAGAAATTCTGCGTGCGGCCGGTGTAAAATCAAAGAAAAAGGCCGAAAAACTCAATCTTGACGATTTTCTTGAACAAAACTGGCAGCAGATTTTTTCAGTCATAGCACCACAATCCCCCGAAAAAACTGAGAACACACTTTCTGTAGTAACTTTAGACCAAATCAGAACCGTCATCGAACAGGTTTTAAAGGAAAATACGGTAAAAACTTCCGCCCCGGCACAAAATAAGACTGCTGATATGGTTGCTGACCTTGAAGAAGTTGAAGATTTACCGCCTGCTGACGATGATGCCGACCGTGAGGCAGTTGAGGACTTGCCGCCAGCTGACGATGTTGACAACCTTGAGGAAGCTGATGTCTTACCGTCCGCTGACGATAGTGCTGACCTTGAAGAAGTTGAAGATTTACCGCCTGCTGACGATGGTGCCGACCTTGAGCCAGTTGAGGACTTGCCGCCTGCTGACGATAGTGACGGCCTTGAAGAAGTTAAAGACTTACCGCCCATCGACGATGTTGACGACCTTGAGGAAGTTGAGGAATTACCGCCTGCTGACGATAGTGCTGATCTTGAAGAACTTGAAGATTTACCGCCTGCTGACGATAGTGCCGGCCTTGAGGAAGTTGAGGAATTACCGCCCGCCGACGATGTTGACGACCTTGAGCCGGTTGAAGACTTGCCACTTGCCGACGATAGTGCCGGCCTTGAAGAAATTGAAGACTTGCCGTCCGCTGACGATAGTGACGGCCTTGAGGAAGTTGAAGATTTACCGGCCGCTGACCCCGTAGATCCTATAAAAATAGCAAAACTGCTGAACAGTGGAATTCAGTACAAATATGAAGAAGCGAACGACAGTTTTGTGCGTACAGAAAAGTTTGCAACGGTTGAAAATCTTTTTGGCGAAGAACTTGCGATTGGAACGGAGTATCTGGTCAAAAAAGAAAAAAAATGTGCAGATTTGAATTTTAAGATTGAAAAATATATTCCGGTTTTGGAAATAAAGGATGTTGGTGTCGTGATAAAAGATAGTTTTTCAGAAGTTGAAGATAATTCGGTGTTAATTGACGCTGAACTAGAAGAATTGAACGACTCCGAAAAGTATCATTTTTCCATGACTCAGTTTGGTGCAAATCCTGTTGAAATTCAGGAACTTGAAGATGCCTCTGACGCAATCGTAGAAAATGAAGGTGTTTATTCAATTTCAGAAAATCTAGAGTATAGTTCTGTTGCTTTGAATGCAGAATTTAAAAAACTTGTGGATTCAGTTCTAAAATAGGACGGAAAAATCAGTTCATAAAAAAGCTTTCAATTTTCCCTGTACAAAAAAAAACTGAGGGGAGAACTGTTGTTTTTTATTTTGTTACCTAAAAAATGCAATCCTTAGAGGTTTTCAAAAATTTATCGCAAATAATGTTGCATCAACTGAACAAAAAGATAAAGTTTTTTGTAAAGTTTTACGCTGAAATCTTTTAAAGGTTCATCAAAATATTTTTCAAGTTCTTTCCAGTTCATTACAAGGACAGGTTTTTTGAGAGAATAATCTTCAATCAGCTGTTTTATTGTTTTTCCGATTGTAATTATATTTTGAGTTGCACTGATAAGAAATTGTTTTGCCTGTTCGTTGGCATCAGAAACAACACGATTTATGATATTAGATGCTCCTTGATCGTGTCCGGTTTTTGGCAAAAGAGTCTTGACTTTGAGACCTTGAGAACCTTCTTCAGAAAAGGATTCATCAAATTTTGTAATCTGACCGTCAATGTCAAGCAATTCCTGGTAGGAATTTGAAAAAGGTGCTGAAAGACTCGCATCCCATTGACCGCGGATAACGACAATATCAAAAAAATCGTGAAGTTCTTTTTTTACATAGGAATTTGTAAAAGCTTTAAGAAAATTCAACGCCTCCGTAAATTCCAAAACATCAAGATTCTTTTTTAAAAGCGGTGCATTAAATCCGGAAACGTAATAATTTAATGCAGACGGATTTGTCGTTCCAAAAATCTGCATACAAATTGAATTCGTTTTTGATTCATTTTGCTGCGAACTGATTTTATTCAAAGTTTTGTGAACATCGCCCTGAATTTGATCTAGATAAGGTTCTACAAGGGACGGAAAATGTTCACGGATATTTGTATGATAATCAGGATTTTTTGAAATCAGCTGAATCATATATTCAAATGCTCCGGACTGCTGAATATTTCGCATTTTTGCGGTGATTTTTTTCCAGCTGCCGGCACTGATTAATTCACGCTTTGAAGTCTGTTTTAGCATATCAAAAAGATCTGTCCAGACAATAGTTTCGTCCGCAATAGTATAAGCAACCGTCACAAAATCTTGCAAATCGTCAATAATATATTCATCAAGAAGTTTTTCTAGTCGTGGAGGATTGTTAAACTGAAATTCCTGGATTTTGCTGTCGAATTTTTTCAAGAGCATAAAGTAGTCAAATTCACAAAAATCCTTAAAAACACTGAAAGCTTTATAAAGATTATCCGTTCGTGCCGAACGTTCTCCTTCAAATTCGTTTGTAAAAGTCTGTAATTCGCTTTCTAGTTGCTGCTCTATTGAAGAAAATGGTGCCTTTTTTGCAACTTCAAGAATTTTCTGTTCATCAAAATGATCCAAAAGTGCAAGTTGTTTGTCAGAAAGTGAATAATTTATAATCTGATGTTTAAAAATTCCCGGATTTTGAGTATTTTTAAAATAAATCTGAGCCTGCGAAATCGTTTTATAAATTTCGTACATCAGTTTTGCAAAGGCCGGCTGAATTTCGCTGAGCGACGGTTTATAAAAATTGTGATATTTGGTTTTAGAAAAATTTTTTGCAATAGATTTCAGTTTTCGTTTTTTTTCCGCTTCCGGGTTATTATCTCTAAAAAGAGAGCCAAAAAGTTTTTGAAAAAAGTTAAGTTTTTCAACTTTAGGAGCATTTGAATGGTCCTTTCTGATTTCATCACTACTTCCGATATCCATAACTAAAATAATAGGAAAAAAAATTATTTTAGGGAAGATAGAAACAAAAAGTCGCTGAATTTGTTAATTATTTGTTATTATCTTATAATTCAGGTTAAGGGTGACTGTAAAAATTGCAATTTTCAGGCAGTTTGGTCCTTAATTCTTTATGGGAGTTTAATTATGAAAAAAAATATGACTGTCGGACTTCTGGCAGCAGTTTTGATTACTTCGCTAAATGCCCGAGAAAACGTTCCTCTTGGGGCAGAAAATCTTTACGAACTTTCAAGTCCAACGGCTCTTACAAGCGGAGCTTCTGTTACTGGTGGTGCAATATTTTCTTCCGGGCCAGAATCATTAATTGTGAATCCGGCCCTTACTTCAAGAGAACAGCGTGTAAAATTAAATCTTGCCGATACATTTTTATTTTCAACGAACAGCGAAAATGCCGTAAAGGTTGGCGATGCATTTCAGGCAGGAATTGTAGTTCCATTCAAAATGTTTGTTTTAAGCGGATATTTAAACGGAACTTTTGTAAATCTTGATGAATTAAAATATGGAAACATTGTTTCAATCAAATCTGGACTTTCAAAAGACATAACAGAAAAACTTTCAGTTGGTGCTGGTCTTAACGCTTCATTTGCGTGGCTGCCTGATTTTGACTGGGGATTCAGCACAAACCTTGGATTTGTTTATTTCCAGGGCAATTTAGGATTTTTGCGAGATTTCCGTTACGGAATTTCTGCTTTGAACCTTGGTAAATGTTATGGACAGAAAATTACCGGCGATATTCCAGGTTATCCAACTTTGGGAACTTTAAAAGCCGGTGCCGCGGCAAGTTTTGTAAAAAATCAGAATGTTGATTTTGGCTGGGCCGTGGATCTTACAACTCCGCTTTTCCAGAATCTTTTACTTGATGCGGAACTGAAACTTGGCATAAAAGATATGCTGTTCTTCGGAATTAATGAAAAATTCAACCTTCAGGAAACTCTTGAAGGAAATTATAGTTTTATACCGTCCGTTTCAGTTTCCTTTAAATTTACTTTTGATATTCATAAAAAATCCGCTGATGACGAAAAATCTTTTGCCGGTTACCTTGAAAAACACGACTGGTCAGAAAGTGAACTTCGCGTTTCTGCGGGATATAAAAATTTTTATCAGACTGCACATGCCGTTTCCATTGGTGCAGATTTGAGTCTTGGTCTTGAGGATAAAACGCCTCCTGTAATTGAACTTTGGCTGGATGAAGAAGATGACGACGAAGCCGATGAATTCTAAAATTCAAAGCGTCAAAAGAGGAATTATGAAATTTAAGAAAATCATTACTTTTAGTTTTGCACTTGCCGCTTTATGCACAAATATCTCTGCAAAAACACGGTATATTTCGCCGAATAACGACGGTATTCAGGATGAACTGGAAATCCCAATCAGAATTTCAGATAAACGCTATGTTCAGGCATGGAGTCTTATAATTCTTGATGAGGATCGTAATATTATCAGAACAATAGAAAATAAGGTCAGTCTTCCGGAAAAAATAGGATTTAAGAGTTTTTTCAAACAGCTTGTAACTCCAAAAGAAGGAGTTCCTATTCCTTCGTCTGTAACATGGAATGGTGCGATGAATAACGGTGAAACTGCACCAGATGGTCTTTATTATTATTACCTTACAGCAACTGATGATAACGGCAATGTCGGAAAAACAAAGGAATATAAAGTTGTCGTTGATACAGTTTCTCCTCATGTAACAATAACTCAGCCGGCAGATAAAACTTTTGGAGAAGGTTCAAAACTTTCGCTCAAAGTTGTTCAGACTGGTTCTGAAGAAGATTTATGGACAGGAACTATAAAATCAACTGACGGAAGTGTTGTAAAAACTTACAAGTGGGAAAAAGCTTCTCCGGCAGAATTTACCTGGTTTGGAACAAATGACGATGGTGTTCAGGTTGCAGATGGCGTTTATTCTTATGAAATTACTGCAACGGATCGCGCTGGCAATAAAGCTCCTCAGACAACCATTACAAATATAATTTATTCGGCAGATAAACCTGTTACAAATATTTTCGTTGATGGGTCAAGATATTTCAGTCCTGGAACAGAAAGTAAAATCAATGAGGTCGTTCTTGCACTTACAATTCCAATTCCTGACGAAAGAACTGGAAATTCACTCGTAAGCTGGGAAGTTTCAATTTCAGATTTAAAATCAAAAGATGGAAAAATTGTCAAAACTTATGGTAGCGAGAAAGACGGCACAAATCCACCGTCAATAATTATTTTTGACGGACTTGATGATAACGGAAAACTTTTACCTGACGGCGAATATAAAGCAACAGTTTCTGCAAAATATTCAAACGGATATATTCCGTCAAAAGTTTCATCTCCTGTAATTGTGCTTGATACAAAATCTCCGGCCGCTCAAATTTCTGCTTCAGATAAAGTTTTTGGCGGCGGCACAAAGGACAATGTAAAATTCACAATCGTAAAAACTCCGGATAATGGTTCTCCGGTAAACAACTGGAAAGGCCAGATAAAAACCGCTGATGGCACAAAAATCGTAAAAACATATAATTTCGGGCAGTATCTTCCGTCCTCTGTAACCTGGAACGGAATTACGGACGGCGGCGCACTTGCCAATGATGATTCTTATGTAATGGAACTGTTTGCCGTTGACCTTGCCGGAAATGCTGGTGGCGGAAAAACTCCAGAAGAAGTAAGGTTTGATACTTCAAAATTGCAGTTGATGCTTACAGTTTCGGCTTCAGCATTCTCGCCAAATGGAAATAATGTAAAAGACACAATCAGTTTTACGCCAGTTGCTTCTTCAAAAGATATCGAAAGTTACACACTGACCATTTTTGACAAAGCCGGAAAAACAGTTTACACAGAAAACGGAAGCCGTCACCTTCCTGTAAGTTTTGTTTGGGACGGAAAGGGCAGTGACAGAATGATTTGTTCCGACGGAATTTATAAAGCAAAACTTCTTGTAAAAACTCCAAACGGAGATACTCCAGAAGCACTTTCTGAAGAATTTGAACTTGATACAGTTGCACCTTCTCTTACTGCAACAATTCCGTGGTCAAGTTTTTCTCCAGATAACGACGGAAATCAGGAAAATATCCCAGTAACAATCACAAAATGTTCTGATGAAAAACTTTGGACTGCCGAGGTTCGCAATTCTTCAGATAAATCAATAAAAACTTTCGCATGGAATAATGTTTCGGAAGGCTTTACATGGGACGGAACTGATGAATCGGGAAATATTGCGCCGGATGGAACTTATAGCATCTTGATTTTTAGCACAGATGAAGCCGGCAATTCGTTCAGCACAGAATTAAAAGATCTTGTACTTGACAGTCGCGAAACAAAAGCTTACATCACTGCAGAATACGAAGGTATTTCGCCAAATGCTGACGGAGTACTTGATACTCAACACTTTGAAATCAAAACGACAGTTCCAGACGGAATCAAAACCTGGCAGTTCAATATTGTAAGTTCAGACGGAACTAAAGTTTACAGTCTTTCAAACGCAGACAGCGAAAATCTCCCGTCCGACATTATCTGGAACGGAGCAGACAGCGAAGGTAACGTTTGCGAAGGAACTTTCACAGGTAATCTTGAAATTGATTACGTAAAAGGAAATCACGTTTCTGTAAATTCAACGCCGTTTATCTGTACAGCAGAACCTCCTGTTCTTGTTGTTCAGACTGCGCCTGCATATTTCAGCCCGGATAACGACGGTGTGGACGATGAACTTTACATCAGGCTAAAAGGTACTTCAAAAGCAAATATTTCTTCATGGTCATTTAAAATCAAAGAACCACGCGGAAATGATTTCTGGAAAATTGGTGGAACAACTGCAATCACAGAACGAATTATCTGGGACGGCTTAAGTAATATCAAAAAAGATTCAAACGGAAATGCAGAACGCGTTCAGTCCGCAACAGATTATATCTACGAATTTGTGGTAACGGACAATCTTGGAATGACAAGCACCGTTACCGGAATTATCAGCGTTGACGTTCTTGTTATCCGCGACGGTAACGTTCTCAAAATGGCAGTTCCTTCAATTATTTTTGAATCAGACGCCTCAAATTTTGACACAGAAAACGAAAAACTTTCTCAGGACAAAATTGATAAAAATCTCGTTACCTTGAACCGAATCGCAGACATCCTCAAAAAATTCAAGGATTATCGTGTAGAAATTGTGGGTCACGCAAACAGAACCACAAATCCGTACAACGAAGCCGAAGAAACTCAGGATAGTCCGATGTGGGGACGTGCTTCAATTCCACTTTCCGGCGAACGTGCGGATGCAATCAGGGAATATCTTGTAAAACGCGGAGTTTCAGCCGCAAATGTTTCTACAAAAGGTATGGGGGGCACAGAACCGGTTACAGATCCTTATGACCGCGAAAATAACTGGAAAAACCGTCGTGTAGAATTTATTTTGGTTAAATAATTTAAAAATCAGGGCGTATCCCTCCGCGCAGCACCATCGTGGATTTTAAGGGAATCTCTAAAAATTGCAATTTTTAGAGATTCCCTTTATATTCACGGTGGTGTTTTTTTTATAAGGGTAAAAAATTGCGCTACGGGTCGGGCTTTGCGCAGTTCCGGCATTCGCCTTCAGCCCCGGCATTCCGTGCCAGAACAATGGCACTTCATAGACCGTGGCCCGCTTCGCGTCTGCTACAATCCCTTACGCTTTAGTAAAAAATGCAATCCATTTTAAAATCATTTTTATTAACAGGAACTTCATCAACAATTTGCTGAGGAAAGCAAACCCCCGCAATTACTAAAGATTCGTTTTTATTCTGACAGTGCCGTGCAAAATATTTATCATAAAAACCTTTACCGCGTCCAAGCCGTAAGCCAGATAAAGTAAATGCCCGGCCTGGCACCAAAATTACCGCAGAAGAGTTTAAATATTTATCCTGTAAAGAATTATAATCTTTATTTTTAGGTTCCAAGATTCCCATATAACCGGCGGAAGTTTCGTTAATGTTTTTAATTTCATAAAAAGCCATAATTCCGTCATTTAGGGCTAACGTCTGTTCATCACATTTTGGAATAAAAACTTTTTTTCCGTCTTTAAAAGCGTTTTTCAAAAGAAAATCAAGGCAAACTTCGTCATTCAGTGCCATATACGCAAAAACTGCCACGGAGTTTTTATAAAAATCAGAGGCAAGCAAATCTTTGCAGATTCTGTAACTTTCCTTTTCTCTGTCCAGTTCTTTTGTTGCCAAAGCGTCATTTATCTTTTTCTTTATATTTTTTCGTAAGTCTGATTTTAAAATCATATAAAATTATATCACGTAGCTTGGGGACACTTCCACACGTCTAAAAAGGCATCGAAAATGATTTTTTAGAGATGCCCTAAAATAGATACTGAAACGAGTTCAGCATGACGGGCTGTCAGGAATGGGGCGTTGCGCATTGCAATGTTGTTTTAAATAAAAAATGCCCGGTATTTAACCGAGCATTTTAACAACCGGCTGCTGCAGGTTTTGAACCTGCGACACATGGATTAACAGTCCATTGCTCTACCAGCTGAGCTAAGCAACCAATGAAAATATATTAGTATTTTACTGGAGGATAGTCAATAGGTGAAAAGCGAATTTTCGATTTTTTTTCATTAATTTTTTGAATCAGAGGAGTAGAGTCGGTAATCGGGGCGTGGAGAAAAAAATTGCATGATGTTCTGGAAATCTTCGGCTGTGGAAGAAATTATTTCATCAAATTCTGTGAGGTAGAAGTCTGGCTGTGGAGTTTTTGGGGACTCTTCAAAGCCTTTTACAATCAATTCTGCTGTTCCTGTGTTTGAATCAGAGTCTGCAAGGTAATTTTTTATCCACAAATCTTTTATTTCCTGGATTGTTTTTTCTGCATTTAGTGAATTCAAGTTGTCTTTTACAATTTTTATTGTGTTTTTGTATTCTGAATCAATTTCTTTTGTGTGAGCAACGTTTTGAATGATTATGCAGCCGGCCGAAATTCCTTTTTTGGCATTTTGAATCTGTACTTTAGAAGTGGAAATTCTTTTATTTTTTAAAATCTGATTTTGTAAAATTTTTCCGATGTAATTCAGTGTGGCGTTAAAAATTGCGGTTTCTTTTTGAGTTTCAGGGGATTTTATAAAATAAATTACAGGATCTAAAAAATCTGTTGTTGGAATCAAAACTGACGGCATTGGACCGGCTTTTTCGGCTGGGATGTCTGTTAAAAATGTGTGTGTAATTTTTACTTTTTGAGTTTTATTTTTTGGAAAATTCATTTTTAGTTCAAAATCATCAGATTTTTGATTTTCAGAATTATTTTCTAATTGACCGAACTCTTCTTCAAGTACTGGAAGTTCGTTTTCATCAAAATTTCCTGCAACAATGATTGTGTAGCGGCCGGCATTCAGAAATTCCGGGTATGATTGCAAAATTTTTGTGTAATTTGTGTTTTGTAAAATTTCTTTATCAGTATTACAGATTTCTGCAAGAGGGCTATCCGGAAAAATTGTATTGATTGCGGCACTGTACATTTGCGAAACTGCACTGCCATTTTCAAGGCGTTTTTTGTACTGGCGGGAATTTACGGCACGATCTGCACTTGCAGGCGGAATATTGCCAAAAATCAGGGCAGAAGCACTTGAACGGCAAACTTCAGCAAAATCATCAGTGCTACATTCAATAATTATGTGGCCGTTGTAATTTTCTGCGCTTGAAGAAACGTTCACGGAATCAAAAATAATTCCCTGAGTCTGTTTTTCGTAAATTTCTCTTTGAATCAGGTTTGCAAGAATATTCAGCATAACTTCTTCAAATCCTGGATTGTTTGAAGTTTTAAATTTTCCGCCGGCAATATTTATTAAAATTGTAACACCGGTATTAAGCGGATTTTTTTTGTAAATTACGGGAATTTTATTTGAAAGTTCAATTTTTTTGATTTCAGATTTATTTTTAAAAATAAAATCAGAGTCAGAATTTGCAGAATTATAAGTCACAGAATAATTTTCGTTATCCAGATTAAACTGATTTTTAATATGTTCGTACATTTTTTGAACATACCAGGAAGAATTTTTGCTGTTGATTTCTTCATATCCTGCATTTTTATAATTTTCTGCATTTTTTTTGTAATCTGAATCACTGATAATTACAAAAATGTACGGAGTTTCGCCGTTAAATTCTTCGAAAAAGTGATTTTGCTCAACCGAATAAATTTTTTGAAAGTGCGTTAAAAAATCATTAATCAGAGGAGATTCGCTTTCTTTAAAATTTAAGAGAAAATCATTTTGATTATTTTGTAAATTTGAATATTCCTGAATCGTCCAAAAATCACAGAGTTTATCCATTAAAGAAGTTGTGGATGTACAAATTGAATTAATTTCTTTTATCAGGAGATATTTTGCATAATTAAGTTCATCAGAATTAAAATTTTGAGGAATTTGTAAAATCTGACTGACAAAAGTTTCTGTTTGCTGCAAAGAATTTGTATTTTCCTGTGGCTGCATCAAAGTTTGGAAAATCAATCTTGAAGAATTCGTTTTGTGTGCTGCAGCAACGTTTATATACTCATCTCCGGGAATATTTAACGACGGCAGTGCAAGGATATTTTTCTTAAACGAGGAATAAGAATTGTTCAGTGCCTGTGCAAAAACGTCAGTTTCTTCAATATTAAAATTTGTGTACTGAACTACGACCTGCGTTAATTCTTTTGAAAAATCAGAATTGTGAATTACAAATTTTTTCTGAGTGTTAAGATTTTCTGATTTTTGATTTTTGTAAGGGCGGTATGAAGAATAAAATTTCCCGAAAAGATTTTTTATAATTTGCAGAGTTTTTTGAGAATTCAGGTTTCCACTTATAAAAATTGCGCTGTTTTGCGGAGTGTAATATTTGTCGTTGATGTCTTTTAAAATTGTCCGGGCGGTTTTGTCTGTGTTTTTGTTAAAAACTGAAGGATAAATTCCAGAATCTTGCTTCCATGGAGCGTCTGAAAAAACTTTTGAGTCGATTGCAGCGTTTATTAAAAAAGAAGAGTTTGAAGAATTTTCCGAAACTTCTTTTTTCATAGATTCAAGTTCTGAAGATAAGATTTCATCGCTAAAATTTGTGTTAAAAATGACAGATGATAAAGTGTTCAGTTTATTTTCTAGTTGGGAAGCGGTTGTTTTAAATGAAAATCGCGTAGAATCTGCATTGCACTGAACTTCATCAAAAAAATCTTGGGAAGGAATTTTTTGTAAAATTCTTGAATAAAGTTTAAAAAATCCGGAATTTGATTGATTCTGGTCGGAAAATCCTGCTTTTACACAAAAATTCACGGTTATGAGCGGTGTGGAAGAATCTTCAAGAATAAAAACCTGCAGACCATTTTCTAAAGTATACTGCCGGACATTAAAAAGGGACTGCGGAAGCGGATAAAAATTGTCTTGAACTTCGTCTGCAAAAAAAACTGAAAAACCAAAAAGAAATGTCAGCAAAAGTATAATTTTTTTCATCTTTTTCTAAGTATATCAAAATAAAATGAAAAATGTTAAACTTGGAGTATGGTAAAAGTTGAATCTGTAGCAAAAAATGTAGAAAAAAAAGAGATTCCATCAGAATGGCTGGAAAATAAACGTAATCTGACGAACGAAGAAATTGCAATTCTTGAACAAAACGAAAATCATAATACTTGCTGGGAAAATTTTTATGTTGAAAAAGGGGACGGAAATTTTAATCCTAAACTTATCCGGCGTTGTAAATTTTCCGGAATAATTATAATTGGAAAGCTGTGCAAAAATCGGCTTGTGTTTAATGATTTAACACTTGACTGCGGATTTTATGATTCGCGGCTTAATGATGTTTGCTGCGGCGATGATTGTGCGGTTTACAATGTTTCTTATTTTGATAATTATAAAATTTGTGACCGCGTAATTCTTTTTAATATTCAGGAACTTTGCTGTACAAAACATTCAAAATTTGGAAACGGAATTTTAAAAAACGGCGAAACTGAGGATAAAAGAGTCTGGATTAGTGTGGCAAATGAAAATGAAGGACGCAAAATTCTTCCGTTTGAACAGATGATTCCTTCAGATGCTTATTTGTGGTCGCATTACCGTGATGACGAAGAACTTTTAAAACGTTTTGAAGAATTAACAGAATATGGAAATACAAAGGAACTGAATACTTACGGACTTATTGAAAGTGACTGTGTAATAAAAAATTCAAATATCATCAAAGATTCAAAAATTGGTAATTGCACTTACATAAAAGGTGCCTTTAAATTAAAAAATATTACGATTCTTTCTTCCGAAAAAGAAAAATCGCAGGTTGGTGAAGGCGTTGAAATGGTAAACGGCATTTTAGGTTATGGAAGTCGTATTTTTTATCAGGCAATTGCCGTTCGTTTTGTGATTGGAAGAAACTGCCAGGTAAAATATGGTGCAAGGATTTTGAACACCGTTCTTGGCGATAATTCTACCGTTTCTTGTTGTGAACTTTTGAATAACCTGATTTTTCCGTTCCATGAGCAGCATCATAATTCTTCATTTTTGATTGCAACAACTATCATGGGGCAGTCTAATATTGCGGCCGGGGCAACAATTGGTAGTAATCATAATTCCAGAAGTCCTGACGGCGAAATTTTTGCAAAACGCGGATTCTGGCCAGGTCTTTGTTCTGATTTTAAACATAATTCGCGTTTTGCGTCTTTCTGTTTAATTTCAAAGGGAAGTTACCAATACGAAATGGATATTCCGTATCCGTTTGCTTTGGTTAGTCCTGGAGTAAAAAATAACGCGGCAATTCAAATTATGCCTGCCTGGTGGTTTATGTATGATATGTTTGCAATGGCGCGCAACAGTACAAAATTTTTAAAGCGTGACAAACGTGTGGTAAAGGTTCAGAAAATTGAAACGGATCCGATGGCTCCTGATACGATGCAGGAAATTGAAACTGCTATTGAACGTTTAATCAGACTTACGGCAGAACATTTAAAAACTGATAATCTTCAGCTGGCAAAGGATTATTTGCATCAGAATTCAGATGCGGACTTTACGCTTTATGACGGACAGTGCCAGAAAAAATATGGTGCAATTATTAATAAACCTGTAAAAGCCTATAAAATGTACCGTAAAATTGTAAAATATTTTTCTACAAAAACGCTGATGGAATTCTGCCGTCAAAATAATTGTGAAACTTTGACCTTAGATTTGATAAACGTTATACGCCAGCTACCGCTTTACACTGAATGGGAAAATGTTGGCGGTCAGGTTATGCCAGTTCAGAAAATTCATGAAATTTTTGATGAAGTTAAGAGCGGAACAATAAAAAACTGGAATGAACTGCACTATTGTTATGAACTATGTGACGCAGAATATTCAAAATGGAAGGTAAGATATGCGCTTTATCTTCTGGAAAAGCTTTATTCACGACCGGTTGAAAAATTTTCTTGTGATTTGTACCGCAATATTACGGAAGATGTAATTGTTGTTGCAGAAGATATGTACAGGGCTGCAATGGAATCGCGGGAAAAGGATTATAAGGATTATTACCGCACAATGGTTTATCGTAATGAAAAAGAAATGGAAAATGTAATTGGACCTTTTGCAGAAAATGAATTTTTGAAGGAATTTGGTGATGCAACGCAAAAATTTGTTTCCGATGTTGGAAAAATTTTCAGTGGATTGACAAAATAAGGGGCATCTCTAAAAAATCATTTTCAATGCTTCCTGAGATTTTGCGTAAGCGATTGGAGCAGGCGCGAAGGCAATTTCAATTGCCGAAGCGAAAGCCCGGAAACGCACCATTTGTGCGTTGAGGACTTTGCAGGCGAAAGCCGGAACTGCGGAAAAGCGCGACCCTGCGGGCAATTTTCAGACTCCCGTAAAAAAAATACACTGAAAACCGGCGGTAAACAGTCCAATGCCCGCAGGGATACGCCCGTAAAAATAAGGCTTTTAGAGGTTCCCATAACTAAAAACATAAAATTATTGAAAAATCAGGTCTTTTTTTATAAATTTAAAATGATATACTTTTGAGGTTTTAAATGGCAGAAAGCAAGGATTTACCTGTTAGAATTGGTATTGATGTTGGATCTACGACTGTAAAAGTAGCGATTCTTGATGAAAATGAAAAATTTATTTACGGAGACTATCAGCGTCACCGTGCAGATATACGCTCTACAATTATTAGCGTTGTAAATAAAGCACTTGATTTTCTTGAAAAACAGTTTGCGGACGGGGAAAACCATAAAATTACGGCGGAAGTTACCGGTTCGGGTGGTCTTTCTGTTTCACAATGGCTGAATATTCCTTTTATTCAGGAAGTAATTGCTGCTACAACTTCTGTAAAAAAATTAATTCCACAGACTGACGTTGTAATAGAACTTGGCGGTGAAGATGCAAAAATCACTTATTTTAAGGGTGGCGTTGAGCAGCGAATGAACGGTACTTGTGCCGGTGGAACTGGTGCCTTTGTGGATCAGATGGCCGCTTTGCTTGAAACTGATGCAATGGGATTAAATGAACTTGCAAAAGGTGCAAAGCAGATTTATCCGATTGCGGCGCGTTGTGGTGTTTTTGCAAAGACAGATGTTCAGCCTCTTATAAACGAAGGTGCTAGAAAAGAAGACATTGCGGCTTCTATTTTTCAGGCGGTGGTTTCGCAGACAATTTCTGGTCTTGCGTGCGGGAAGCCGATTCGCGGTAATGTTGCATTTTTGGGCGGTCCGTTGCACTTTTTGGATCAGTTGAGATTTAGATTTATTGAAACTTTGAAATTAAAACCGGAAGAAATTATAGCTCCGGAAGATTCTCAGCTTTTTGTTGCGGCAGGTTGTGCTTTTTCTGCAAATCAGAAAGATGTTGATGAGAACGGAAATCCTGTAAAATATCTTAGCATAAAAGAATTCCGCGAAAATTTACAAAATCTTGTGGGTGCGGAATTGAACGAAGTTCAGCGTCTTGAGCCTCTTTTTAAAAATGAAGAGGAATTGAATGAATTTACCGTCCGTCATAAAACTCAAGTTGCAAAGCGCGGAGATTTAAAATCTGCAAAAGGACCTTTGTTTTTGGGACTTGATGCCGGTTCGACAACTACAAAAGCGGTGCTGATTGATAAGGAAGGGGCAATTCTTTGGGATTTTTATGCTCATAATCAGGGAAATCCTGTTGAACTTGCTACCGAAGTTTTAAAATCACTTTATAAACAGATGCCTCAAGATACTTACATTGGTCGTGCCGTTTCTACTGGTTACGGTGAAGTGCTTTTTCAGTCTGCGTTTAATGTTGATGCGGGCGAAGTTGAAACAATTACTCACTATCGGGCTGCTGATTTTTTTGTTCCAGGGGTTGAATTCCTGCTTGATATTGGCGGTCAGGATATGAAATGCCTTCAAATGAAGGACGGAGCAATTACAAGCATTCAGCTGAACGAAGCCTGTTCTTCTGGTTGTGGTTCTTTTCTCGATAATTTTGCGCGGACAATGGGTATGGACGTGCGTGAGTTCAGTAAAATTGCACTGATGGCACAAAAGCCGGTTGATTTGGGTAGTCGCTGTACCGTTTTTATGAATTCTAGGGTTAAGCAGGCTCAGAAAGAAGGCTCTTCCGTTGCTGATATTTCTGCAGGACTTTCTTATTCTGTTATTAAAAATGCACTTTTTAAAGTAATCAAACTGAGAAATGCAAATCAGATTGGTTCAAAAGTTGTTGTTCAGGGTGGTACTTTTAATAATGATGCGGTTTTGCGTGCTTTTGAAAAAATTTCCGGAGTTCAGGTTTACCGCCCTGATGTTGCCGGTTTGATGGGAGCTTACGGTTCCGCTTTGATTGCTTATGATCAGTGGCAGGATTTGATGGCTCCGCAACCTGGCGAACCGGAAGGAACTGTTCACGATGTAAGGTCTGGAATTGCAACGCTGAATGATCTGGAAACTTTCCATGTAGACCTTGAATTGCGCCGTTGTGGAAAGTGTCAGAATAATTGTCTTTTGACAATCAATACGTTTAAAACTGAAACTGCAACGAGAACTTTTATTACCGGAAACCGCTGTGAACGTGGTGCAGAAATTGAAGGTGCCAACGTACTTGCCGCAAGTGATAAAAATAAAGCAATCAATAATGATGATAGCGGTCCACTTCCTAATCTTTTTGATTGGAAATATAAACGGTTGTTCAGTTATGTTCCTCGAAAGGCTGGCGACGCTCCGCTTGGTGATGTTGGAATTCCGCGCGTTCTTAATATGTACGAAAATTATCCGCTGTGGTTTACTTTCTTTAATGAATTAGGATTCAGGGTACGTTTGAGTCCGCGTTCTTCACGAACAATTTACGAAAAAGGACTTGAGACTATTCCTTCAGAATCTGTATGTTATCCGGGAAAAATTTCGCATGGTCATGTTATGTCTTTGATTCAGCAGGGATGTAAATTTATATTCTATCCATGTGCTCCCTATGAAAAACAGGAGGATATGGGGGCCGGAAATCACTATAACTGTCCGATTGTAACGAGTTATCCGGAAGTTTTAAGAAATAATATTGATGAACTGCGTCAGGATTCTTCAATTTTGTATCTTGATCCTTTCTTGCCAATTTATGACAAACAGCGTCTTGCAGAACGACTTGCAGAAGTTTTGATTCCTCACTTCCCTGTTTTGTCAAAAGAAAAGATTTTTGATGCCGTTGAAAAAGCATGGGACGAACAGGTTAAATTCAAAAAAGATGTTCAGCAGAAAGGGGAAGAAGCCCTTGAAGAAGTTATCAGAAAAGGGGGGGGGGGAATTGTACTTGCCGGTCGTCCTTATCATCTGGATCCGGAAATTAACCATGGAATTCCAGAAATGATTAACGGGCTTGGTCTTGCGGTATTTACGGAAGATTCTGTTGCTCAGTTTGGTGAAGTTGAACGTCCGTTACGAATTATAGATCAGTGGGTTTATCATAATCGTCTTTATCGTGCAGCGTCGTTTGTTACCGGAATGCCGAATCTTGAACTTGTACAGTTAACTTCTTTTGGATGCGGACTTGATGCCGTAACTTCTGATCAGGTTGATGAAATTCTCAAGGCAAAGAACCGAATGTACACTTTGATTAAAATTGACGAAGGCTCTAATCTTGGTGCCGTGCGAATCAGAATCAGATCTTTGATTGCCGCCGTAAAAGCAAGAATCAGAAATAAAGTTGTAATGCCGGTAAAATCTTCTGCATATCAGCGCGTTATTTTTACGGAAGAAATGAGAAAACGTCACACAATTCTTTGTCCTCAGATGTCGCCAATTCACTTTAGACTTTTTGAAGCTGGAGTGCGGGCTTCAGGTTATAAACTTGAAGTTCTGAATGCCGTGGATCCAAAAGCAATTGACGCTGGATTGAAATATGTAAATAACGATGCCTGTTATCCGTCGTTGCTTGTTGCTGGTCAGATGATTTCTGCACTGCAGAGCGGTAAATATGATTTGAATAATGTCAGTCTTGTAATGAGTCAGACGGGCGGTGGTTGTCGCGCAACAAACTACATTGGATTTATCCGCCGTGCATTAAATGATGCGGGACTTGGTCACATTCCAGTTCTTTCTTTGAGTGTTCAGGGCTTTGAACAGAATCCGGGATTTAAAATTTCACTTGGAATGATTCACAAAATCTTGAAAGGAGTAATGCTTGGTGACACTTTGATGCGCTGTCTTTACAGGACAAGACCGTACGAAAGAGTGCCGGGCAGTGCAAATGCTCTTTACGAAAAACTGAATGCAGAGGCAGAAAAAGAATGTACAAAGAATAGTTTGCATTCTTATCACAAATTGTTGAAAAAAATCGTGCACGAATTTGATGTCTTGCCGCTCCGTGATGTTCATAAACCGCGAATTGGCGTTGTCGGAGAAATTATGGTAAAATTCCACCCGACTGCAAATAATCAGATTGTAGAAACTATAGAAAAAGAAGGTGCCGAAGCTGTTGTCCCGGATTTTGCAGATTTCTTCTTCTATTCTTTTGCGACTGGAATTTTTAAGCACGAAGAACTTGCATTCCCTAAAAAATCGGAAAAAAATGCAAAACTTTTTGTCTGGCTTTTGGAACTTTATCGCCGTAAAATGAAAAAAGCACTTAAAAAGAGTAAACGTTTTGATTCTCCGACCATAATTTACGATATGATGAAAGGCGTTGATGACATTGTTCAGCTTGGTAATATCATGGGAGAAGGTTGGTTTCTTACCGCAGAAATGATTGAACTGATTAAAGAGGGTGTGCCTAGCATTGCCTGTGTTCAGCCTTTTGCCTGTCTGCCAAATCACGTAACAGGAAAGGGAATGATAAAAGAATTACGCCGACGCTATCCTGGTGCAAATATCAGTGCGATTGATTATGATCCGGGGAGTTCAGAGGTAAATCAGCTGAATCGTCTAAAACTGCTTTTGTCAAATGCTCCGCTTGGCACTCATCCAGATGAAACAAAAATTAAGAAGGTTCACTAAAATATCTTTCTAAGAACTCTGGCAAATTCTACCGAAAAGGAAAGTAAATGAAAAAAATATTATTACTTTTGATTATATTTTTGACAGCCTTTCCTGTTTTTTCTAAAGACAACCGGCTTGGAATTCCTGATTCTGCGGAAATCAGGGAAAAATTGACGGAAAAATGGTTTGAAGCTCCTTTGACAATGCTCCGCGAACAAGAAGCGGAAATTCGCAGAAATGACATTGGGGAGGAATTTCAGATTCGTCTTGAAGAAAGCGATTCTACATTTAATATTTTTGTTTCACCGCATGCAAAAATCAATGTGAGTGTTTATGATGATCGCGGCAGTTACATTATGGAACAGGACATTTATCCCGGTGACGCGGCTGGCAGTGTCGTTTTTATCCGGGATAAAAAAAACGGTCAGATTTTAAGAATCCGCTATTATTTTGCAAAAGATGCTGATGTTTATGTTCAGTTTACACCTTATGGAAAGACAGGGCTTGCGGATTTAATAATTTTTGGAAATTACGCGGCAAAAGGAGTTCCGACTGGCGTTCCTTTTAAGAAATTCTATTCATATTCCATTGAGGATGTTTTTAAAATTACACAAGATAAACTTCCGTGGAATTATGTTCTGACGGATACTTCACTTTATCACAGTGTTCAGCAGATGATTGCCGTGATTCAGGAAAAATTGCCGTCCATTATTTATACTCCGCTTGCAATTTATGATGAAAATAATAATCTTGTGCGGCTTGATAACGGAAAGAATTTTTCAAATTCAGAAAATCTTGATGAGGACAAACTTTATTTATCTTCTGCGGGATTTTTAAAATGGATTGCGGACGGTCTTATTGAACCGCTTTCTGGCGGAAGATTAAAAAGGGAACCGCTGATTCAGGAAACTGTGGAAAATAATCCTACCGGTTTGCAGGGCGTTTTATCTCAAAAAAATTCCTTAAGTTTTTCGCTGGACTGGATACGAAACTTATCTACGGCAATTATTTCTGTAAATAGCGGAAATACTTACACTTACAAAAATTCTTTTACGGATGTAAAAATCAATCCTTTTTCTACAAAACTTACGGATAAAGGAACTGAAAATATTGTTACCTTTGCAGAAGATTCTGGTTATACAAGCGGAGTTCTAAAATCCATACTGTATGTACTTGCAGCTTCGGAGCCGGGAGAATTTTATTTTGGTGCGATTCGTGAAAGTGACCGTTCAGTTTCGCCGGAAATAAAAGTTTTTAACGAAAATGTTGTGTTTTTTCCGTATTTCAGAGAGGACGGAAAATTTGAATGTGCAGTTTTTATGAACGGAAGGCAGTTAGAACTTGATAATTTTCTGACGTATTATGCAAACGATTTTGTTTATTTAACGAGAGTAAAAAGTTCTGAACAGTTTTTTCCACGATAGGTTAAAGAAATCAATATGAAAAAAATATTATCTTTATTTGTGATTGTGACAGGTCTTAGTTGTGCAGTTTTTGCCGGCAACGAAGATTCTGCCGTTTTTACGGATATAAAATCTGCGTATTCAAGCGGATTTTATCCTGGCGTTATTGAAAAAGCGGATTCGTTAAAGCGAAAATTTCCTGATTCTGCATATTTACCGGATGCAGAAATTTTAAAAGGCGAAAGTGAAATAAATCTTCAGCGTTATGATGATGCAATTCAGACTCTTGCGGATTTGCGTCCAAAACTTATGCAGGATAAAGAACGTTTCGTCCGCTGTGCATATTTTCTTGGGAAAGCGTATTTTCTGAACCGCAGTTATGAATTGTCACAGGAACAGCTTTATTCTGTGTGCAAAAATGGTCCAAATGGAGAATTTTATGATTCAGCAGTTTTGTACACGGCGTCAAGTTATTATTTGACTGGGGATTATGAAAGTGCAATTCTTCCATACGAGTATGTAATTCAGCACGGCGTTGTTTATGAAAAATCTGATTACGACCAGACTTTAATCCGATATTTAATTTGTTGTAATAAAACACAAAATTTTGAAAAATCGCTTGATTTGTTCAATCAGTTAAAATCCAAGGATTTTGATGATGAAACTTTCAGTTCCATAAAACTTTATGCCGCAGAAGCATTTGAAAATTCCGCCGAAGAAGAAAACGCTTATTCTCTTTACAGCGAAATTGTGCAGTCTCCTTATAAAAAATTGGCGGTTTCTGCAATGAAAAAGGCTTACAATCTGGCTTCGGATAAAAAAGTCAGTAAAAATCCTGCTGATATTTTTGAAACTGCGGCAGATTCTTTTTCATCGTCGCCAGAAATGGTCTGTGAATTCTGGATTCGGCTTGGAATTGACGAATTTGAAAAGAAAAATTATGAAAAGTCTTCAGAATACTTTGAAAATGCAGAAAAACAGATTGCAAACGGAGTAAAAGTTTACGAAGAAGTGCTTGAACTTTATGAAGCAAAACTTCTGATGGAAAAAGACGGCAATTTTGAAGCGGCGGACGAAAAACTTTCAAAAATGGCAGAAAATGTAAAATTTTCTACTGTCCGCAATTTTTCTGATTCTTATTATTCGACTTTAATTTTGTGCAAAGTAAAAGAAAATAAGTGGTCTGAAATTGAAGAACTCTATGATTTTGTAGAAAATCCTGATATTGAAACTTCCCATAATTATTTTCTTTCGTTTTATAAACTTGAATCTTATGCAAAGGCAATCAAAAAAATCACGGAATTTTTTGCTCAAAATCCGGAAAGTAAAACAATTTCCGCAGAAAATCTAAATGTCTATGAACTTTATGCCTCTGCATTGGTAAAATTAAATGCATTTGCACAGGCACTTTCGGTTTACGATAGAATTTCTGATGCTGGGCTGTTGAATTATAAAACTCAAAATGAGTACGCAAAACTTTTATTTGTCTGCAAAAATTATAAAAAGGCTTGGGAAATAAGTTCAATTTCTTCAAGTCCTCAAAAAAATTATATTTGTGGTTTATGTAAAATTAATCTTAAAGAATGGCAGGACGCTATAAATCATTTTGTTCTCTACATAAAAAGTTATTCTGATTCAAAGAATTTTGAAAATCTTGCGTATTTTTATAAAGGTTACGCGGAATATAATCTTGGAAATACTCGGGATTCTTACAGAACTTTGATTAATTATGCAACGGATGCTTCTAATTCTCAAAATGATTTTAAATATCTTGCCTATGAATATGGTGCACGCTCGGCTTTTCAAAATGGAGATTACAAAACAGCTGCAGTTCACGCCGAACAGATGATAAATCTTAGTGATAACGAAACTGAAAGGCAGGAAGCAATTTTATTCTGTGCCGATATTTATTCAACTTCGCAGAATTATCAGAAAGCTGTGGACATTCTTTTGCCTTATACAAGGGAAAAATCTGAATTTGCAATAAAATGTCTTATGCAGATTGCCCGGAATTATGAAAAAATGGACAAAATTGTGGATTCTGAGGCTGCATACAATCGCGTAATTGATGAATATGCACAAAGCAGTCAGGCGGAAGAAGCAATGTACAGTTTGGGCGGGCTTTATTATTCGCGCAGAAATTATGAAACTGCCGAAAAACGTTACAATAATTATATTTATCGTTATGTGGACGGAAAATATGCCGATTCTGCTATGTTTTTCTGTGCAGATAGTAACTGGAAGGCAGGTTTTGTTGAAAAATCAATTATGATGAACAAAAATCTGATTCAGGAATATCCTCAAAGTATTTATGTTTACGGGGCATGCAAAAATTTGATGGAAGCCTATTATTCCATCGAAGAATATTCTGCTGCGCTGGAAATTTCAAAATTCATGATGAAAAATTATTCAGATCAGGCTATTTCTGATGGAATTGGCAGAAATATTCTTGAACTGGAAGAAATTGTAAAAGGCACGGACAGAAAACTTGCAGAAAAACGTTCTGAATATGAAAGTCTTGGCGGTAGTGAAACTGTAAAAGGGCGGATTTGCGGAACTGAACTTGTGACAATTTACGCGGTTCAGGAAAACGGCATGGAAGAAGCGGTGCGCCTTGCAGAAAATCTTCTTGAAAAACAGAAAGAAGATGCTGAAAAAAAATATGCCGCGAAAAATGCTGATTTTCTTGCCGGTTACTACCGCAAAAAACTTGAAAATAAAAAATCTGCGGAACTTTATCTAAAGGCTGCGGAATATTATAGGGCTGGTTCAGAAAATTCTGAAAATGACACTGCAGCGGCTTTATACAGTGCGGTAGAAGCTTTTAAGGCTGCAAAACTTGACGGGGATGCAGAAAAAACTTCTAAGGTGCTTTCTGAACTTTATCCGTCTTCTGATTATGCACAGAGGGCAAAATTTCTTATAAAATAAGGAAATATTATGAAAAAGATTTTTTTATATCCGTTATGTTTGTTTGTGGCCGGTTTGCCGGTTTTTAGTCAGGAATCTTCTGAAAAAATTCAATTACCCGAAGTTACTACGGTTATTACGGCAAAAGATTTAATTGTTCCGAATGATGTTTTGCCGGATTTTGAGGATGTAATTGAAGAGCAGACTGGAAGTGGAAAAATAAATCCCATTCTTCCAGAAATTTACGATGAAGACAAAAATGATGAAGTCGCAAATGTTCAAAAGCTTGCGGATAAATCAATTTTTGCGGAAGGTAAAATTGGCGGTGGGTATCCTCTTGGAATTTATGGGGATTTTACAATTCATCATTTAAATCCAAAAAGTCCATTTCAGCTGTCTTTTTTGCATGATTCTGCTGCCGGATATTCTGGAACGGCACTTTCTGAAGGTTATAACGACAGCACGACAAATTTTAATCTTGATAAGGGGTTCAATTTTGAAAAACTCCACATGGGAGTTAATTTTCTTTACGACAATAATAAAAATGGACTTCAAAACAAAGTTGAAAATATCAGTGACGTAAATCATAACAAAATTGGAACTTCCGCCGATGTTATGTGGAATTTTACCGAAAATTTTGCTCTTTTTGGAAATTTGGCCTTCAATACGTATAACCGTTATCTTGATGTGACCGGCACGTCAATTCCGTCTTTGTGGACTTTTAATGTTTCGCCGTCAGTTGCTTTGAACTGGCAGAATGAGCATTTTTCTGCGGGTGCAGATTTGTCTTATGATTTTGATTATGAAAAATCCGCGGTTAACCGTTTAAGCACAGGTCTTGATTTTAGTTATAAAAATCAGATTTTAAATATTTTCAGCGATGTTCATTTTGTATTTGGAAATGCCCTGAACGATAATACTTTTATTGTTCCATTTAACTTAGGTGTTGAAGCAAATTTTCCTGTAAGTTTTGCAACAAGAAATTTCAAAATTTTTGCAAAGGGCGGACTTGATTCTAACCGCTATAAACTTTCTGATTACGAAAAACTTTACAATTTTGTGGCAATGGATTTTACTCCGTCTGAAGTTTCTGACTGGTACGGAATTTTTGAAGTTACGGTGCCGGTTTTGTATTCTTTTACCGGAAATATAAAGACTGAGTATCGTTACACTGCATTTGGTAATAAATTTTACAGTCCTGTTTTTGATTCTGCTTACTGTACAAATGGACTTTATGGTTTTGAATCAGAAGAACGTTCAATTCTTGTAACTGATATAGATTTTTCGTATTTTTATAAACTTTTTACCTGTAATCTTCAGTGGCACGGAAACTGGTTTTATACTCCCGTCTTAGAAGATCCTATGTCTGTAAAAATTTCTTTATCTATGGAAAGTGAAGAATCAAACTGGAAAGGCAGCTTTTCTGCAGAAATGGGAATTAACAAGGACGGCGTTTCAATTCCAGTTGTTGATTTAAGCGGTTTTGTAAAACTGAGCGATTCAATAAATCTTGTTGCATCTTTGAATGATATGGTGAAATTATTTACCGGTAACAAAAGAATATATGCAGGACAATATATAGCAAGGGGCGGCAGTGCTTCTGTTATGATAAAATTTTTCTTCTAGGAGATGTAATAAAAATTCCGTCCGTGTAATTTTTATCACTGAAGTTTTCCAAACGTTGTTTGTAAAACTTCATATTCAGCACTTTCTGTGCTGTCGCTAACGCGGTGTTTTTATAGGAGTACAAAATTATGTTTGAAACATTAAAATCTGGCGGAATCATTATGATTCCTATTATTATTTGTGGAATTCTTGCAGTTTTTATTATTGTAGAGAGAATTATTTACTTCAATTCAATTAAAAAACGCGACAAACAGCTTTTGCAGAATATTGATGATTTTTTGCGTCTTGGCGATTATGAAAAGGCAAAGGCACTTTGTATTCAGGTAAATACTCCGTTTGGTGACGTTATAAAAAAAGCAATTGAATGTCGCCGTTATGAAGAAGCGGATTTGCGCGAAACTGTAGAAGCTGAAATTGATTATGTTGTGCCGCGCCTTGAACATTTGCTTACTGCTCTTGGAACAATTGCAAGTATTGCAACAATGCTTGGACTTTTTGGAACTGTAACGGGAAACATTAAGGCTTTTGGAATTCTTGGAGGTGGAGGTACAATGGGCGACCCTTCCGTGCTTGCAAGTTCCATTGGTGAAGCACTGATTACAACTGTTGCCGGACTTTCGGTTTCTATTCCGGCTTTGATTTGCCATAACTTTTTTGTAAATCTTGTAAATAAAAAAATTGTAGAAATGCAAAAAAATATAACTTCAATTCTGCTTAGGCTTACTGGCAGAATCAGTGCTTAAAATGGAGCTTTAAAAATGAGATTAAGAAGAAGAAAGGGACAGATTCAGTCAAATATTGATATGACCCCGATGCTTGATATTGTTTTTCAGCTGATTTTATTTTTTCTGGTTTCTACGACTTTTGCAGTTTTGCCGGGAATTAAACTTAATTTGCCACAAAGTCGTACTTCTGAGGGGACTTCCGGCAGCGGAATTACAATTTACGCAAGCGTTGACGGAAAATATTATTTTAATGAAAAAGAAGTCAGCCTTGGGGATTTGAAAGTTGAACTTTTGAATTATGATACAGGTGCCGTGGAACGCGAAAATTTTCCTGTTTCTGTGGAAGCGGATGCCCTTGTAACAAATGGTGCTGTCGTAAAAATTTTTGATGTTCTTCGCGAAAGTGGTTATTCCGTGATTAATTTGCGTACCGCGGTGGAAAAACAAAAATGACAAAATATCCTCTTTTAGGAAAATACAGTTCTCCGCTGTTTACAAGCAGGATTTTTTCTCTGATTATTACGGGAGTTGCAACGCTGATTTTTGCTTTGTGTGCCATTTTTATAAAATTCCCGGAAAATAAAAAGACTGAATACAAAACAGTTCAGATTACTTTGCGCGGAGAAAAAAATCCTGAAATTCCTGAGCCGGTTTTTGCAGAACCGCCCGTAAGTGAAAATTCAGAAAATTCTGAAATTGCAGAAATTGTGGAAGAAACGCCGTTAGTTGAAGAAATTTCTAAGATAGAAAATCTTGCAGTAGAAAAAAATCCCGGGATGGAAGAAAAAGTTGAAGAAACTGTTACAAAAACTGCCGTACAGGAAGTGGTAACTAAAAAAACTGAAATGCCGGTTTTGCCGCAAAAAAATGAACCTTTGACGTATGCAAAAGAAATTACCGGTGAAATTAGTCCTGTAAAAAGCACAAAAACTGTAAACGATTTTGATTTTGACGCAATGTTTTCTTCAGAAACGGCAAATTCTACAGTGAGTGCCAGCGCAGTTAACCGCAAAATTGAAAATGCTTCGACGACGTTCAGTGGAACTGCAGGTTCAACGGCCAACGCACAGAAAGAAGGCCAGCAGACAAGTGCGAAAACTGAAACTGGCGGTGTAAAAACTGTTTCTGAAAATACAAATTCTGCACTGAGCAATGTTGCAAAAGCAAAAGCGACCGGCACGGCAAATTCAAAAAGCGGTAAATCCGGGGCAGCAAACGGAAACGACGGTTCGTTAAATTCTATTACCTGGAAAGGCGGTGAAGCTAGAAAAGTGATTTTTCCAAAAGAATTATCGTTGAAATTTTCTTCTGAGGCACAGAAGATTCTAGCATCTTACAGTCAGATTAATATTACTTTTGACGTAAATGCGGCCGGATATTTTGTTCCAGGGTCAATTTTAATAACTCCGTCCGTACCTGAAAAAGTTCGGTCAGAAATTGAAACAGAAATTACAGACTGGTGGTTTGAATCTGGAAGTGAAACTGCAACTGCCTCGCTTGTTTGTTATATTAGAAAAAATTAAGGGCATCTTTAAAAAATCATTTTCAATGCTTTTTTAGAGATACGAGCGAGTTTTAATTCGTTACAATACAACGAATTAAAACATCGAGTTTTCTTTCGTTGCCTCTAAAAATTGCAATTTTTAGAGCCTCCCTTAATGCGCAAAGGATTGTAAGGGTAGCTGAAGGCAATTTCAATTGCCGAAGCTAAAGCCCGCAGGCACGCGATTTGCGTGCCGAGGACTTTGGAGTGAAAACGTAACCCTGAAAAGCCTGGCCCGACAGGGTGCGCCCGTAAATCTAGGGGAATCTGTGTATATTTTATAATTTTAACTAGTATACTAGTGTTTTAGTTGTGATTTTTTATTACCGGTGTTATACTTTAGACATCAAAACAAAACTGGAGTTTCTTATGGAAATGACTTTACGATGGTACGGAACAGGATTTGATTCCGTTACTTTACAGCAAATTCGTCAGGTGCCTGGCGTTCATGGTGTAATAACGACTTTGTATGATTCAGTGCCGGGCGACGCTTGGGAAAAATCGGCAATTCAGAAAATAAAAAAGGAAGTTGAAGATGCCGGTTTAAAAATTGCCGGAATTGAAAGTGTAAATATTCACGATGATATTAAAATTGGTGGCGGCGAGCGGGATAAGTATATTGAAAATTATATAAAAACTCTTGAGCGGCTTGGTCAAGAAGACATTCATATGGTTTGTTACAACTTTATGCCTGTTTTTGACTGGACACGTTCTGAACTGGCACGGCCTTGTCCGGATGGTTCAACTGTTTTGGCTTATAATTCCAAGGCAATTGACGGGGTAAAGCCGGAAGAAATGTTTGAACGTATGGATAAAAATTCCAACGGATTTATTTTGCCGGGCTGGGAACCTGAGCGAATGGCCCGCGTTAAAGAATTATTCCAAATGTACAAGGATGTTACGGAAGAAAAACTTTTTGACAATCTGGTTTACTTTTTGAAGGCAATTATGCCGGTTTGCGACAAATATAATATTGATATGGCAATTCATCCTGATGATCCTGCGTGGCCGGTTTTTGGACTGCCAAGAATTATTACAAGTCAGGAAGGCGTTGTACGTATGCTTAATGCTGTTGATAACGTGCATAATGGATTGACTTTCTGTACCGGTTCTTATGGTACGAACCGCAAAAATGATTTGTGTGAATTTATTAAGGCGGCGCAGGGCAGAATTCACTTTGCGCATGTGCGAAATCTTAAGTTCAATACTGCAATTGACGATTCTGTTCTAGATTTTCAAGAATCGGCACATCTTTCTTCGGCAGGTTCTTTTGATATGTTCAAGATTGTTAAGACTTTGTATGAAACTGGTTTTGACGGCGTTATCAGACCGGATCACGGGCGTATGATTTGGGGCGAAAAAGCAATGCCTGGTTACGGACTTTATGACAGGGCACTTGGAGCGGCTTATCTGAACGGACTTTGGGAAGCGTGCGAAAAGTCATTTGACAGAAGCGGCGTAAAATTATACAGGTAGAATTGTAAGTGTAGGCGGAATATGAAATTAACAAAACAGGGAATAAAAAATAAGGACGAATGGATTGCAAAAGGCTATAAATTGCCGGATTTTGACAGAGAAACTGTTGAAAATGCTACAAAAAAAGCTCCGTTTTGGATTCATTTTGGAGCGGGAAATATTTTCCGTGCTTTTCAGGCAAATGTTGTGCAGGAACTTTTGAATAAAGGTGTAATTGACCGCGGCCTTGTTGTTGCGGAAGGTTATGATTATGAAATTATAGAAAAAATGTATCGTCCTCACGACAGTATTTCTGCACTTGTTACATTAAAGGCTTCGGGCGATATTGAAAAGACTGTTGTTGCTTCAATTTCAGAAGCTTTGACGGCAGATTCCGAAAACGAAGCGGACTGGAGTCGTCTTTGCGAAATTTTCAGAAATCCTGAACTGCAGATGGTAAGTTTTACAATTACAGAAAAAGGTTACCTTTTGAGAAATGCAGCGGGCGTTTTGATGAACGGAGTAGAAGACGATTTTGCGGCGGGACCTGTTCTTCCAAAATCTTATATTGGGAAAATTGTTACTTTGTTGCACGAACGTTACGTAAACGGTGAACTTCCGGTCGCTATGGTCAGCATGGATAACTGTTCACACAATGGTGACAAACTTTATGCCGCCGTAAAAGAATTTGCTGAAGAATGGGAAAATCGCGGAGTTTGTAAGTCTGGCTTCCTTTCTTATATCAATAATGAATCAAAAGTAAGTTTTCCATGGACAATGATTGATAAAATTACGCCACGTCCGGATTCAAAAATTCAAAAAATCCTAAGCGATGACGGAATTGAACAGCTTGACCCTGTAATTACTTCTAAAAAAACTTATGTTGCGCCTTTTGTAAATGCAGAGGAAGTTCAGTACCTGGTAATTGAAGATAAATTTCCTAACGGACGGCCAGAACTTGAAAAAGCCGGACTTTATTTTACAGACCGCGCAACCGTAGACAAAGTTGAAAAAATGAAAGTCTGCACGTGTTTAAATCCGCTGCACACATTCCTTGCACTAAGCGGTTGTCTTTTGGGGTATACGCTGATTTCTGCGGAAATGAAAGATCCTGAACTGCTCGCTCTTGTAAAACGCCTTGGTTACACGGAAGGACTGCCGGTTGTAGTAAATCCTGAAATCATAAAACCGGAAAATTTTATTGACGAAGTTGTTAATATCCGTATTCCAAATCCGTTTATGCCAGATACTCCTCAGCGAATTGCTTGTGATACTTCTCAAAAACTTAGCATCCGCTTTGGAGAAACAATTAAAGGTTATCTGAATCGTAAAGATTTAGACGTCAATAACCTTAAAGTTATTCCTTTGACTCAGGCCTTGTGGCTTCGCTATCTGATGGCAATTAATGATGACGGCGAAAAATTTGAACTTTCTCCGGATCCGCTTTTAGGCGAAGTTTGTCCGCTCGTTGAAAATGTCAGTCTTGGCAAGAATTTTGATGTTCATGAAACAGTAAAAAATCTGCTTTCGCGTTCTGATATTTTTGGCGTAAATCTTTATGAAGCCGGCCTTGGAAAAAAAGTTGAATCATATTTCAAAAAACTTACGGTTGGAAAGGGAAGTGTCAGAAAAACTTTAAAAGAAGTTGCATTAGAATAGATTTTTTGGCGTATCCTTTCGCGCGTTGCGCTTCGGGTCAGGCTTTCTGCACTTCGCCGACTAACCGCGGCTCATCCCTCCACTGCGTTTCGGGACTGCTTACGCAGGTGCGCCAATCCTTTACGCGTTATAATCGTGTTTCTAGCGTTACCTTTAAAAATTCCAATTTTTAGAGGTTCCCTAAAGAAAAACAAGGAATTTTTATGAAAGAATTTTTACAGCAGGATTTTATTTTGCAGACAGAAACTGCAAAAAAACTTTATCATTCGTATGCAGAAAATCAGCCGATTTTTGATTTTCATAATCATCTGTCTCCACAGGAAATTTACGAAAATAAAAATCTGGGTAATCTCGCAAATGCATGGCTGGATCATGATCACTACAAATGGCGTGCAATGCGTGCGGCCGGCGTAAAAGAAGAATATATTACGGGGCACATTCGCTCTGACGGCAGTGTAAAAAATGCAGAAGAATTAAAACCGCTTTTACAGACCTTAAATCTTACTGCAGAAGAGTATGACTATCAGCGTTATCTTGCTTTTGTACAAACTTTGCAGGGCTGTATTGGAAATCCTCTTTACCACTGGAGCCATCTTGAACTTCAGCGTTATTTTGGAATTACACAGCCGGTTACAGAAGAAAATGCAAAATCAATTTGGGAAAAATGCAACGAACTTCTTTCTCAAAAAGATTATTTTCCGCGCGGACTTCTTACAAAATTAAATGTAAAGGCATTGTGTACAACGGATGACCCTCTTGATGATTTGCATTGGCACAAAAAACTTGCAGAAGAATGGCAGGAAGTAAAAGTTTTGCCGTCTTTCCGCCCGGATTTGCTGATTAATGCAGAATCAGAAGCTTATGCCCCGTACATTTCTAAATTGCAGGAAATTACAAAAATAAAAATCAAGAATATTGACGATATGCTGAAGGCTGCTGCAATCAGAATGGACTATTTCAAGGCTGCCGGTTCTTTGGTAAGCGATCATTCTTTAGAAAATGATTTTTATCTTCCGGCAAGTTATGAGGATGTAAACTACATTTTTCAAAAAGCCTGGGTTGGCAAAAAATTAAATCATGATGAACTTGCAAAATACAAAGGCTACGTTCTTGTTGAACTTGGAAAACTTTACGCTCAGAAAGGTTTTGTAATGCAGATTCACATTGGCGCTTTGCGCGATCAAAACACTGCAATGTACAATTATGCTGGAAAAAATATCGGCGAAGACAGTCTTCAGGATTTTAATTTTGCAGTTCAGATTGGGGAAGTTTTAAATCAGATTTATTCTGCCGAACCTTCAGCAAAGGTTATTCTTTATAATTTAAATCCAAAAGACAATGAAGCTCTTGCGACTATGGCTGCAAATTTCCGAAATTGCATTTTTGGTCCGGCATGGTGGTTTAACGATCACAAAGACGGCATTGAAGAGCAGATTCGGGTATTTGCAAGAACGTCTGTGCTTTCTTCTTATGTTGGAATGCTTACAGATTCAAGAAGTTTTCTTTCTTATCCGCGGCATGAATATTTCAGACGAATTTTGTGCAACTTTGTCGGAAATCTTGTAGAAAACGGCGAATATCCGGATAATAAAAGTCTTCTTGGAAAAATGGTTAAAGACATCAGTTTTGATAACGCTGTTAAATTCTTTAATGGGAACCTCTAAAAATTGCAATTTTTAGAGGTTCCCTGGACAAAAACACAAATTTTTAGGACGAAAGAGAAATTATGAATTCACCGGCACAAATTGCTGAACTTTATTCTGAAACTGGCACCGCAAAAACAAGGCTGCCGTTTGTAAAAATGTTCGTTCTTGCTGTATTTGCAGGAATTTTTATTTCACTTGGGGCACTCGGAAGTTCCATTGTATCATGCGGAATCTCCGTTCCGGCTTTAAGTCGTCTGCTCAGTGCGGTAATTTTCCCAATTGGACTTGTGATGGTTGTTGTTGCGGGAAGTGAACTGTTTACCGGTAATTGTCTGCTTGTTATTTCGGTTTTGGACAGAAAAGCAACGATTGGCGGAATGTTTAGAAATTTGGTTGTCGTGTGGATTGGAAATTTTGCTGGCAGTTTGTTTATTGCCCTATTAGTTTGTTATGGACACGTTCTTTCTTTATATGACGGTGAACTTGCAAAATTTGCGGTTGCAACGGCGATTTCAAAAGTTCATTTATCTTTTGGAGATGCTTTTATTAAAGGAATTTTGTGTAACATCATGGTTTGCGTTGCCGTTTGGATGACTTTTGCGCCAAAACAAATTTCAGGAAAAATTCTTGCTGCATTTCTTCCAATCATGATTTTTGTTCTTGCAGGATTTGAACATTGCGTCGCAAATTTTTACTTTATTTCGGTTGGAATTCTTGCTTCTAGTGAATATGGAATTGAGGCTGAAGGTTTGTCATGGCTTTCTTTCTTTGTAAAAAATGAAATTCCGGTAACGCTTGGAAACATAACCGGCGGAATTCTTATAGGATTTGGTTACTGGTTTATTTTCTTAAAAAACAAAAATAAGGGAACCTCTAAAAATTGCAATTTTTAGAGGTATCTTTGATACCCATAATACGCAGGAGGCGTAAAAAATGAACGATACATTAAAAAAAATTGGTTCAACAGGAATTGTTCCAGTTGTAGTTTTGAATAATGCAAGTGATGCAGAACCGCTTGCTGATTCCCTCATAAAAGGCGGACTTCCGTGCGCAGAAGTTACTTTCCGTACTGCAGCGGCAGAAGAAAGCATCAAAATCATTGCTAAAAAATTTCCACAGATGCTTGTAGGCGCCGGAACTGTACTTACAACTGAGCAGGTGGACAAGGCTATCGATGCGGGCGCAAAATTCATTGTTGCCCCAGGATTTAATCCAAAAGTCGTAGAATATTGTCTCAAAAATAATTATCCGGTTTGTCCCGGTATTATGACTCCTACAGAACTGGAAATGGCACTTGGATACGGTCTTGATGTTGTAAAATTTTTCCCGGCAGAAAATGCTGGCGGACTTAAAATGATTAAGGCAATTTCTGCTCCGTATACAATGATGAAATTTATGCCAACTGGCGGAATTAATGCAACGAACGTCCGCGAATATCTTGCCTGTGACAAAATTCTTGCGTGTGGCGGCAGCTGGATGGTAAAAGGTGATTTAGTAAAGGGTGGGGATTTTGCTCAGATAGAAAAACTTACTGCCGAAGCTTCATCAATCGTAAAAGAAATCAGAGGCTAGGTCTGATGCGTTGTTTTTTATAAAGGAGATGTTATAACTGCAGTTTTTCTAATTTTCTAAAACTGCGATTCAGCACCTCCTGTACTGCCGCTAACGCGGTGTTTTTATAGGAGAATATTATGAAAGTAGTTACATTTGGTGAAATTATGTTAAGACTAGAACCGGAAGGATATTTCCGCTTTGTTCAGGTTGATAAAATGACTTCTACATTTGGTGGCGGAGAAGCAAATGTAGCTGTTTCGCTTGCAAATTACGGTCTTGATTCTTATTACGTTACAAAACTTCCAAAACATGAAATTGGTCAGGCCGCAATTAACAGTCTTCGTCGTTATGGAGTAAATACTTCGTACATTGTTCGGGGAGGCGACCGTGTCGGCATTTATTACAACGAAAGAGGAGCCTCGCAGCGCGGTTCAAAATGTATTTATGACCGTGCACATTCTTCAATTGCAGAATCAAAGCCGGAAGATTTTGACTGGAACGCAATTTTTAAAGATTGTTCATGGTTTCATTTAACAGGAATTACGCCGGCACTTGGCGGAAATATGGTTCAGATTTGTATAGAAGCGTGCAAAGCTGCAAAATCGGCCGGAGCAACTGTCAGTTGTGATTTAAACTACCGCGGTAAACTCTGGACAAGAGAACAGGCCCGCGTTGCAATGACAGAAATCTGTAAATATGTTGACGTCTGCATATCCAACGAAGAAGATGCCAAAGACGTTTTTGGAATTGAAGCAGAAAACACAGATATTAACGGCGGAAAATTGAACAAAGAAGGTTATAAATCTGTTGCAAAACAACTTGCAGACAAATTTGGCTTTAAAAAAGTTGCAATTACGCTCCGAACTTCAATCAACGCGAACCGCAATAACTGGGCCGCGCTTTTGTATGATGGCAAAGACTATTGTTTTTCTAAAGAATACGAAATGTATATCGTTGACCGCGTCGGTGGTGGAGATAGTTTTGGAGGTGGTCTGATTTACGCAACTCTCGCCGGCAAATCTACTCAAGAAATCGTGGACTTTGCAGTTGCCGCTTCCTGCCTCAAGCACACAATCGAAGGCGACTACAATATGGTCAGCGTTGACGAAGTTGAAAAACTTGCCGGAGGTAACGGTAGCGGTCGTATTCAGCGTTAATTTTTAGATTTTTATAAGGGCGTGTCCCTTCGCGCACACCACAGTGTATTTTATAATGCATCGTGGTGTTTTTTTTTACCGGAAAATTGATTATGACACTAATTTTTGCGCTCCGGGTCGGGCTTTTCGCAGTTCCGGTATTCACCTCCAGCCCCGGCATTCCGCGCCAGAACAATAGCGCTTCATAGACCGTGGCCCGCTACGCGGCTGCTACAATCCCTCACGCATTTTTCTTTTCAAATTTTTATAATTTTGCCGATAATGACTACGTACAAGTCTTCAAAAGAGATTTTCTCAATTTTACAATTGATTTTTTTGGGAGTATAATTTCAGCTATGAACGAAGTTTTAAATGATGCAGATTATGAAATGTTCCGTAAGTTAATTTATGATGAAAGTGGCATTACGTTTTCTGCAACAAACAGATCAATTCTTGACAGCAGAATCCGTGAATTACTGCGCAAAAAGAATATTGCAACTCCAAAAGAATATTATGCAAACGTTATAAAAAATAATGAAGAAATGAAAGAAATGCTTGATTCCGTAACAACGAATCTTACGCGTTTTTTCAGAAATCAGCCGCATTTTGATGCCTTTGAAAAATATGTAATTCCGCAGGTTATGGAACACAAACGTTCTCACGCTACGGATCGCACAATCAGAGTTTGGAGTGCCGGATGTTCAACTGGCGAAGAACCGTACACTATTGCAATGGTTCTAAAAGAAATTCTACCACCTGGCTGGGATTTTAAAATTACGGCATCGGATATTTCGTTAAAATGTCTTATGACGGCTCAAAATGGATTTTATACGAATACAAAAGTAGACGGAATTCCTGCCAATTATCTTCAAAAATATTTTACAAAAACTGAAAACGGCTATCAGGTAAAAGATGAACTGAAAAATCACGTGCATTTTGATTATCATAATTTAAAAAATGATTCAGGAATTAGAAATCTTGATGTTGTTTTTTGCCGCAATGTTTTAATTTATTTTGACGAAGCAGCACAGGTAAAGGTAATAAATCATTTTTGGGACGATATGGCTCCTCAGTCTTATCTTTTTATTGGACATTCAGAATCTTTGTTTGGAATGAATACTGGTTTTGAATTTTTAAAAACCGACTGGGCATGTTTGTACAAAAAAAATCTGCATTAAGGTAACCTCTAAAAATTGCAATTTTTAGAGGTATCTTTGAAAACTCGAAGACATCTTTAAAAAAGCATTGAAAATGATTTTTTAAAGATGCCCTTAAATTGGCGAAAGTCTTGCGCAATGGGATTGTAGTAACCATGAAACGAAGGCAGGCAAAGCCGTAGTGTAGCAAAAATGTACCCGTAAAAAGTAAATTTAGGTAAAAGTTATGGATGAAATTTCAGTTTTAATTTGTGATGACTCTGCTTTAATGCGTAATTTAATTGGACGTATAATTGAAAGTACGGACGGCTTAAAAGTTGCCGGAAAAGCGGAAAATGGCAAGGTACTTCTTGAAAAAATCCCGGAATTGAAGCCTGACGTTATTCTTCTTGATATTGAAATGCCAGTTATGACTGGCGTTGAGTTTTTAAAGGTCAGAAAAGAGCAGCATATTGATGTTCCGGTTATTATTTTGTCCAGTATTGCAACTCAAGGAGCTGCGGTTACGATGCAGTGCCTTGAACTTGGTGCTTCTGATTTTATTACAAAGCCGGGGGGAACTTCCGTAACATTAAAAATTTCTGATGTCGGCAGTGATATTATTGAATGCGTTGCGTCTTATGGTGGCGCGTATGCTTCTACACACGGAAAAACAATACCATTTCCGGAATTCTTTCATAATCAGATAAAATTAAAGGAAGCAGAACGTTTTGTTCAGCAGAAAAAAGGCGATGAAGTTGCAAAAACTGCCGTTATAAAACATTCGGATTTTAAGCAGGTTCAAACTTTGTGGTCGGCACCTAAAAAAAAGGAACCGGTTGTAATTACTCCTGTACGCGACGGGGGAAGAATTGAAGTTATTGCACTTGGAATTTCTACCGGCGGTCCAAATGCTCTGCGTACTCTTTTTGCAAAAATTGATCCGCTTGTAAAGCAGCCGATTTTAGTTGTTCAGCATATGCCGTCGGGGTTTACAAAAGAATTTGCAGAAAGTTTGAATAGAATTTGTCCCCTTACAGTTACAGAAGCGGTGGACGGGGAATTATTGCAGCGTTCGCATGTTTATATTGCTCCAGGTGGCTGGCATATGACGGTCGAAATGCGTGCACTTGGAAAAACTATTTCACTAAATCAAGATGACCCGAGGAATGGTCACCGTCCGTCTGTTGATGTTTTGTTTGAATCAGTTGCAAAAGTTTACAAAAATCACGCTCTTGGTGTAATTATGACTGGAATGGGACGTGACGGAGCGGTTCAGCTTGCAGAAATGCGTAAACAGGGTGCGTGGACTTTAGGTCAGGACCAGGAATCTTGCATTGTGTACGGAATGCCAAAAGTCGGTTTTGAACTTGGCGGTGTGCAAAAACAAGTTCCTTTGGAAAATATGGCCGCAGAAATAAATTCTTTGGCTCGCGAACACGAATCGTTTTAGAATTGAAACGGAATCATAGAATTAAACAGTGCGGTTATTTTTTCGCTTCCAAGTTTTTGGCAGTTTTCTTTGATTAATTTTATGCCTTGTTCTGTGGCGTCTTTTATGCAGGAATTTGTATTTAAAAGCGCGATGCATTCTTCTACGGCAGGCGAATTAATGCCTTCTTTTGAAGTCTGTTTCATAAATTCAGCGATTTTTTCTTTATTTTCTGGATTTTTTTGAATATGAAGCAGAACCGGCATACTTTTTTTGCCTTCTACAATGTCGTCCCCGCGTTTTTTGCCCGGATTTCCACTTGTAAGATTTATTACGTCATCAATTATCTGAAATCCAATTCCAATGTTTGCGGCAATTTCCCCGATTTTTTTAGAATCTTCCGCGGACACTCCGCCACAAAGACTGCCAAGTTGAGCTGCCAGAGAAGCAAGCGTTCCTGTTTTATTTTTGACCATTACGGAATATTCTGCAGCGGACGGGAAAAAATCAGGATTCCTGTGCCAGAAAATATCCATTGCCTGGCCTAAATGCAGTTTTCTCAACTCGCGGGTATAAAGTTTATAAAGATCAAGTTTCATTTTTTCAGGAATTTCTAAATTATTAATGCTCACAGGTGCCTCAAAATAGAGCCAGGAACCGCAATTTAATGCTGTGTCAAGTCCGTAACTTTTGTACGCTGCAGGTTTTCCTCGCCGGAAATCAGAAGAATCTTCAATATCGTCATGGATTAAACTTGCCGTGTGGACAAATTCTACAAGAGGTGTCAGGGCATAAACCTGAGCTTCGGATAATGCCGTGCCGTGATTTTTTTTTAAACTTTCTTCGTAAAGTAAAATCATTAAAAGAGGACGCCATCGTTTGCCACCGGCATCCATAAGTTCTTTATTTGGTTCAATAAGTTTTTGAATGTACGGTAATTCCAATGTTTCTTCACTATCAAAAGAGTTTTTCTGCCATTCAGTTTGTGCAGAATGAGGCAAAGCCTTTGTAAGTGCATCTTCAATTTTTGAAAATCTTTGTGAAAATTCTTCTAACATTATTCGATTAATATAATGCACTTGTGATTAAATGACAATTTCAAGGGCAATATTAGGCTAACTCTAAGCAATCATTTTTGATGTTTTTTTAGAAAAGCTTTTGCCTTTTCAGAGGTATCTCTGAAAATTGTAATTTTTTAGCACTTTTTATTGATGTCAGAAGATTTTTTTCCTTAATTTGACATAAAACTTATTAGTTAGTTATAATAAAACAAAAAAATATTAGGATAAAAGGGCTTATGGAAAATAATAATGCATTGATTCCGGGTTTCAATACAGAAAAAGACGATAGCCTTACAATAAATCTGAGAAAGGCTGACGGAGTGAACCGCGGTATTTTTATTTACCTTGGTGGTTATATTGACACTTACAATTCAAGTTTTTTTCAGAAACAAATTACAAAAATTATTGAAGCCGGATACATTAATTTAATATTCAACTGTTCTTCCCTGAATTATGTTTCTTCTACCGGAATAGGCTCTTTTACAGTTTTCTTAAAAATCGTAAAACCAAAAGGCGGCGATGTTGTTCTTCTTGAAATTCAGCCTAAAGTTTACGAAGTTTTTCAACTTTTAGGATTTTCACAGTTTTTTAATATTAAAAATACGGCAGAAGATGCGCTTGCTTTTTTCAAAAACGGCAATGCCACTGACCGCCAGTCAGTTTTCCCGAAAATTATTACTTGTCCGCTTTGCAACAAAAGGTTGCGGGCAATTAGGTCTGGAAGATTCAGATGTTCAGGCTGCCGTTCAATTCTAGAAATTAACGCTCGTGCCGAAGTTTCTCTCGGTTAATTTTTGTTTTTGCAAGACTTCAGAACTGTTCCGGGGTCTTTTCTTTTATTGGAACCTCTAAAAATTGCAATTTTTAGAGGTAACTCTGAACCCTATTCACATTCTTGAGCGAAATATTTATCCACAGACTTCCGTTTAGGAAGGCGTTTTTCCATAGTTTTCCACAAGTTATCCACAGTTTTTTTGCGATTTGTACACAGTTTTTCAACATAGAAAATATAAAATTATGTTATAAGAAAAAATGAGTTTTTAAAGTCAATCTTCTAATTCTTTATAATATAAATAAATACATTTTCTTTGAAGTTTTCTGCAATATTGATTTTTCTAAGAAATGTATAAAATTCAGTTTTGAACGCTTGTTTTTATCCTCATAAATCCACAAGTTATCCACACTTTATTCACAATTTACGGAATCCCTGAAATCATATGCCCTTAACACTTACAATTATGCAATTTTTAACCGATAATGAGTTTATGCAAAAGGCTTTTAGGTTATTACTTGTATATTTTCTGATGTTTTTGGCAAGTCTTGCTGTTGGAACAGTTGTTTATCTCCTTTTTACAGAAATTCAAGGTCATATTGCCGGTCAGAACGTAAGTTTTTTTGATAAAGACTTGATTTTAAAAGCCATTTTTTTGGTTTCTTATTCTGTATGTTTTTTGATTTGTCCTTTTGTTTCTTTTTATAAAATCCGTCATACCTCAGGATTTGCGCAGTCCATTATGTTTATAATTTTAGTTATTCTTACCTGGTGTGCAGTTTTTCCGGGACTCAATTTTCTTGAAAAATTTAGTTACAGACATTTGCCGGAAACAAATAATATTTCTCACCTTTCCGGAAAGTATTTTAGAAAAGATGGCTGCAAAATTTATTATTTTACGCGGGATTTTTATTCTGATGACACAAATACTGTTGTGATTGACACTTCCGATGATGGAGTTGTTTCCGTTGAAAAAATTGCAGACTCTCCGGATTTTCCACTTTACGCTGCGTCAAAGCCTTATAACGAAGTTGAAATAAAAAAAGTTCTTGAACCTTCGCCGATTTTAAAATTCATAGACTTGCGCTACCTTTCTGACATGGGATTAGGTGCCCTTGCTTCCGGTTGGACGTTCTACCTGGGGTTTATTTCAATTGCATTTGTACTTGGTGCCTTGTTTTTTGTAAGTAATATTTCTGAGTGGAAACTTTTAAATTCCCTGATTTTGATTCTTGGAACAATTCTAGTTTTGTTTGTAAATGACTTTTTGTATTCAGAAAGTGGAAGTTCCTTTGTAAATTGGGCGGAAAAAGCTGGATTCATAAAATCCCTCAAAAAAGTTTTTGATAATCCCGTACTGGTTTTGATAAATTTACTGTCCTTTATAATATTGACTGTAACAGCCATTATTTCTCTGATTCTAAAAAAACACAAAAAAGAGGATTAGACTGTGAAAAAGATTTTAGGTATTTCGTCAATTTTTGCAGCAATCGGACTTATTGTCTGCATCGTATTTGGTTTTGCTCTTCCTTTAAAAACTGTTGTTCCTGCAAGTTCGCTTACGCTCTATAAAATTCTTTGCGGTCTAGAATATTTTCTGCGCTTTTTGCCACCGCTTATTATTACCGGATTTGTTGTCAGTTGTTCAGTTCATTTTGGACATAATCCTGAAGGCAGTACGGATCGTTTTTCTATGGCAATGTTAAAACGTCTAAAAAGTATAATGATTTGTGCCATAATCATTTCTGCCGTGCTTACTTTTTGTACTGAAACTGGCGGTTTTCTAGTTCGTCTTAATAAGGAAAAAATCCAGAACCGGCCAAAACTGTTAAATGAATATATAAATATCGGTAGTGACCTTTATAATCGCGGTTATTATGACAGAGCAATCAGATATGCTTCTGCCGCATTGGAATTAGATCCAAAGTCAAAGGAAGCAGCAAATTTACGCGATAAATCTGAACTGGAAAAAAGCCGTAAAGAAAATGCTGCCTATCGATTTCGCCTTTATGAAGGTTTGAACGAAGATGTTGAAACTGTAACGCGAACTTCCGTGGACAAAGAAAAACTGAGTACTGTTTATGATTTTGTCTGCAAGGCTCAAGAATATTACGAAAAGCAGGAATGGTTTAATGCTCATTATTATGCAGAACTAGGCTTGAAAATTGCAGATTTTAAAGACCCGAATTATAGAAAATTACGTGAACTTTCTACAAAATCCTGGTACCGCCTGACCGCAACTCATGTTTTGAAAAAAACTCAGAAACAGGAAAATTTTGATAAAAAATATGAAGGTTACAAGGCTCTTGTTAAAAAAGATGATTTAAAAGCTTACTATATTTTTAAAGAACTTTATGAAACTTCCGCAGATTTGCAACGCGACCCTGATGTAAAATTTTATCTTGAAGTTGCAGAAAATAATCTTAAGGAAAAGTACTTTTTTATTGATGAAACTCTTGAACTTTCTACTTTTGAAGATTCAAATGACATTTACTTTGCTTACCCTTACAAAGATGGTTCTGTTGATATAATTTATTTTAAAGGGCTTTCTACAGTGCAAGATACTGGAAAATCCGTGCAGTATTTACGAAACCTTACAATTCTTTCTCTTGATTCTGAAGGCAATGAAATTAGGCGGATTACGGATTCTTATGCGAAAGTTTTGCCAGTAGATGTAAAAACTGTGAATTCTACCCTGAAAATGGAAATGGGTATTGATAATTCTGCTGAATTTGTTCCATACGTTATGCTAAATTCCGTTGGGCGTGATGAGCCTAACACTGAAATTCGGGCGACTTTTACTTATGCGGACGGTCGCACTGCTAAAAACCGGGATTTTTTAATTTTGCCAATTTCTTATGATGATTTTTTGATGCTTGAAGATTCTGCACAAAATCCTGAAATTATGCCTGTTTTGAACCTTTTAAAAATGACTAGAAAATGTGAACCTTACGGGTTTATTTCTGAAATTTACGGAAGTACACTTTTGAATCGGGTTCTTTATCCGCTGTTTATAATTCTGATTTGCATTCTGCTTGCCATCTTTGGCTGGAACAACAGAATTGGTTTAAAGCAGTATTTTAAAATGTCCTGGGCACTGTTTTTTCCGTTACTGTTTGTTGTGGCCCTTGTTTTTTATGAAATTTTATTTTTTGTGTTTAAAATCATAAACTTTGCAATTTTAACTTCTTGTCCGGGAATTTTTTCTGCAATTTTTGCTTGTCTTGGAATTTATATTTTCTGTCTTGTTTTGCTTTTTATTTTTTTCTGTTCAAGAACTACAAAAAAATAGAATGTTTCACGCTGGAATGGTCGCCTTGTTATTTAGTTTTGGGAATCTCTAAAAATTGCAATTTTTAGAGATGTCCTTTTGTTTTCAATTAATTTTATTGGTAAACAAAACTAACGGGGCGTTGCGGGGTGTCCCCGCAAGAAAGGGTAGACCGCAACCGTGTGCGGCCGAGGGGAATGGCTTTCCCCTTCTTTCTAAAAATTTATCTTGTAAATAAGTGTTCAGAATATTAAAATTGTGCCGTGCAAATTTCTTGCATGAGGTTTTTTTATGGACTTACAAGGTTTAGACAAATCAATTCGTCGTGTTCCTGATTTTCCAAAGCCAGGAATTGAGTTTTACGACATCACAAGTATTTTAACAAATCCGGAAGCATTTAATTATTGTCTGCAAAAAATGTACGAACTGTACAAAGATTCAAAAATTGATGCAATTGCCGCTGTTGAATCCCGCGGTTTTATTTTTGCTTCTCCACTTGCCCATCAGCTAGGGCTTCCGCTTATTTTAATCAGAAAAAAAGGTAAGTTGCCGGGCGAAACTTACAGTTGTTCTTATGCTCTTGAGTATGGAACTGCGACAATTGAAGCACATAAGGCGGATATTAAAAAAGGTCAGAAATTTTTGGTTGTAGATGATTTGATTGCAACTGGCGGTACACTTTCTGCTTCTAAAAAATTGCTTGAAATGGGCGGCGCAGAAGTTACGGACTTTTTTGGCGTTATAGGACTTCCTGCCCTGAATTATGAAAAAGTTCTTGCCCCTGCAAAAATTTCAACACTCATCAATTTTGACGGTGAGTAAAATCTGTAAAGGGAACCTTTAAAAATTGCAGTTTTTAGAGGTATCTTTGAAAACGCTCTAAATTCATAAAAATAAGGAAAATAAAATGATAAGACTTCCAGAAAGATATAAAAGCATTTTGGGAACAAAAGAAACTGAACACGCAATTGTTGCTATTAAAGATTTTTTTCAGATGGGACTTTCTACTGAATTAGATCTTACAAGAGTTACCGCTCCTCTTTTTGTAGAAGCTGGAACTGGATTAAATGATGATTTAAACGGCGTTGAACGGCCTGTAAGTTTTCCTGTAAAGGTTTTAAATGATCAGAAAATGGAAATTGTACAGTCGCTTGCAAAATGGAAGAGACTTAAAGTAACAGAAATGGGACTTAAACCTGGATTTGGAATTTATACTGATATGAATGCCCTGCGCCCGGACGAAGATTTGGATCCGATTCATTCCATTTACGTTGACCAATGGGATTGGTGTATGGCAATTGATCCTCTTGACCGTACAGTTTTTTATCTTCACGATATTGTAAAAAAGGTTTACAACTGTATTAAACGTGCAGAATTTTTTATTTATGACCGCTACCCTGCAATAAAACCGATACTTCCATCGGAAATTAAGATTCTTTATGCTGATGATTTACAGCGTCAGTATCCGGAATTAACTCCAAAACAGCGCGAAGACAAGGTTGCAAAAGAATATGGTGCCGTATTTATTACAGGTATTGGTGGAAAATTGCCGGACGGTACAATTCATGACGGTCGTGCCCCTGATTATGATGACTGGATTACAGAAACTGGCGATGGTCACTGCGGATTAAATGGTGACATTGTTGTCTGGAACTCTGTGCTGAATTCTGCATTTGAACTTTCTTCAATGGGAATTCGTGTAAATGCCGAAAGTCTTAAGGCTCAGCTTGAAGAACGAAACTGTTTGGAAAGAGCAAAACTTATGTTCCATTCAAAATTACTGAATGGTGAATTAACTCAGACTTTGGGCGGTGGAATTGGACAGTCAAGACTTTGTATGTTCCTGCTCCGTAAAGCGCACATTGGCGAAACTCAGGTTAGCGTTTGGACAGAAGAAATCAAAAAAGACTGTGAAAAACGAGGCATTACGCTTCTTTAGTTTTGTCGCCTGATATTCTTAAAAGGGTATCTCTAAAAAATCATTTACAATGCTTTATTTAGAGATACGTGCGAGTTTTAATTCGTTGATATGGCACGAATTAAAACATCGCGTTTTCAGAGTTATCTCTAAAAATTGCAATTTTTAGAGGT
>CAVJCY010000007.1:0-61167 GCA_963648145.1 bacterium | reverse complement strand
AATTTTCTTTACGGAGTTTTTCAAAACTCTGTATGCCGATTGGAAGTTTTTAGAGGTTTCTTTGAAAAGGCGATGTTTTAATTCGTTGTATTTTAACGAATTAAAACTCGGAAGTCTCTCTAAAAAAAGCATTGAAAATGATTTTTTTAGGATGCCCTTTTGTGTTATACTTTTTGCAAATGGTCATCGTTTTAAAAAAAGATATAACGGAAAATCAAAAGTCTAAACTTAAGGATTTTTTGACGGCGCGGCAGTTTAGATTGAATGAAATTGCCGGTGAGGAAGAAACAATTATTGCGGCTGTTGGCAAATCTGGAATTGATTTGCGCGAAGTTGAAATTCAGCAGGGCGTCAGTCGGGTAGTGCCAATTTCAAAGCCTTTTAAACTTGCCAGCCGTGAATTTAAAAAAGAAGACACGATTGTCCAAATCACAAATAACCGCGGTCAGATTATAAAAACAGGTGGTCCTAGAATTGCGGTTATTTCCGGGCCAGCTTTTGTAGAATCAGAAGAACAGATTAATTCTATTGCGGCCGCCGTCAGTGCCAGTGGAGCGGTTTTATTGCGTGGGGCGGCCTATTCTGCAAGCACATCGCCTTATGCTCTTGAAGGTTTAAAAGAAAATGGCTTGAAATTCCTAAAATCTGCGGGAGAAAAATATGGTTTGCCGGTAGTTTCAGAAATCACGGATTCTGCGTTAATTCCGGTTTTTCAAAATTATGACATTGACGTTTACCTGGTTGGCGAAAAAAATATGCAGAATCAGGGTCTTTTAAAAAATCTCGGAAAAATTAATAAACCTGTCATTTTAAGACGCGGACTTTCTGCAACGCTGGAAGAATTTTTGATGTCTGCAGAATATTTGATGTCTAACGGTTGCGAAAATGTAATTTTGTGCGAACAGGGCATTCGCACTTTTGAGCAGTCTGCCAGAAATACTCTTGATTTAAGTTCAATTCCAATTTTGCACGAAATGACTCATCTTCCTGTAATTACAGATCCAAGTCATGGGGTGGGAATTCGCGACAAAATTCCGCCAATGGCTCTGGCATCAGTTTCTGCCGGTGCGGACGGAATTATGATTGAATGTAACAATCGTCTTGAAAATGTGGACGGTGTTCAGTCTCTGCTTCCTCAAATGTTTGAAAAAATAATGCACAACGTAGAAGCAATCGCTCCGGTAATTAGCCGTTCAGTTGAGCATATCCGCGAAAATATTCTGGATTTTTCTGAAAAAAAAGATTTTGAGTCCAAAAAGAAAAACGAAAAAATTATTTGTGTTTACAGTGGAACGCCCGGTGCCTACGCTCATCAGGCAATTAACCGCTATTTTGATTCTGCGGATGTTGAGGCTGTGGCCGTTAATTCGTTTTCTCAGGTTTTTCAGGATTTGGCTGACGGTAAAGCTGATTATGGAATGATTCCTATAGAAAACACCACGACAGGTTCAATTTATCAAAATTATGACAATATTATCCGTTTTGGTGACATAAAAATTGCCGGAAGTCAGACTTTAAATATCCGGCACGCACTGCTTGGAGTTAAAGGCGCAAAAATTTCTGATATTAAGCAGGTTTATTCTCATCCGCAGGGACTTTTTCAGTGCGCAAAATATCTTGACGGTAAAAACTGGAAGCAGATAGATTCCGTTTCTACAGCAACTGCCGCGAAATTTGTTGCAGTTTCCGGTTCAAAAGAAAATGCCGCCATTGCCAGTGCTGTGAATGCTCAGCTTTATGGCTTGGACGTAATTGAAGAGGATATTCAGGATAATTCAAGCAATTTTACAAGATTCTGGATTATTACAAATGCTGACAAAAGATTAAATTCCGAGATTTATACTGTAAGACCCACAAAAGCTACAATTTTGTTTAAAATCCGCAATGAACCGGGCGCGCTTTTTAGTTGCCTTGAAGTTATTGCAAAAGCAGGGCTGAATATGACGCGCCTTGAATCGCGGCCAATAAACGGCGAAAACTGGTGTTACTGGTTTTTCCTTGATGTTGATTGCAGCGACTGTGACTGCGATTTAAATAAAATTCTTGAATCGTTAAAAGAAAAAACTGAAGAAGTAAGATTATTGGGCTGTTATGCCTAGATTTACTATTAATAATAAAGATTTTTCTATATAATCAATCATTCAAATAATAAAAATTCTGCCCCAAAAGCTGGATTTTTATGGAGGTAATAAATGAAAAAAATAATTGGACTTGTTGCGGCTCTTGCGTGCGTTGCTTCTTTTTCTTTGACTTCTTGTGCAAAGAAAGATAGTAAAAAACTTATTAAAGTTGGCGTTATTCAGCTGATGGAACACGTTGCTCTTGATAAAAACTATCAGGGGTTTGTTGATGGTCTTGCTGAAGCTGGTTACAAAGACGGAGAAAATATCAAAATTGATTTTCAGAATGCTCAGGGAGAACAGGCTAACTGCGTAACAATTGCAGAAAAACTTATTAACGATAAAGATGATTTGATTTTTGCTATTGCAACTCCGGCTGCACAGGCTGTTGCAAACTTGACTTCTACAATTCCAATTCTTATTTCTTCTGTTACAGATCCTGCATCTGCTAATCTTGTAAAATCTAACACAATGCCAGGTACAAACGTAACCGGAACTTCAGACTTAACTCCGGTTGCTGCTCAGATGCGACTTTTAAAAAAGATTTTTCCGGAAGCAAAAACTGTCGGAATGCTTTTCTGCTCTTCTGAACAGAATTCAAGATTCCAGATTGACCTTGCAGAAGCTGCCTGCAATGAACTTGGTTTAAACTATGTTGAAGCAACCGTTTCAAATTCAAACGAAATTGCACAGGTTGTACAGGCACTTTGCGGTAAGTGTGATGTTCTTTATTCTCCAACAGACAATATGATTGCTGCCGGAATGGCACTTGTTGGTCAGGTTTGTCTTGAAAACGGAAAAGGCATTATCACTGGCGAAGAAGGTATGTGCGATGCCGGCGGAATTGCAACTTACGGAATTAACTATTACGAACTTGGAAAACAGACTGCAAAAATGGCTGTAGAAATTTTGAACGGAAAAAATCCTGCCGAAATGCCAATTCAGTACCTTGACGTTTGTGACCTTAAAGTAAATCAGACAATGGCTGATGCTCTAGGTGTTACAATTCCTGCTGATTTGTAATAGTTTAGAGGTTCCATAAATAAATTTTCCCGTGGCGCTTTGCAAAAAACTGGGGCGTTACGGGGCAATTGGTAAGAACTTGTTTTTATTCTGGAAAAGAGTTTTTATCAATTGTCAGGGATTTGCCCCGTTAGAAAGGGTGGCGGAAGACCGCGAATGCGGGCTGAAGACAGGGGAAGACTTTCCCCTCCTTGATAAGGAAATTTAAAAAAATTAAAACATGGAGAAATTAAATGCCTGTTCTTAATGCTATGGTGGGTGCCGTTTCTCAGGGAGTTCTCTGGGGATTAATGACTCTGGGAGTTTATTTGACTTTCAGAATTCTGAATATTGCCGATATGACTGTTGACGGAAGTTTTGCTGCCGGCGGTGCTGTTACTGCGGTTTTGATTGTAAATGGTATGAATCCTTTGGTGACACTGATTTTTGTATTTTTGATGGGTCTTGCCTGTGGTGCTGTTACCGGAATTATGAATACAAAACTGAAAATTAATATTCTTCTGGCAAGTATTTTGACTCAGATAGCACTTTATTCAATAAATATCAGGATTATGGGTAAGCCTAATACTCCGCTTTTGGGAAAAACTACAATTATGAAAGGTCTTATCAACCTTACCGGGGGCAGAATCAACACAACTCAAAGTTCGCTGATTATTGGCGTGATTGTAATTGCCGCCGTTATTGGCCTTATGTATTGGTTTTTTGGAACAGAATACGGAAGTGCAATCCGTGCGACCGGTGCAAATGAAAATATGGTTCGTGCAATGGGTGTGAACACCGACACTGCAAAAATTATTGGACTGATGGTTTCTAACGGACTTGTTGCTTTAAGTGGTGCTCTGGTTGCTCAAAGCCAGGGGTACGGTGACGTTCAGATGGGAACGGGAACAATCGTTGTAGGACTGGCTTCTATCATCATTGGCGAAGTTATTTTTGGTGCACGTTTTGGAATGTGGTGGACTCTGATTGCGGTTGTTTTTGGTTCTATTATTTACAGAATTGTAATAGCCTTTGTTCTTCAGCTTGGCTTAAAGTCTACGGATTTAAAACTTCTTACCGCTTTGATTGTTGCGATTGCTCTTTCTGTGCCGGTTTGCAAACAGTGGATTGACAAACGCCGCCGTGCATACAAAGGGCCTGCAAACGAAAAAAATACCCGCCACGCCGACGATAATTTCAAGCGCGTAATTGATTCTACTGACATTGCTGATGCTTCATGCAATTCTGATGTTACAAAATAAGTTCTGGAGGAAAAATGTTAAAACTTACAAACGTTACAAAAACTTTTAATCCGGGAACTATTACAGAAAAAAAAGCAATCCGCGGTGTAAATCTTGAATTGGAAGAAGGCGATTTTGTTACTGTAATTGGCGGTAACGGAGCGGGAAAGTCCACGCTTTTAAATCTTATTGCCGGCGTGCATTATACAGACACAGGTTCAATTGAACTGAACGGTAAAAATCTGACTGGCAAACCTGAATATGTGCGGGCAAAATATCTTGGTCGCGTGTTCCAGGATCCTATGATGGGTACTGCCGCAAATATGGAAATTGAAGAAAATCTTGCAATGGCAATGCGTCGTGGCAAAAGGCGCGGTCTTGCCTGGCATATCAAAAATGAAGAAAAAGACTTGTACCGTCAGAAACTTGCACTTCTTGACCTTGGTCTTGAAAATCGTATGACTGCAAAGGTTGGACTTTTGTCCGGCGGTCAGCGTCAGGCCTTAACTTTGCTGATGGCAACGCTTCAAAAACCGGAACTTTTGTTGCTTGACGAGCACACTGCCGCTCTTGATCCAAAAACTGCCAAAAAAGTTCTTGAACTCACGGAAGAATTTGTAAAACAGGACAACCTTACCACTTTTATGGTTACTCACAACATGAAAGACGCACTGCGTTATGGCAATCGTCTTATTATGATGATGGACGGAAAAATTGTTTTTGATGCAAAGGGCGAAGAAAAAAAGAAACTTACAGTTGAAGACTTGCTCGAAAAATTTTCTGTCAGTGGCGAAATCAGCGACAAACTGGTTTTAAATTAAGGTTTTAATTGTATGGGCGTGCCCTGCCAGTGGCAGGTCAGGCTTTCCGCAGTTCCGGCATTCGCCTGCAGCCCCTGCGCTTCGTGCCAGAACAATGGCACTTCGCCTGCAGTGGCCCGCTTCGCGGCTGCTACAATCCTTCACGCAAGGTTAAGGGCATCTCTAAAAAAATCATAAATTTTTTGCAGCGGCTTCAGAAATTGTATTTTTTAGCGAGGCATAAAGTGTGGTTTGTGCGTAATCCAGATATTTTGCCTTGTCCAAATTTTCATTGTATTTTATGTACCACACTGTTTGTGAACCAACCATCGCGGTAAAATTAAAAGTCAGAAAATTTTTAAAATCTTCAGAAATAGAACAGCCATCAGTTTTTTCTGTATAAGCAATGGCGGCTGTTAAAAAACTGTTAATGTCGTTTTCAAAAAGGATTTTCAGTTCCTGTTCGCCTAAAGATTCATAAGCGGCCTGGCAAAGTTGAATATTGTTGTCTATATATTCAAAAATGAATTTTAGAACTTTCGTAACATTTGAATTTGAACACTGAAAAGAAGTTACTATATTTTTAATTTCCTGATCGTATACCCAGTAAAGAAGGTCGTACATATTTTCAAAATAATAATAAAAAGTGTTGCGGTTAATTGAACATTCGGTGCATATTTCGCTGACCGTGATTTTTGTAAAAGCTTTATTTTTTACAAGTTTTTTTAAAGCGTCCGCCATTTTTTTCTTTGTTTCAGAATTCTGTAAATCCGCTGTCATCAAAACTGATTATTAGACAAAAGAAAAAATTTGTCTATTGAATTATCAATTTTTTGATATTAAATTTTTTTCCATGAAAACTTTGCCTAAAAAATTAGTGAAAGTTGCAATTTTTGTTCTGGTTGCCGCTTTATTTGTATTTTTAATTATTTTTGTTACAGGAAAAAAGAAAACGGAAGAAAAGTCTGCAGTTCTGCCTGTTGTTGTTATACAAAAACCGGTAATTCAAAATCTTACGGAATCAATTACAATCAGTGGATATGTGGAAGCAAAAGTTATGATTCCTGTAGTACCTTTTGTTTCCGGCACAATCATGGAATATCCTGCAAAGGCCGGGGATTTTGTAAAAAAGGACACTTTGCTTGCAAAAATTGACGATGCACCGTTCAAACAGCAGATGCTTCAGGCTCAGGCTGCATATTCTGCGGCAAAAAGTACTTACGACAGAGTTGAAAGTCTTTATAAATCGGGGTCGACTACTCAGCAGAATTATGATCAGGCGCGTGCACAGTACGATGCTTCAAAGGCTCAGTATGATCTGGCTAAACTTCAGATGGATTACACGGAAGTTTGTGCGCCGGTTGATGGAACAATTTTGATTGCAAATCAGGCGGTTGGCAGCGTTGGTGCTCAAGGGACTCCGGTTGCAGTTCTTGCGGATTTAAATAATCAGGTTGTGCGCCTTAAAGTTCCAGAAAAATATTTTGATTTGTTCACTCTTGAAAAGAACAATTTAAAGGTGAACGTTATTCGTCCGGCAGAAAAAAATATGTACGAAGACGCTCAGACTTCTGCCACAATAGAAAATATTGCTCCTTATGTTTCTGCGGAAAGCAAGACTTTTGAAGTTGTTTGCCGTCTTGATAATCCCGGCGAAAGATTCAGACCCGGAATGTTTGTAAAAGTTCATGTTGCTTACAAAGTTCACGAAAATGTTGCAGTTTTGCCGCTCCAGACTAAAAAACTGGACGGTTCACTTTACACTTATGATGAAAAAAATCAGACCGTGCATTATTTACTGCCGGAAAGTACCGCAAATGACGGAAAATTCTTTATTGTTGATGATGAATACAAAGACAGTTTTTTTGTAACGGATGGTCAGAATTTTATTTTTGACGGACAAAAAGTAAAACTTTATGAAGAGGCATTGAATGAAAATCTCTGAGTTTTCGGTAAAACATCCGGTTGTAATTTCAATTATTCTTTTAGTTCTTGCTGTTTTTGGAATTTACTCACTTTCTGGAATGCGTACGGAATTTATGGTTGACATTACAATGCCTCAGGCAATCGTTATGACCGTTTATCCTGGTGCCAGCGCGGAAGATGTTGAACAGGACGTAACAAAAATTCTTGAGGAGGAATTTGTAACTCTGCCACATTTTAAAAAGGTAGAAAGTCAATCATACAATTCTTTGAGTTGGATTACCGTTACCTATGCGGATGGGTACGATGCTTATGATCAGCTTGTTGAATTAAGAAACAGAATTTCCAATTTAAAAAATCAGCTGCCGGATGGAATTCAAGGTGAACCGACTGCATTAGTGGGCGGAATGTCTATGCTGCCGGTAATTTCTTTTTCTGTGGAAGCCGGTCAGGACAGTGGCCGTGTAACAAAATATATCAAAGATGAATTAACGCCAAAACTTACTCAAATTGATGGCGTTTCGGAAGTTCAGATTGACGGTGGCAAAGAACTGGAAGTTGAAGTAAAACTAAACGTCGATGAATTAACTTCAAAAGGAATTTCAGTTGCGGCAGTTTATCAGGTTTTAAATTACGGAAACACTACAATTCCGCTTGGCAATGCCGTTTACGAAAATCGGCAGATTCAAGTACGTTATGCCGGCGGATTTAAATCAATAGAAGATATTAAGGAATTGCCGGTTGGCGTTGCAGACAAAAATAATATTATCCGACTTGGCGATGTTGCCACGGTAAGTCTTTCATATCCTGAAGAAGATTATTTTGTAACGGACGGTACAAATCCGCTTACAATTGTTAGTATCACAAAACGAAACGACGGCGACACTGTAAAAATCTGTAAATCTGTGAAGAAAGTTTTAAATTCAATCACGGAAGAAACTGGCGGTGCGGTAAAATTCCACATAATTTCTGATGACAGTCGTCAGGTAAATGCATCGCTCAAAACTGTAATCAGTTCCGGAATAATGGGAATTGTGTTTGCGGTCATTGTAATTTTCCTTTTTCTTGCAGACTGGCGCGCAACACTTACAATTTCACTTTCCATACCGCTTTGTATACTTTTCAGTTTGATTGGATTAAGGATTTTAGGAATTTCCTTAAACTTGATGAGTCTTTCGGGACTTGTAATTTCGCTTGGAATGGTTGTTGATGCTTCTTCTGTAATGCTTGATCAGATTTACCGTTATTATAAAATGCGCAATTCGCAAACCGGAGAAATGGTTTATACGGTGAATCAAGCAATTTTCAAAGGCTGGGACGAAGTTGCCGCGTCAATTTTTGCAAGTGCAATGACCACAATCGTGTGTTTTGTGCCGATTGCAATGCTTTCCGGATTGATTGGAAAAATTCTTCATGCTGTTGCACTCACAATTATTATGGCGATTTTTGCCTCTTTCCTTGTGGCTTTGATTATTGTTCCATATTTCTTAAAACTCCTTTTAAAACCGGAAGGACCGACAGAACGACTGAAGCCGCGTAAATTTGACGTCATTATGGACAACATTGAAGCCGGATACAGAAAACTTTTGGGTCTGGCACTTAAAAATAAGGTTTTTGTACTTTTTGTTGCAGTTTTCCTTTTGATTTTTTCCGGATTTATTGCTTTGAGGCTTGGCGTTGCGTTTATTCCGTCAACTGACTCAGGTGATTTTTATTTGGATATGCAGCTGCCGGTTGGGACGGGAATTGAACAGACCAACGAAAAAATGAAAGTAGTAGAAGAACTGGTTTATAAATATATTCCGGAAATTGATAATGCGGTTTTTTACGTTGGAAAGAGTAATACAAAGGCAATTACTTCAACTTCTACGCCGGAAAGTGGTTATGCGCACATAATTTTAGTTCCGGTAGCAGAACGCAAGCGCGATATTCACGACATTATGCTTCAGATTCAGGGAATTGTAGCCGCCGTGATTCCTGATAGCAAAATTACAGTTGCCAACGGCGGTTTTGATAAACTTGTAAGTTACGTTTCCGGCGGCGGCGGTTATGGTTTGACTTTAGTTTCAGAAGATATGGACACTTTGTACAGAACTGCCAGTGATTTGCGTGATTTTCTTGCAACCGATCCTGATGTTGTTACCGCTAGTCTTGATACGGATTTTGATACAAGCACGATGATTATTGATATGAGTCAGGAATATTTGAGCAGTCTTGGAATTACAAGTTACGAGGCAGGAATTACAACTGCAATTTTATTCCGCGGAATGGATGCCGGTCGTTACAAAAATGAACAGACTGGCGACCGTTATAATATTCATATTTCTTCAGATGTTGCTGATGATAATATTTCAAGCGATACAATTTCTAATGTTCACATTGTAACAAGCAAAGGACAGGACGTTTCGTTTGCAAACCTTTCTGATATAAAAGTAGAAAAATCAATTTCTCAGATTAACCATTCTGACCGTGCAAAAACAATTACAGTGAGTGCTTCGCTCGTAAGTGAAAATACTTCCGGGGTTTCTGGTCGCGTAAATCAGTATTTAAAGGAAAATCCGCTGCCAAACGGAGTAAAAAGCAAGGCCGGCGGAATTATGGCACTTATTGGCGATATGATTGGTCCGATGATTACTGCCATGGCTATTGCTGTTTTCTTAGTTTACGTAGTAATGGCACTTCAATTTGAAAAAATCAAACAGCCACTTTTGATTATGATGTCAATTCCGTTCAGCGTAATTGGCGTTGTAGCCGGACTTTTGATTTTCGGTTCTACCTTGAATTTACTTTCACTGTTGGGATTAGTTTCACTTTCCGGAATTGTAGTAAATAATGGAATTATTCTTGTTGATTATATAAATCAGTTGAGAAAAGAGCGTCGTCTGGAAATTGCAAAACAACGCGGATTCCAGGACAAAGACGGCGAATGGCACGTAGACTTGACCAGCGATGAAGAAGAACAAATGCTTCACGATAGTATAACCGACGGAGCGGCCAGTCGCCTTCGCCCTATTTTTGTAACAACACTAACAACACTGTTAGGTGACATTCCAATGGCCGTAAGCAAAGGCGAAGGAGCCGAAATCTACGCACCAATGGGGCAAGCCATAGTCGGTGGATTAATTACGTCAACCCTGATAACACTGATAATTATTCCGGTCCTGTACTACATGACCGAACGCAGAAAAAATAAAAGGGAAGCAAAAAAAAGGAAAAACTGATTGATAAAAAAAATAACTGATGTAAAAGGTGCAAAACAAGAATCATGCTGAATTTATTTCAGCATCATACTGAAGTTTTTTCCGGTACTGAATTTCAAGGAAAGAAGTCTGAGGGAGAAAAAACAGCGCTTGCGAAGTAGAGTGCGATCTTCCTCAGAGGAGGAGATATAAATATTATGGAAAAAGAAATTAAAAACACTAACGTAGTTAGAAAAACACCTGACAAAGTAAAAGAAAACTTAAAAATACTGAAGACTGCAGGTCTTTTAGTGTTTTTAAGCCTTTTTACCTCGTGCTATAGCGTATTCAACGCGGGGGTTGGCGGACAGGTCGTTGATGGGGAAAGTACTTCAACGCCAAAATCTGGAATTGCCAATGTTGACGTTTATGTTTACACGGATTCCAGCTTAAGGGACGATGACTTCAACAACTGGAAAGAAGGAGAAAAATTTAGCCCTCAAGCTGGTTATTATGGCCATACAACGACCGGAACTGATGGTAGTTTTACTTTAAGCAAAGTTGTTTGGAAAGAATATGCCCCGACATTTGGTAAAGATGCTGACGTTCAAGAACTTTATATGCTGTTTTATCACGAAGATTACGGTCTCACAAAAGGACAATCCGTAGTTGTCAGCGACAGCACTTCCGATCAGCTTTACACGGAACTCACAAAAATCAGAAAAAATGTTGCGCTGACTTTGAATTTTAAGGATGTAAAAAATGGTTCTGTGGCAACAAGTGAACTTGATGTAGAAATTTCTGTGCCTCAGTCAAACGGAAAAATTGAAGCAGACAATAGAGTTTTCAAGGGAACAATTATCGGTTCTGGAACAATTAATATAAGTTATCCACGCTATCTTTATGATTCTGATGGGAATACGTCTGAAAATGCCCCAAAAATTACTATAACTTACAGGCAAACCGCTGACGAAGTTACTTGGAAACCGTGCTGGAATGCCGATAACGAAGAAAAAAATTACGCTTTCCGTGATTTAGATTCCAATCCGATTGAAAAAACAATTCTTTCAAGTACAAATGAATCTTACAGTTACAATTTGTACGGAAAAGCATGCCGTTTGACCCTGCCGGCTTTGAGCGGAACTTATCATTCCGATGGTTCTGATTTTGGCACTAGTGCTGACGATGGCCTTACAATTACTGCAAAAATTGGCGAAGGCACAGAAGAACGGACTGTAGATTCTGGAAGTGAAGGAACAAGTGCGGTTACGGTTGGTACGACAAATACTCAGGTTATTCAAAATCACGGAAATTTTACAATAACACCGGATGCAAATGATGATATTTTTGATGACACTTACACGGACAAAAATCTTACTTTAAACGTAAAGTTTTATGTTGGTACAAAAGAACTGAAGTCAAGTAAAAGTTCAATTAGCACTAAAGAAAATTCATATACAGGAATTAAGTTAAACGACTAGAATTTGTATAAATATGAAAAGAAAAATAATTTTTTTATGTCTGATTTTTTCAATTTCGTTTTTGGCGGCACAGGAAAAACACTTTTTTAGTCTTGAAGATTTGTCGCTGGCGATGAATCAAAATAATCCTGATCTTTTAAAATTGCAGGAAGAATATCGTCAGAGTCTTCTTGATGTTAAGGACGCAAAAGCAGGTCTTGGTCCGAGCATTGATTTGCAAATTACTGGAACTTATTTATCAAAAGTACCTCTGGAGGCAATTTATCTGAATGTTGATGATATTATCAATTCAATTCAGTGGCCTGCAGGAACGTCTCCTGTATCTACCGGGCAGAGAATAAAAATTTATGACGGCATGGAAAACACTTATTACAGTTTTGGACTTACTTTGCAGCAACCGCTTTGGACTTGGGGAAAACTGACAAATGCAATAAAACTTTACAAACAGGTTGCAGATATAAAACAGACTCAAATTCAAAATCAGCAGAATCAGATGAACACTGAACTTGAAACGCGTCTTATAAGTCTTTCCTATTTAAATAAAATTATGAAAATTATTGATGAAGAAAAAACTTATGCAGCCCGCCTTGTTGAAGTAAGTGAAAATGCTGAAAAATCAGGGATGCTTTTGCATCAGGATGTTGTGGACGCGAAAATTCAGGCCAAGGAACTTGAAATTGCCCAAAATGATGTTGTTGAACAGATAAATAATCAGCTGATTGAATTGCGTCGAATTACAGGAATTGACGAACTTACGTCAGAAAATATTGAATATGAAATTAATGAAGAGGTTTTTACGGCGATTTTAAAACAGAATAAGGACGAACTTTTAAAAAATGCCCTTGATGAAAATCAACTGTCGCTTAAAATGCTTTCGCAATTAAAAGAAGTTAATGAAATTTCTGTTGAAATTGCAAAAGGCTACGAAAACTGGAAGCCGGATATTGCTGTTCAGGTTAGTGCCGGTTATGGCGGTTCAAGATTTCCGCTGGTTGAGCCAAACTGGTACAGAAAAGATGACTGGAGTGCAAATATTAGTCTTGGAATAAAAACTACAATCTGGGACGGCGGTAAAAAACTGAATGATATTGCCCGCAAAAAAAGTGAAACTGCAGTTTCGGAATTACAAATTTCTGATGCGCGTTCAACAATCAGCCAGACTTTTAATACACAGTGGAATACAGCAGAAGTTTGCACAATGAAAATTGAATATCAGGATTTAAAAATTGAGTCCGCGGATTCTAACATAAAACAAAAGCAGACTGTTTATGAAACGGGTTATGGTTCTGAAACAGATGTGCTTTCTGCAAAAATGAACCGTTGCAACGAAATGATTGAAAAAGAAAAGCAGGGATTAAGCCGCGCCGCTGCCTGCATGACTATAAAGTTTTTAGTACAAAAATAAGTTTTTAGAGGTTTCAATAAGTTTTTAAGTTTTACGAGAAATTCGTATTTTATTTGCATTTTATTTATGGTTTCCTTTATAATAATCTCCACAGCGTGAGCGATTGGAAGTGCGCCGCAGGCGAACACGGCCGGTAAAACCGTCAGTTTTTGGTTTTTACAGAAAATTTTTTTGTAAACCGCTGATTTTTGTAAATGCGCAAAATAATTACCGGACGGGTTTGGAGCGACAGCGGAACACTGGAAAGCGCGGCGCGACGGGCTTTTTTTGCCGGAAATAAATAATTTTGAAGTTAATTTACGGTCTTACGGTAAAAATTCAGTTTTTACGGAAGGTTGCCCGGCGGGACACGTCCAAATGGAAAACTGCTTGTTCAGTACCTCCTGTATTGCCAATAACGCGCTGTTTTTATGGGAGAAAAATTATGTCACTCGTGAAACTCGAAAACATTAAAAAAGTTTATCCGCTTGGAAAAGGCAAGGTTGAAGCCGTTAGAGGAATTTCTTTTGAAATTGAAAAAGGCGAATTTTCTGCAATTTCGGGACCGTCTGGATCTGGAAAATCTACTTTATTGAATATGATTGGTCTGATTGACGTGCCGACCAGCGGAAAAATTATAATTGGCGGCACGGACGTTTATGAAGGCGTAAATCTTGAGGATGCGGAAACTTTCAACACCAGATGGAAGAGTTCCGGCGGTGAAAATAAAAAACTGCGAAATTCAATTCCTAAAAAACTTGATAAACGAATTACGGCTTTGCGTCGTTCTCACTTGGGATTTATTTTTCAGACGTTCAATTTGATTCCCGTCCTTGATGTTTATGAAAATATTGAATTTCCGCTTTTGCTGGAGTCTAAAAATCCTGATTCTAAAAGTCCTGTTGATGAATTTTCTAAAAAACAAAAGGAAGAATGGATTAATTTTCTGATTGAAAAAGTAGGGCTTTCCGAATGGAAAAATCACAAGGCCACTGAACTTTCCGGCGGACAGCGACAGCGTGTTGCAATTGCGCGTGCTCTTGTAACAAAAGCACCGGTTATTCTTGCCGATGAGCCTACGGCAAACCTAGATTCTAAAAATTCACAGCAAATTTTATCTTTGATGAAGAATCTGAACAAAGACACTGAACTTCAGACAACTTTTATTTTTTCTACCCACGATTCGCGCATTGTTGATATGTGTGATCACGTTGTTCACATTCTAGACGGCCAGGTTACAAGTGATGTGCACAAAGCTGGAAGCGAGATTTACAAAATTTAGATTGCAACAGAGGCTGCACGCGCGGTACTGATTTTGTTTAGGCACGCTAATGTCGGCGTTTTACGGCAGATTGTGGCAATGCACATTTAAAATGGAGAAAATAAAATGAAAGAAATATTCAGACTTGCGCTACGAAATCTGAAAGAACATAAGTCAAAAACTGTTATTATTGCACTTTTTTTGATTTTTGGAGTCGCAATTGTTATTTTGGGAAATTCTTTTTTGGAAAGTGTAAACCGCGGACTTGAAAAAGATTTTAGAGAAAATTATACGGGCGATATTGCAATCAGCACAAAACCCGGTCAAGGCGAAGTAATTGATATTTTTGGACTTAGCTCTACAAATATCAACGTGGCAATGTCGCAAATTCCTGCAATTAATAATCTTGATAAGGTCATGGAAATTGTGAATGGAACTGAGGGAATTGACTGTTCTACAAAATTAATTTCTGCAAAAGTTCTTGTTACGCAAGGCCTTGAAGTTGATTTTTCTGAACTTTTGGATCGTGACGATTTAGGTTTTGATGATATGCCGATTTCTATGCTTTTTGCCGGTGAAAATGAAACTTATCACGCGGTTTTTCCTGATGTTCATTTTGTGGAAGGTACTTATCCAAAGCCGGGTACTAACGAAATTATAATTGATACCCGCGTGCGTACGGCATTTGAAAGTCTTTACCGCAAAAAATTAAACGTTGGCGATAATCTTTTGATTGCAGGTACAAATACAGAAAATATAATTCGTGACGCAAAACTTGCCGGCGTTTTTGACCCGCCAAACGAAAATTCTGCTATGTTTCAGATTATTTACTGTAATCCAGAAATGGCCCGTTCCTTTGCAGATTTAACTTATGCTGCGTCCTTTTCTTCTGATTTGCCGGAATATGTTGATTTTTCAATTTCCAGTTTGTCTGAAGATGATTTGTTTGGTTCTTCTGATTCTTCTACTTCCGATGATGATTTTTTTGCTTCTTCATTTGATTTTGGTATTACGGAAGATAATTCTGTACTGGCTGATTCAAGTTTAGATTTTAATTCCATCCTTGGTGATACAACTTTGCGCGACAATTTAAACAAAACTGATGACGGAAGCTGGCAGTTTGTTTTGATAAAGGTAAAGCATCGTTTGCAAACACAACGCCTTATCAATGAAATTTCTTCAAAATGTGCGGAGGCGGGGCTAAACGTTCAGGTTGTCGGCTGGAAAATGGCGGCGGCATCGTATACCGGCACTGTTGACGGCATTTCTTTTATTTTTAATGTTCTGATTATAATTCTTGCGATTGTAGTTTTTATTATAATTATGAATACAATGACCGTGAGTGTAATAGAAAGAACTGCGGAAATTGGAACTATGAGGGCAATCGGGGCAGAAAAAAAATTTGTGCGGCTTCTTTTTTTTAGTGAATCATTCTTTTTGACTTTGATTTCTTCTTTGATTGGCATTGTACTTGCGTTTGTCTGCATTGCGATTTTTAACAGTCTGAACATAACGATTACAAACAGCATTGCAAAAATGATTCTTGGTGGCGGATTATTGCATTTTAGTCCAACTTTAAAAATCATAATTATGACAATTTTAATTTCTCTTGCGGGTAGTATTTTAAGCAATCTTTATCCTATAAAATCTGCACTGAAAATTACGCCTTTAAAAGCTTTGTCAAAAGAGTAGAGGTAGAACGATGAATAAAATTTTTAAACTTGCTCTGCAAAATCTTAGCCGACAGAAAAAAAGAAATATAATTCTTGCTATTGCAATTTCGTTCGGATTTTTCGTAGTAACTTCAATTGAAGGATTTACAAATGGTATTATTCAAAATCTTGAGACTGTTTTTTCTCAGTTTGCCGGTGGAACCGTTTTGATTGGCGGTTATGAAAAGCCAAAAGTCGAAGAAGGCACTAAACAGAATGTAGTTAACATCGTCCGCGAACACGATTATATAAAAAATCTAGTGCTGGAAAATGATATTGATTACAAATATTTTTCAAGGCAGACAGAAAGTTCTGGACAAATGATTTTTAATGGTAAAAAATCAATTGCTATGGTGACTGGCCGTGATTTTTCGGAAAAAGAATTTCTTGATTCTTTGCAGATTATCAGCGGTAATATTGAAGACATTACAGACACGCAGTCAATGATTATCAGCAGTAAATTTGCAGAAAATATGAATCTTGAAGTTGGTGACGAAGTTGTTTATTCATGTACAACCGTTTATGGTCAGAATAATGCCGGAGATTTTAAGGTCGCACTGATTACTAAGGCAAATTCTCTTGTTGATTCAACTCAGGTTTTTGTAAATATTGAATCCTTGAATAAACTTCTTGAAATTCCGGAAGGTGGATATTCGACTTTTACAATTTTTCTGAAAAATAAAAATCAGCAGGCACAGGTTGCAGATAAAATTGAAAACTTAATCCGCGAAGATGGCAAAAATGTCAGTGATCGTCATCTTGCAATGAAAATTTCCCCAAAAAATGTAGCGACCGGCGTTTCTCGCCAGTTTTCCAGAAGCGAATATCAGTGGGAAGGAACAAAGTACGCCGTAGAATGTCTTGACGACGTTATTCCGGCAATGAAGACCGTGCTTTCCATTGTAAATATTGTCACAACGTCAATTCTTCTGGTAATTCTTTTGATTGTAATGGTTGGTGTAAGCAATACTTACCGTATGGTTTTGTACGAAAGAATCCGTGAAATTGGAACAATGCGTGCTCTGGGAATGAGTGGAAAAGATACCGGCCGTCTTTTTACAACGGAAGCCGTGATTTTGTGCCTTATAGGTGCTGTTGCCGGATTTTTACTTTCTGTAATTTTTATGACAATAATTCATTTTATTCCATTTCAAAGTGAAACTCTGGCGTTGTTCCTTGATAAGGGACATTTTACATTTGCACTTTCTGCAGGTGCTGTGATTTTAAAATATGTTCTGCTAATTATTTTGACTTCACTTGCGGTGCGGGGAAGTGCCAAAAAGGCCGCTGCAATGAGTCCTGCAGAAGCACTTAGGACGGTAAAGTAAAGGGCATCTCTTAAAAATCATTTTCAATGCTTTTTAAAGATACGTGCGAGTTTTAATTCGTTGATATAGCACGAATTAAAACATCGCGTTTTCAAAGTTGCCTCTAAAAATTGCAATTTTTAGAGGTTCCATAAAAAAAACACGTGGTACTAGTGGTGAACGGTGGATTAAAAATCATCAAATTTATCAAAGAGAGGAATATATGAAAGGAAAATTAACAGTTTTTGCGTCTTTGCTTTTTATGGCCGCGGCATTATTTGCTCAGGAAGCTTCAGAAAATGTTCAAGTTTTATCTGCGGACGAGGTTGAAAAAGCATTTACAATTATGGAATCTACGGGCGAGGTGCTTGCATATCACGGGGATTATTCGCTTACAATTTCGCTTGTTGTAGAAAAACCTGGTAAACCAAACGAAAACCTGCAGTTTAAAGTTTTTCAGCGCACTGATGAAGATTTAATGACGATTGTTCAGCTTTTTCCGGAAGCAGACAAGGGAAGCGGATATTTGCGTGATGGCGACAACATTTGGGCGTATGATCCAATCAGTCGCAAATTTTCTCATACAACAATGAAAGAAGCTCTTGGCGATTCTGACGTAAAAATTGACGATATGAATCAAAATAAAGACCGCTGGCGCAAAAATTATAATGTAACAGGATTCAAACAGGGCAAACTTGGAAGTTATCCTGTAAATATTATTACTTTGCAGGCAAAAACAATGGAACCGTCTTATTCAAAAGTCACTTATTATATCAGACAAGACGTTGCGCTCACGCTTAAGGAAGAAGATTTTTCCGGTAGTGGCAGACTTTTGCGCACAATTTTAATGCCAAAGTACGCTAAAGTTCCGGCCGGCTATGTTCCTATTCAAATGATTTTGCGTGATGAACTGAATAAAGGCGAAAATACGCAGCAGGTCATTTCTGATTTAACTTTTGATAAACTTCCGGATTACATTTTTACAAAAGCATATCTTGAAGGTCTGAATTAAGGACATAATTTTATGAAAAGAATATTTTTAATTTCTGCAATTTTTTCAATTCTGCTGATTTATGGATTTGCGGAAAACTCTGAAATTACGCAAAACGATACTTTTTCAACTGATGACGATTTATTTACCATCACTAGCGACGACGATTTTTTTTTTTCTGATGATGATTTTTTTGAAAATTCAGAAAATTCTGATTCTGTAATCGAAGAAGTAAAAATCAATGACAGCAAAGATTCTGCAAGTTTTGATTTATCGCGGGGAATTCTTTTTCAAAACGGAAGCATAAAAATTGGCGGAAAACTTGATACATCTTTGTCTGCACTAACAACGCTTTGGGCAGATGATGACAAAAATCTTGGAGAGTACATTTACGAAACAAAACTCACGCCAAAAGCATCTGCATATTTGACGGTGGATGCAAGGCCTTCACAAAATCTCAGGATGTACACGAAGTTTGGCTTTGCATATCCGTTTAAAAGTTCATTAAAAGCGTATGCAACAACAACTGAATATTTAGACAGATTACATAATACGTCAGTAACAACTTTATTTAGTGATTATTTCAAAGTAAAAGAACTTTTTACAGATTTTTCCATTGCGGACAGGGCATTTTTCCGTTTTGGACTTCACACAGTTACTTGGGGTGCCGGATATTTTTTCAGTCCTGTGAGCGATATTATAAATACAAGTTCAATAGATCCTGAAGATGTAACGGCACAGGTAAACGGTTCTTTAAACCTCAGGACTCAGATTGTAATTCCGAAAAGTCAAAATTGTTTCTGGTTTTATATTATTCCGTCCACGAATTTTATAAATTCTTACACGCTAGATACTTACCTGCGTGATACTGCACTTGCCGGAAAATTTGATTTGCTTTTAGGAAACTGGGAATTGGGCTTTGGCGGATATTATAAATATCAAAATCCTTTAAAAATGACTTTTACAGCGACAGGAAATATCTGGAAAATTAACTTTTTTGGTGAATTTGTTTATCAGTACGGAGCAGATTCAGAGTGGACTGCAAATAAAAATTGGGACGGTAAAACAAATATCTTTCAGGCAACCGCCGGTTTTCTTTATTATTGGAAAAATCCTTTGATTACGCTTGTGGCTCAGTATTATTATGATGGCAACGAAAAAGATGAGGCACACAAATACATCACAAAAGGAAATAATATTGCCGTTTCTGCAAATTTTGGCAAAATTTTTGGCACGAAAGACTTAACCGCAACAATTTTTGCAATGGCAAATTTCAACAAGGACGAAATTCCGACCGCATATGTGTCTAATTTGGAACAGCTTGGAATTGCAGCTTCATATTTACAGTCAATTACAGTTTCCACAACAATGAGTTACAGTCCGCTAGATTTTTTGACTTTCAGTGCAGGACCGTATTTTACATGGCAAACGCTTGATTCAAAACCGCAAGTTTCGTTAAAACTAACAGCATCTTTAGGTGGCGGGAAATTCTAAGGTATCGTAAAATTTCATTTTTGAGAAGGTAGTATGTATTTAGCAGTATTAAAACAGCTTGGAATAATGTCGGTTATAGTTATTGCGGGTTTTATTTTTGCCAAAATAACAAAAGTTGGCGAAAAAGAACAGCAGTTTTTAAGTAAAATGCTTCTTTATTTTATTAATCCGTGTCTTGTTTTCAGTTCATTTAATAAACCTTTTGAACTTTTTAAATTGCAGCAGTTAGGATTTGTGATTTTAATTTCAATTTTGAGTTTTTTGCTCACGATAGGAGTTTCAATTCTTACGACTTTATTCAGTAAAAAAAACAAAACTCCAGAAGATATTGAACAGAAAAAATCCTATGCGGTTATAGACCGACTTGCCATTGTTTTTACAAACTGTGCCTTTGTTGGAATTCCGCTGATTAATGGAATTTTCGGACAGGAAGGCGTTTTTTATCTGATGGGTTATCTGGTAGTATTTAATGTTCTTTTGTGGACATGGGGATACTGGCAGATGGCTGGAAAAATTAATCTCAAGAAAATTATTACAAATCCAAACATTATTGCAGTTTGCTGCGGTTTGATTTTATTCTGTCTGCCGTTTCAGCTGCCCGAACCAATTTCAAATCCAATTTCTATGATTGGAGAGTTAAACACTGCCGTTGCAATGATTTTAATCGGGATTCTTTTTTCCAATTTCCATTTTGATTCATCAAAAATTTTAAGTATTGTCCGCTGCCTTTGTGTCCGCCTGATTTTATGTTCTATTGTAACTCTGTGTTTTATAACGGTAGTTTATTTTATATTCGGAAATCACATTCAAAATGTACAGATGATGCTGACTGTAGTTTTGATTTGTTCAATGTGTCCAAGTGCAACGAGCGTTCCAAGTCTTTCTGTAATTTTTGGAAAAGACACGTCTTACGCAAGTCTGCTGGTTTCACTTTCAAGTATTGTATGCATTATCACAGTGCCGTCCTTTGTTGCTTTGGCCGGGCTTTTTATAAAATAGGAAGAAAAAAAAAGCACCCGAATTCATAAAAACTTCGGGCGCAATTTTTTAAACTAAAGCATTACTTTTCTAAGTTCATATTCTACGATGTCCGTAGCACCAAGTTTTTGCAATTTTGGCAAGAGTGTTGGAACTTCGCTCTTTTTAACAGCAATTTTTACAGCGTAACCGTTTCCGCCAAAAAGGCTGCTGACCGTCGGGCTTTTCATACTAGGGATGCCATTAATCAGATTGTCAAAATCCTTTTCCGAAACGTTCATTTCAAGCATAACACGGTTTCTTGCGTTCAAAACAGTTTCAAAAAGCATTTTCAGTTCAAGAATTTTCTGTTTTTTTTCCGGATTTTCCATTGCCTCTTTTGAAGCATACATTCTTGTGGAACTTTCCATCAGCGTGTTCACAATTTCAAGACGATTAGCCTTGAGAGAAGAACCTGTTGAAGTGTTATCAATCAAAATCTGCGCAATAGAACCTTCCGAATCCTGAACAAAACCTTCGCTAGTTCCCCATGTTCTAAAAATTTCACCGTCAATGTTGTTGTCTTTTACCCATTTACGACTTAAATTCTGATATTCAGTTGCAATTGTCACGTGATGTTTTAAAAGTTCTTCGTAATTTACAGTTTCTGGCACGGCAGCAACAATTCGGACAGGATCAAAACCCAAATCCATAATTTCTACAACTTTGTCCTCTACGCCGTTTTCAAAAACCCAGTCTTTGCCGCTAAACCCAACGTCGGCCTTATTATTTGCAAGTAACAGACTCGAAATCTGCGGTTTTACAACCTGAAACGCAAGATCATCCTGATTTGTGACCGGAAAATAAGTACGATCCGGAAGATAAAGCGAAATGCCAACGTCCTTCAGCAGTTCGTAAACCGATTCATAAATTCTTCCTTTTGCCAGCAAAATCTTCAACTTATCCATAAAAACCTCTCGTGACGGTAAAATTTCTTTAAAAATATACAAAAAATTCGTATGTTTCTCAATAAAGAAACAGAATTCATTTTTCTGGGCGCATTTTTGCTAAAGCAAAAACCATGCTTTCCGCAATTCCGCTTTCGCTCCAGCCTCTTCACTACGCCTTCGGCTCCGTTCCGGTGGCCTGCTTTGCAGTTGCTCCAATCATTTGCGCGCGAAGCTTCAAAAGACAAGGGCATCTCTAAATAAAGCATTGAAAATGATTTTTTAGAGATACCCTTAATTTTATGATTTTTCATTTTTCCACATAATAGAAAAAAACTGGATATTGTTTTACTATTAAGCATCTCTAAAAAAATCAGTTTTAGAAATTTATTCACAATTATTGCAAAACAGGAGAATCAAAAAATGGATAGATTTGAAGTTGGTCAGCCGTTTGAAACAGAGGTTGTTGCCATTACAGACAGTACAGTTTTTATTAATTTAAATGCTAAATCAGAAGGTGTTGTTGACCGCGCTGAATTTGCCGACGAAAACGGAAATATCAGCATAAAGGAAGGCGACAAAATTACTGTTTATTTTAGTGGCGAAGTAAACGGCGAAATGCACTTTAATGCAAAAATTGCAGGTCAAAAAGCGGATTCAGAAATGATTGAAAACGCTTTTAAAAACGGAATTCCGGTAGAAGGTCACGTAGAAGAAGAAATCAAGGGTGGTTTTTCTGTAAAAATTGGCAGTACAAGAGCGTTCTGCCCGTATTCGCAGATGGGATTCAAAGACAAAAAGGAACCGGCTTTTTATGTTGGCCGCACAATGACTTTTATAATTACAGAGTACAAAAACGAAGGCCGCAACATAATTTTGAGTAACCGAAAAATCGGCGAAAATGAATATTCCGACAAACTTGGCAAACTTGCCGCCCAGATTACAGAAGGTTCTGTAGTTGAAGGCACCGTAGAAAGCATTGAAAAATTCGGAGCCTTTATTAATGTTCAGGGATTCCGTGCGCTTTTGCCAATTAGCGAAATGGCTTTTGAACGGGTTACAGATGCCGGCGAAATTGTAAAACCTGGCGAAACATTAAAACTCAAGGTTATAAAAACTGACTGGGAAAACGAGCGTGTTTCTTTGAGCCTTAAGGCATTGTTAAAAGATCCGTGGTCAGAAGCTGAACAAAAATTCCCGGTTGGTACAAAAATTACCGGAAAAATCAGCCGCATTGCAGATTTTGGGCTTTTTGTTGCGCTGGACAAGGGCATTGACGGTCTTGTTCACATCAGCGAACTGCAGGATGTAAAGGCAAATACAAATTTGCGCAAAGTTTATAAAATCGGCCAGGAAATGAGCGTCGTTGTTCAAAAGGTTGACACCGAAAACAAGCGTATTTCTTTAATTCCGGCAACTTCAAAAGAACAGGACGAAACTGCCCAGAATTATCTTTCGTCACATTCAGATTCTGACGGCGAAACCTACAATCCTTTTGCAGCCTTTTTTAAGAAATAGTCATTATGGCAAATGCTCCGCTGCGCTACGCACCGGGCTTTCCGCAGTTCCGGCATTCGCCTCCAGACTTGCCCACTGTGCGCTAGAACAATAGCGCTTCGTTTGGGCAAGTCCCGCTTCGCGGCTGCTACAATCCCTTTTGCATCCACTTACCGTCAGTTTTTTGGAACCTCTGAAAATTGCAATTATTAGAGATACCCTTTATTCAAATTTCTTTTATTCCGCTTAATTTTCAAATCTCATTTTTTCATAATTTTCTGCCGATAAACACAGTATGGCCTCTAATAGTTATGAAAAACCGGATTTCTGGTCGCAAAAAGCATTTGCAGAAGGCTATCCGGCACGTTCAGTTTATAAATTGAAAGAAATTGATGAAAAGTTTGGAATGATAAAGAAAAATTATACAGTTCTGGACTTAGGTGCCGCTCCCGGCAGCTGGACAACTTTTTTATTGCGTCAAATGAACGGCAGTGGTAAAGTTGTTTCCTGCGATTTAAATCCTCTTTCAAAATCTGTAAAAGGCGACAATCTTGTTTTTATTCAGGGCGACTTAAACGCTCCGGAAATTTTAAAACAGATAAAATCTTATGGGCCTTATGATCTTGTTGTCTGCGATGCAGCACCAAAAACGACCGGTAACCGCATTGTAGATACTGCCAGCAGCGAACAGCTTGTAGAAATGGCTGTCTGGTATGCTCAGACAATGTTAAAAACTGGCGGAAATTTTGCAGTTAAAATTTTTCAAAACGGCGATCAGCAGAAAATTTTAAAATCCATGCGGGAAATTTTTACTTCTGCAAAAGGCTTTAAACCGGAAGCCTGTCGCTCCGAAAGTTTTGAAACTTATTTGATTGGAATTAACAAAAGGTAGAGACTTTGTTTTTAAAGCAAACGGCGGTAGAATAAGAATGTTAAAAGATAAATTAAAAATGATTATTAAACCTAAAAATCTGATGACTGTAAGTCTTGGCATTATAGGTTTTTGCGTAGGAATTACAGTTACTTCAGTCTGCCTTTCCGTAAACCGCGCAAAAAATGCTTCTGATGCTAACGTTGCCGACCATAATTCTATTGGTGGTCTGGAAACTTCTACAGTGCCGCAGTATAACGAAAATCTTTCCGTTCTCTTGTCTTCTGAAGAAAATTCTGATTTGACTTTGAATCTTCAGAATTCTCAAAATTTATCAGATTTGCAAAAAAATGATTCTTTAATTACATATCAGACTTACCGTGTAAAAGCCGGCGACATGATTGGTTTTATTGCCGATGATTTTGGCGTAACGCAAGACACAATCATCAGTGTGAACAATATTAAACAGTCACGCTTAATACAGATTGGTCAGTATTTAAAAATTCCTTCTATGCCGGGAATTATTTACACGGTAAAAAAAGATGGTGAAACTCCGCAGACGGTTGCCGCTTATTATAAAGTTGATGCGCAGAAATTTGCTGATGTAAATTCTCTTGAATTGGATAGTGAACTAAAGACTGGTGAATGTTTTTTTGTTCCGGATGCAGAACTTGACTGGGCAACACGTCAGGAAATTAACGGTGATTTGTTTAAAAAACCGCTTCATGTGCGTTATTGGCTTTCTTCGCCATACGGCTGGCGCGATTCTCCGTTTAACACAGGAAAAAGAACGTTCCACGGTGGAATTGATATGGCAGTTGCGCAAGGTACCGCAATTTATGCCGCTTTGGACGGAAAAGTTACGGCAACAGGTTACAATACAACTTACGGAAATTATGTAATCATAACTCACCATTCGGGATATAAAACTTTGTATGCACATATGAGTTCTATAAACTGTAAAAAAGGTAATTTTGTTTACACAAACACAATTATTGGTAGGGTAGGTTCAACTGGAATGAGTACCGGTCCACATTTGCATTTTACGGTTTATAAAAACGGAAAAACTATAAATCCGACGACGGTATTAAATTAGAATTCTTTCAAGAAATTTATGATTGGACGACTGCGCCAGGGATTGCAGCCGCGTAAGCGGGCCGGACACGCGCAGCGTGGCTGGACGGAAAAAATGCCCGAAATTTTCCGTCCGCTTTATATTTTTGGCTGCAAAAATAAAATTTTCTGAAAAACTCGGGCATTTTTATAACGCAAAAGCCCGGCCGGCACACAGTGACGGGGTGCCATGATGATAATTTGTTTTGTGTTCCAATAAATGCGGAATTCTGCTATATTTTGTCTATGGAAACACGAAACATTTTTGAAAACCTTTCTTGTATTGATCACAGATATTCAGTGTCGGAAGAAGCAGAACAGTTCAAGGCTTTGTCTAGTTATATTTCTGAACAGGCTTCTATTCGTTCTATGGCAAAATGCGAGGCGGCACTTGTAAAAGCACATTTGCAGGTACGGGGTCAGCTTACAGATGAAATTGCAAAAAATCTTGATGAAGTTGCCGCAAATATTGATCCTCAGGAAGTTTATGCTGAGGAAGAAAAGACACGGCATAATGTTCGCGCGCTTGTAAATGTTATGAAAACTAAGGTAAGTGCGGAAATCGGACCGTTTATTCACCTTGGAGCAACTTCTGTTGATATTCTTGACACGGCACTTTCTTGTCGTATGCGAGATGTAACAAAGAATGTTGTTGTTCCTGAGCTTAAAAAACTTGAAAATGCACTTTGTGATATTGCCGAACGCGAATGTTCAACGCCTCAGGTTGGAAGAACTCACGGTCAGCATGCGGTGCCTATTACTTTTGGCTGGTCAATTGCTGAATTTGTAAGCCGTCTTGGAAAATCAATTTTGCGTATAGAAGAACTTTCTGATCAACTGGTTGGAAAACTTGCCGGTCCGGTTGGATCTTATAACGGTCCTTCTATGATTGTAAAAGATCCTGAAGAACTTGAACGCATTTATACAGGATTTTTGGGATTAAAACCTTCTGAATATTCAAATCAACTGGTTGAACCGGAATATTTGCTGCGTCTTTTGCTTGAAATGAATGTTGCGTTCGGAATTATTGCAAACCTTGCCGATGATTTGAGAAATCTTCAGCGTTCGGAAATTGGCGAAGTTTTTGAATATTTTTCTGCAACTCAGGTTGGGTCTTCTACAATGCCTCAAAAGCGAAATCCCTGGAATTCTGAGCACGTAAAATCTTTGTGGAAAGCAATGTGTCCGCGTGTAATCACGTTCTATATGGATCAGATTTCTGAACATCAGCGTGATTTGACGAATTCGGCTTCTCAGCGTTTTATTGCTGATTACGTTTCTGGATTTACAATGGCAGTTGCACGAATGAATCGCGTTGTTTCTGGACTTCAGGCTGATAAAGAAGGAATGGCAAAAAATCTTCAGGGAGCCGGCGGAAAAGTAAAGGGGGGCGTTCTTGCAGAACCTGCTTACATTCTTTTGGGCGAAGCTGGCTATAATGATGGTCACGAGGTAATCCGAAAAATTACTCTTGAAGCAGAAAAATCTGGAAAAACTTTCTTTGAAGTTCTTAAAAATCACGAAAAAGAATATGCGGACATTACAGCTCAGCTTGAAAAACTTGGCGTTGAAAACCCTGCAACTTTCTTTGAAAATCCTGCAAATTACTGTGGACTTGCGGCAAGAAAATCAAAGCGCCTTGCCCAAAAGTATCGTGAATTGATGAAATAATCGGTATTTTTACATTTTCCATAAAAAACAGCCCCGAAAGTTTGTTTGGCTTTCGGGGCTGTTTGATTTTTTAGGTACACTGTGCTAGAGCGTGCTGCACGGCACTTTTTGATTATGCACGGTAAACTGCGCACTGCAAGTTATTCAAAATTTTTCTTTAGTTCATCAAAGGTGACGTTTCCGTTGATTTCTTGAATTTGGATTTTTCCGTACAGAATGTTGAAGAAAAAATTTGCGATGTCTTTAACTTTCAATTCAGGACCCTTTTCGCCGTTGGATTTTGTCAAAGAATAAGTTTTTAAAATCTGGCTGCCAAGACTTGCGGAAATAATCAGAAAGTGGTTTTCCATTTTTTCCATATCAATAAGGTCACTTACAAGAACGCGACTTGCAACACTGTAACTGTTGATTAATGTCTGAGTTCCGTCATTGTCGGTGAGGACTGTTCTTTGGGTATCGTTTTCAAAATCAATTTTGATTTTTCCGGTATTTGGTTTTTCATCTTCCGCTTTATAAAGAGAGCCTAAATCTGCAAGCGAAAGGTTCCAGAATTCTGTACCCGGCAAAAACGACATTGGTTCAACAGAAAATGCGGTCGGGTACAAAAGATAATTTATTCCAGCGGCATTTACTTCCGGAGCGTTGAAAGTTCCCAGAATAGAATTTGCAATGGTTAGTTTTTTGCTTGAAAAAACGCCACCAAGGACAATGCAGTTTTCTAAATGAACTTCCGTGCCGTAAATTGAACCGCAAACCATACAGTTTTTCATTTTTATTGTTGGAGCATTGACGTCGCCGCCATAAATTGCCCGGCCACTTGTTATTAAGGACGAAACGCTTTGTGAACTTGCAACTGATTTTACAAAGTAAATTAATCCTTTTGCATCGCTTTTGATGTGAAGTTCTTTGTCCGCAAAAACCGCTTTTCTGAATTCTGCTGGACCGTTGCTTATTTCCAAGAATTTTGCATAAGTTGAACCTTCAATCAATACGTTAGTGTCTACAATTACCTGTCGGTCAAGTTCTGCATTTGTGCGTGGAATAATGCTTGTTGCAACGCGGTTATTGCGCAAAGTTATTGTGTTTTGGCCAAAATCTTTATCATTAATATCTGTCATTTTTTAATTCCTCTTAGTTTTCTTTTAATTTTTTCAAAGTTTCGTAGATTCTGATAGATTTTTCGTCTTTCAAATCTTGAAATTCCCGTTCTGTAATCATAGAAAATGCTTCGTCAATTTGTTTTTTTTCATTTTCATCAGCTGAATCAGAATTATTTGAAGTAAAATAACTTTTGACGGCACTGTTAATTTTGGAAATTGACTGTTTTGACTGCGGATTTGAAAAACAATTATAATCCGTGATTTCAGAATTCAGGTTTGAACATTCTGCATAAATTACAGGAATATAATTTTCTTCGGCTTTGTCGCAGTGTTTTTCTGTCAAAGCACTGTTAATTTTGTTTGAATAAACAGCCTGTTGAACAACATTTTCTGCAAGACCGTCAATTGCCTGGTTAACTTTTGATTTTGTGTTTGCAATCAGAAGTTCCTGCTGCACAATTTCATCTTCGTTTGTGCCGAGTAAAAAGTGTGCGACTTTTTTTGCGACTTCGGAATGTAATTGTTCACTCTGGATATGTTTTGAAAGTTCAAAAACATTTTTATCAAGTGTAATAACTCTTTTTTCAAGTTCTTCATCAAGATTTTTGAAAATCATAACGTAACGTTCAGAAAGTCTTGAATAATCGTCCTGCATTACAAGCTGTTGTTTTTCCAAAGTTGAAGAACGCGAAATCAACAATTCATAAACGGCCTGAAATTTTGCAAATAACGCCGCCATATTCTGAGTTAATTCAGAATTTATCATGTTGAAAAATCCGCTGGTAACGTGGTTTGAAACTTCTGTTGCAGATTTTGAAATTGAAGCAATCTGAGCGGAATTCATTGCAATTACGGCACCATTTAAATTTCGGACAGAAGATGTGCAGTCAATGACACTTGAATCAAAAGGTGCGGTATCAACGTAAAGATTAATGCTTACAGGAACTTCCCCGGAATAAGAAACAGTGCCTCCGCTTTCGCTGGCAGGATAACTTTGTGAACCTGAGTAGTGAACGCTTCCTGTGTAAGTGCGTGAATAACTCATTTACTGTCCTCCCGTTTCTGACCACTTTGTTTCATTAAAAAGCCGGAGCATTTCTTTTGCAACACGTTCGTCCGTTACTTCTGAACTGATTTTTGCCTGAAATGAATTTTTTATAGGTTCAAAACTGTCGTTTTTTACTTCCTGCCAGGTAAAATTTTCTGAATTTTCTTTAAGCTGATTTATGAACTTTGAATCTTTTGAAAATCTTGCCTGCTGCTGTGTGTAAATATTTTTTACAAGACCATCTTCGCTAATCATAGAATCCGTTTCTGAAAAAATAACTGGAACGTACTCTGGCTGATTTTCTTCAAAATTGATGTCTTTCAAAATATTTTTTACGGAATCTGAATAATGCAGTTGTTCTATAACATCACTGGTCATTACATCTATGGACTTTGCAGTTTTACTTTTTACCATTGCACTTGCCTGTTTTACATTTAAAAGCTGAGTATCATCGCTATAGCAAATTGCCTTGATTACTTCGCTACCAGTTTTGAACTGACTCATTTTGTAATTTCTAGAAATTTCGTAAGCCCGTTTATCAAGTTCGTGAATTCTTGTTTCCAGTGCTTTGTCCAGAGAATTAAAATGTTTTGTGTATCGTGCCTTTATTCGTTCATAGTCGTCTTGCATAATCAACATGATTTTGTCAATTTCGGCTTTAAAACTTTCCATAAGCTGCATTTTACTGAGCATTTCGCTGGAAACTGCCGCAATTTTCTGATCAAACTGACTTTTCATCAAAAGGTAAAAACCGGTGTCAACATTCTGACAAATTTTTTCGGAAGCTTCTTTTTGAGCTATAACAACGGCACTTTCCATTGCAACAACGGAGGCGGTTACATTGCGCACATTGGAATTAACCGTGTCCAATGAATTTGCCATCGGAGAAGTGTCAACTAAAATATCAAATGTTGCCATTAGTCTTCTCCTTCGTCGTCATAGTCGAAATCGAAATTGTCGTCTTGGTCATCTTTGTCGTTGATGTTGAAGTTGCCATTTTCATCGGGTTCAAACTCGTCATCATCGTCGTCACTTTCGTCATCATCATCAATGTCGTCGTCTTCGTCGTCATAGGGTTTGATACTTATGTCGGTTGAATTATTCTCGTCATTTTCGTCAATATCGTCAGTTTTATCGTTTTCGACATTTTCGTCACTTTCATTGATTGCATCATTCGCGTTGATTACGTCGGTTTGCTCTATATTGTCATTTTCGTCAGATTCAGAAGAATCAGAGTAATAATTATTTTCCGGAATTGCGGTGTCGTTGTTCAGAGATGAACTTTCGTTATCAATTCGGTTAATCTGCTCCGTTGCAATTTGCTGCAAGTCCATAGAAAAATCGTCCATGAGTTTTGGTTCTACGCTTGGTTCTGGCGGAAGTTCAGCGTAAGTTGCAAAATAAGAACTTACCGGTATGATTTTCTGGCGACGCGGTTCAAGATTCTGCAGATTTTCCGGGATAATTGAATCTGCAACTTTTTTACTTTCGCCGTCGCGCAAGGAACCTTCAAAATATTCGACAAAACCAAATTTTTCGGAAGTTGTATTAATGTCATTTTGCAGCGTTCGCATATAAGCTTGGAATGCAACGCCAATTTCTTTGCATCCTTCAACTTTTTCTTCAATTTCTTTGATTGTTTCATTATTTGAAGAGTTTTCTGCAACTTCATCGCTTGAGCTTCCGTTTAATTTCATTGCATCTTGAGTCTGCTTGTAAGAAATATAAGTGTTATGTGCCGTAGAATATTCAGCATAGGCATTTGTAATCTGAGTTATTAAATCCTGACCGGTTTTGCGGTTGTCACGGAAGGCAGCTTCAACATCCTGATACCATTTATTCAGATAGCTGAGTTTTTGATCTTTGATGTTATTGTAAATTTTAAGACGTTCAATGCGAGTTTCTTGCATCAGATTGTTAATCAAAGGCATTAAAACTTCTTCTTCAATCTGATTAATTCCAAACGGCATGATTGTTCTTGTGTTGTCTTCTGCAACCCAGTTTTTATTGTAAATGTCGTAGCGGACTTTTGAACTTTCCTTCAATTCAAATGGTTTGTAACTTTCTACACAATCCTGATAGTTAAAGTTTGTATCGCGGATTCTTGTTAATTCTTCTGCTTCAAGTTGCGCTGAATACTGATTGTAACCAGATTTTAAAACCGCGGCCAAAATTGAATTAGTGTAATCCAAAAGACCGGAAGTTGAACTGGTTTTTATTTTAGAAACAATCTGAACAGAATCGCCAAGTTTTCTTATTAACGACTTAAAATATGATGAATTGCCGTTATCAGAATTTTTTTCAAGTTCCTTTTTTAAATCACTGATGCTTGTAAAGGTTTCCAGTTTAGCTTCAAAATCCTGAGTATCAAAAACTTTTACAACCGGTTTACTGCCAGTTTCTGTTGTTGAATATTCGTTCAAAAAGCTATCTTCAGCACTTTGCGGAGGAACAATCGGCAATGCAACAGAACGCGAATCCGAATCTGTAAGCAGATAACTGATATTTCTTACTTCGCGGTCAATATTTCCCATGTAATTGTGCATTGTAATATTCTGAACGCTTTTTGAATAAGAACTTGTGTCAATTTGTTCTGCATCCTCGTTGCCTTCTACAACCGGAATTTTATCAAGATTACTTTCAAGATTTGCCAGAGATTCCTGTAATTGCTTTGGCTGATGCAAAACTGAAAGACTGAAATTTGTATTAGGCATTGTTCCCGTGTGATCTACAACAAAACTTTTTCCTTCAAAAGGAACTCGCGTCGCAACCGGAACGTAGGCTACTCCAAGTTTTGAAACTTTGTAATTTTTTCTAATTGCGGCCTTTGATTGATTAAAGAGCAGAATATTTTTTTCAAAATCATCAAAATCCTTTTTTGCCTTATATTTTTTCACAAGATTTACAATTGTGGTAATTCCAAAACCTAAAACCACACAGACAGAAAAAAACAATCCGACTATAACATGGAATATTGCCGTCAAAATTGTGGCGATAAGTCCAACACCTGCAAGCGCGCCCATTACAATTGCAAGTATTTTGTGTTTTTTTTGCCTTTCTTGAGAAGTATTTTTATTATTTGTGGCTTCTTCTATTTTATTTTCCCAGTGGATTTCTTCTTCTACGATTTTCTCTGCGGCTTTTTTGTAATAATCAAAAAGCACTCTAGCTTCATCTTCATAAATATTTGAAGATTCTTTAAAAACTTTTCCTGTCATTGTATTTTCCTATTTTTTCAATAATTTTCTTTGATTTACAAGCGAAGTTAATTCCAGTATTTTTGAATCCATTTCTGAAGGTGTAAACGATGCAACTGCAAGACTGTTTGCCATAGAAATCAGTTGATTTTCAAGATTTAACGACAAATCACTATCTACCGGCGACATATATTTAACGTCATCGCAAAGTTTTTTAACTTTTTCTTTTTGAATTGAAAAATCTTCCATCCACATATCAGATTTCAGGTTCAATAATTCAAATGCAGATTTCAGTTGTTGAATTTTTCCGAGTGATTTTTCTTCTGCCGCCTGAACATTGCCAATGTGATTTCCTGCAAAATATCCAAAATAAACAAAAATTGCCGCAATAAAGAAAACAATCAGTTCAATAATGAGAGATACTTTAAAACTGACAATTTCCTTTAAAGTCAAAATTGCAAAAACAATGGCAATAATTTCAAAAATGATGACTGAAATCCAGATATTAGTCGTGGAAGTTATTTTTGTGTCAAAATTTTTAATAGAAATGGAACCAAAAAACAGCGGAACAAAAAATACAAGATAACAGATTACAATATCAATCCAGAAAAATTTTTGACCGGCTTTCAGACCCTCTTCTGGAATAGGATTGTTAACAAGTGCAAAAATTGCCGCAATTAATGCTAGCCCCGCAAAAAATAAAATGATTTTAAAAATATTTAAACCTTTTGATTTCATAAATCCTCCAAAAATTTTACATTCTGTTTCCGCAGTTTGGACAGAATTTTGTGCCAGCTGGAACTGCAGAGCCACATCTTGAACAGCAGTTTCCGCTTGTCATATTGTTGATTTCGTTTTGTGATTGCAGACTTGCTCCACAAACAGAACATCTTTTTGCATTAATGTCATTATCGCGACCACAAACTGGACACGGATTATAAGGATCGCCACAGTGAGGGCAAAAACGGTTGGTAGAAGGAAAGCTTTTTCCGCATCTTGAACAGAAAACAGTTGCCTTTTGATTTATTGCAGTGCTTCCGCCAAATCCGCTGCCAGCAACTCCACCGCCGGCAGACGCGAAATTACCGTTTCCGTTTGGTGTCATCATGGAACTGGTCATTCCAGAGTTACCGTTAATGCCGCCACCCATCATCATTGCAGCACCAATCATTCCTAGACCTCCGCGGCTGTTTCCAACTGCATTGTTGACAGTGTCAAAACTCTGTTTTTGCTGCCATGTATACCCGGCAATATTCTGCGCAGAACGTTCACTCATTGCTTCAGAAATTTTCTTGCCTTCTGCAGTTGAAGTGTCCAAATCTACGGACGTAACATAAAATCCTGTTAATTCAAGACCGTATTCATCCCAGAAAGTTTTAAGAGGATCAGAAATAAAAGTAGAAAGTTGATCAAGAAATGCAGAAATCTGCATAATTCCAACGTGATTTGCGGTCATATAAGTAACAATTGCGCTGTTAGTTTTTGCAATCAGTGGACCCATAAAATGATTGGTGAGTTGTGCAGAATTAAAAGAATTCAAAGTTCCAACAAGTTTTACAAGAAATTTTTCTGCGTCCCGAACTTTAAGACCGTAACGCCCTTTAGAAATAATTGGCAGCATCTGACCGTAATCAGCGTCCATAATGCGCACCGGCGAAGTTGTCCAGTCAATTGTTAAGGGCGCCGCCTTATTTACAAACCAGACTTCTGCCGTAAAAGGATTTTTCTTTCCAAACGGAATTCCAAACAAATTATGCAAAATCGGAAGGTTTTCCGTAGAAAGTGTATGTTTTCCAGGCCCAAATTTGCCAACAATTTGTCCTTTAGAAAAGAAAACTGCCTCCTGACTTTCCCTTACAATAAGTTGAGTCGCAGTAGTTAAATTTTGTTCCGGGTAACGCCACGCAAAAATGTCATTACTTTGCGGCTGCCATTCCACACAATCAATAAAAGCCATAATGTACTCCTTTTTCTTATAAATTCTATTTTAGTACCAAAAAACTAAATCATAAAGAAAAAGAATTTAAAATATGGAAAGCTTTATAGTTACCTCTAAAAATTGCAATTTTTAGAGGTAACTCTGAAAACGCGATGTTTTAATTCGTGCTATATCAACGAATTAAAACCCGCACGTTTCTCTAAAAAAGCATTGAAAATGATTTTTTAGAGATAGCTTTATATATCGTTATTTCAAAATTACCCAGGTTGCTCCGTTACCGCCATCAGACTGATTTTTGGGATGTCCGGAAGTGCCACAACGGTTATCCCGTTCAATAAATTTACGCACAAGTTCGCCAAGAACTGCATTATTCTGCGAATGAAGTCCTTTACCGTGAATTATAAGTACTTTTTTAAAACCTTTACGCCGGCAATCGCCAATAAAATAATTCAGCTGATTTTCCGCTTCATCCTGAGTTAATCCGTGCAAATCAATTGTTGCTTCCGGCCGCATATTCAAAAGATACGAACGATTTTCCTGTTTTGTGCGTTCAACGGTGACTTCTGCAATTTTATCCTTATCAACAACGCCATAACGACGCAACCACAGTTCCATAGGATTAATTTGTTTCTGATTTTCTGCTTTAAACTGTGCTTCAAAATCGTGTTCTGCAGCTTTTGCGGCGGCAAGTTTCTTTTCTTCTTTTGTCGGGGCATTTGCTTTTTTGTGCGAAACAGTATTTTTTCCGCTTTCCTTCTGTTTTTTTATCTTATCCGACTGAATTTTATCCCACTGATTCAAAATATCGTTCATGTCCATATTATTTTTCCTTTTTTTTTCATGGCGTATCCCTGCGCTTCGGCTTTGCCTTCGCTACGGGTCGTGCTTTCCGCAATTCCGGCATTCGCCTCCAAAGTCCTCGTGGCACAAATAGTGCCACTCTGGGCTTCCGCTTCGGTTATTGAAATAACCTTCGCGGTTGCTACAATCCCTTACGCGCAGAACCCTATTCTAAAATTTCTTCCGATTTTGCCCAGCCGTTTATTGTGCCAAGTTCAACAAAGCACCAGTTTCCGGCTTTTTCCAGAATTTTTACTCTGTTTCCAATAGAAATTGAACCAATTTCCGTAGCAGAATCTTCCGGAATTGATTTTAAAGTGCAGCCTGAAGAAATTCCATATTTTTTACTGTCCTGCGAAAGCGAATAAATTGTTCCAATGCTAGAAATTACAATAAAAACCGTAAAAATCAAAATCAGAACTCTTTTGCGCCTTAAAATTGACAGAACTGTCAGAAAAATAAAAATTATCAGAAAACCAATGCTCATATAAAGAAATCCTGAGTAAAATTCATCAGAATTTGAAGAAAGTCCTAAAACATCTTCTTTTGCCTGCCGCTGTTTTTTATATTTTGAGCTGTAAAAAAAGTTTGAATGTTCTTTGTGTCTCAGTTCAAGAATTTCATTGCAGTCATCAATTGTAATTTCGCGGAAATCTTCATTGTCAGTCAAATCAGAATCTTCGGTAAAAGCCTGTTCAAACATATCAGATTCATCAGATTTTGCTTTTTCTGCACTTTTTGTCACGTTAATAAAAAAATCCGGCAGACTAAGTTCGTTTCTGTAACCGCTATAGCCGGTCGCGGTAAGTTTTATTTTTGGCATGGCGTTCTGTCCTTTAGAAAGTGGCGTCCATTCAAAATCCGCAACGGGAATCAGCTCAGAACTGTAATTTTTTTCGCGATATTTAATTTCCGTAATATCGTAAGTTTTTACCTGACTAAAAATAGAATCTTTTGGAATATCCCAGTTGAATTGAACTAATTGTGTGGCATATTGCAAATTCACTCTAAATGAAATTTTTTGTCCGGAAGGCGTACTGAACAACGCCTTTCTTGAATTTTTATCATCAGAAGTAATTATTGTACCGTTATCAAACTTAATTACAATTTTAGGAAGCATATTTGCCGGATTTTCGCTGATAGTGAATTCTTCAAAATAAAAATATTTTCTGCGGTTTTGCACAAGAACAGAAAGTCGTGGTAAATCATAAGTGCCGGTTTTATCAAAATTGAACCACAATTCTACAAGAGTTCCGTTTACATCGCCATATTGTTCGGATTTTCGCAAAGTTTTGAGCGTCACACCATACGGAAGGTTCGGAGTTAAAATCTGAACGTTACTGGAATGTGCATTTGGAATCAAAAGTTCAAATTTTATATCCTGCTTTGTGTAAAGTTTCTGATTTTCGGCCGGAGCAATTGTTTGTGCAAAAAAGCTGGCGGTGCAGAATAAGAATAATATAGGGAAAATTGTTGTTTTTTTGATTTTCATTAGTAATCATTCTCCAAAGATGAATTTTCAGGGGGGGCGGAATTTTTCCAGCGTTTCTGGTCGTTTTCTTTAACGTGTTCAAAAACACCTTCTTCTATATCTGGCATATTACTGTTTTCTTCTGTGGCAGGAATTGTCTGACTTTGGCGTTGACGCCCTTTTGCTTCTGCCATTTGCATCGAAAGTTCAAGGTTTATTTTTGCATTTACTTTTGTATTGTCAACTTCCAGTGCTTTTCTAAAAAAGTCCTGGGCAAGTTCATAATCTTCTTGGTTGTGAGCAATAATTCCGGAATTATAGTAGGCTGCGAATTTTACGTTTGTGGAAGCTTTTTCAGAAATTTGACCATAGCGGTTCATAGCAGCGTCTTTTTCGCCGGAAAGCTGATAGGCGGTTCCGAGATTGTAAAGTGAATAATCAATATTTTCTTGATTTTCGTTTTCTGTGGCCGTCTGCAAAGAATTCATAAAGTGTGAAATTGCTTTTCTGTACTGTTTTTTCTGAATTGAATGACTTCCGGTAAGAATTTCAAAAGTTGAATTAGAACAGCCCGTAAAAAGGCTCAGAAAAACCATCAAAGAAAGTGTAGAACTGAACTTTTGTTTTCCAAAAACGCGTTTAAAGTCAAATTCTGTGCAAATGTAACTGAACGCGAATGCCAAAAGTGCAAAAACCACAAAAAGTTTATAGCGTGGCACAGGTTTTGTTTCGTAAGTTACAAGTTGATTTTCGCCGAAAGAATTATTTTTCAGCTGATTTAAAAGGAAAATTGCACTTCCCTGGTCAGTTGAATTTAAATAGGTTAACGGTGTCTGAGTTTTGTAAATTGAAAGTTTTGAAGTTGCCTCGTCAATTGCTTTTTGAATTGCGTTTTCGCGCAAGGCAGTTTGTACGTAGGTTTTTCCGTCGCCGGCAAGAATTTCAGTTTCCTTGTTTTTTCCAAATCCTATGATTGTTACAGGAATTCCTGATTTTATGCAGTCTTCAAGGGCTGTGGAAAGATTCCCGGAAGTTTCTTCTCCGTCCGTGAACAGCCAGATTCTTCCGGCGTTTGCAAAATTTTTTGGGAATGATTCTTTTGCTTTTAAAATTCCTTTTGCAAGATTTGTTCCCGGCGAAGTCATCAAATCAGAAGAAAGCACGGAAATCAAAGATTCTATCATTGCCTTGTCTTCCGTAAGCGGTATTGCCGCGATTCCGTCACCTTTTGCAAGAACAACGGAAACGGAAGTGCCAGCCATTCGCGAAAGCAGTTTTTCGGCATAAGTTGCAGATGCTTCCATTCTTGAACAGCCGTCCGGTCCATCTTTTGCTTTCATACTGTGCGAAATATCAAAAACAAAACTTACGGCAGTTCCGCTTTTTTGCACCGGTTCAAGATACGTTCCCCACGAAAAACCGCAGTAAGCCAAAATCAGCATTACAAACGAAAATCCCAGCAGAATAATTCTTACGACACTCAGTTTTTTGTAATGAAAACTGATTTTTTCTTGCAAAATTATGTAACTTATAAACGAAGAAGACAAAATCAAAATGATGGAAATGAGAATAAAATTTTTGTACAAATCGGTTGTAACGGAGCGGTAAGTAAAATTCTGGATTACAGATTCATTTTTTACGACAGAATTCAAGGTTCCTTTTAATTCATCAATTGTCCGAACTTCAAAATAACGGCCGTTTCCCATTGCGGCAATTTTTTTTAATCCGGCGGGGTTAAAATCAGAATCAAGATAACCAGAATAAATTTTCCCGCTCACTGGGTCGGTGTATTCAATAGGCACAGTGCCGTGCGAACCAACTCCCACGACATAAAGTGTAATGTTATTTTCCGTTGCAAGTTTTGCTGCAGTTTCCGGATGAATTTCCCCGGCATTATTTTCGCCATCGGTAAGAAGAACAATGCATTTTTGCGGAGCAGAAGAACTTGCAAGATGGCAGACTGCAGAACTCAATCCGTCGCCAATTGCTGAGCCGTTACCCAAAATTCCGACCGGAAGTTTCTGGAATTGTTCTCTAAAAACCTGATAATTATGAGTTGGCGGAACATAAACGCATGCAGAACTTCCAAAAGCTGCAAGTCCATAACGCAAACCGTCATAATCAGTCATCAAATTTGAAATTGCATCTTTTGCGGCACCAAGTCTTGTCATATTATTGATGTCTTTTGCCGCCATTGACGGACTTGTATCAATCACAAACATTACGTCCGTTCCAATTGATGTATAAACCTTTTCCTGAGAAATTTTTACAGGATCTGCAAAGGCTGCAACTGCAAAAATAAAACTTGCCGCAATCAGGAATTTTGCAAAATTTGAAAGAAATTTTCTGAATTTTCCCTTATATTCAAAAATTTTTCCGTTCCAGTCCGCCAAAACTGCCGGATATGTGATTTTAGAAAAAATTTTTAGAAGTCTTAAAATATAAAGCAGCGGAATAAGCAGAAGCATAAAAAACGCTTCCGGATTTTGAAATTCAAACATATATATAACTCCAAATTTTACTTTGTACTTTCCGCTTGATTTGCGGTGCCGTCAGTATTTTCTTTTTGAGTGGCATTGCCGGCGGAATTGTTGCTGTCTGATTTTTTATCTGATTCAGTTTTTTCAAAAATCTGAATATTTTTCTTCAGATTTTCAATCATATGGATTTTTTCATTTTCCAAAAAAGCACCGCCAGCAGAATATCGTATAAAATCTGTTCTGGTAAAAACGCCGGCAACTTCAACTGCCGCGTTAATTTTTTCATCACTCGCAAGACCACAGGTTGCTTCGTTAAAGGCATTCATAATTTGCGAAGAAACAGTTTTATTAAACGGAAATTCAAAGCGAACTTCCAGATAATTTCTCATGATTTTTTGAATTTCTGCCGCAAATTCCTTGTCGGAAAGGAGTTTTTTTCCTTTTTTCAATCTTTCTGGATTTTTTGAATTTTCCAAAAGTTCGTTTAAAAGTCGTACAGTTTTAGAAGCATTTTTTTTGTATTTTCTGAGCAGTTTTTTATTTTTTAAGTGAAATGCAATTTCTTTGCGTTTTACAAGACATCTTATGAGTACAATTATCAGAATCACAAAAAGAATTGATGCACCCCAAAGTTTGTAAATTGTGCCAGGCAATAAAAGCGGTCCCGTTCCTCCTTGCAATTCCGTGCTGTAAGAACCTTGAGCATTGCGTTCCAAAAGCGAAACGATGTTTACCTGTTCAAAATTGATTAAAAATTCATCACCAGTTTTGCTTACAAGTGTGTAAGATGGCAAACTTATGTTGCCGGTTTTCCAGGGAACAAAATAAACTGACAGTTGATAGTGGTCAATTCCGTCTTTTATTAATTGAACACCGTTTATTACATAATCTTTAATAGCCGAAGAATCTGAAAAATATCCGCTGATTTCCTGAGTTTCTGATTTTTCAGAATCGGTGAAATTTTCTACGTTAAGTGCTTTTCTTAAAAAAGGACTTCCTGTTTCTGTAAATTCCGCAGAAGAAGAAAAACTTACTCTAAGTTCCGCACTGTCTCCGATATAAACTTTTTTGGGAAGAAGGACTTGTTGTGTCTGAATACTAAGCATTAAGAACTCCCGTAATTTTTGAAAACTCTAAAATTTTTTAGAAACGGCCTTTTCGTGAAAAAATACTGTTTAAAACTCTTACCGGCTCGTCGTCCGTTCTTAAAACTACCGGCACAATTCCTTGTTTTGAACAGGTGTCGCGCCAGAACTGTTCATTTGCGTACATAAAATCGCTCCACTGTTTTTTAAATTTTGAAGATGAGGACGGTAACGTCATTTTTATGCCACTTTCTACATCTTCAAATGGAACGGTGCCCAATGACGGCAATTCATCATCCGTTTTGTCGTGCAGACGGAAAGCAATCACGTCATTTTTCTGAGCAAGAGAAATCAAAGGCTTTGAATATCCGCTTGTACGGAAGTCGCTGAAAATAAAAACTAACGAGCGTTTTTTTATGAGATTTGAAGCAACAGAAAGTGCACTTCCTAAAACTGAACCTGTTGTTTGATTCTCACCCAGACGATCTAAATGAGTTAGCAAAAGCATTGTCTGCTGGCGGCCAGTTTCCGGTTTGCAGGAAAAATATGTAGAACCGTCAAAAAATACAGCACCGACGGGACAACCGTTCATTTCTGCTGCAATTGTCGTGAGCGCGGCCGTTTCTGCTGCAACCTGATATTTTGATTTTCCTTTGTTTTTTAAAAGCATGGAAAGGGAACTGTCCACAATAATAAAAATCTGCAATTCCCGCTCTTCATCAAAAATTTTTACAAAAGGATGGCCCATTCGCGCAGTAACATTCCAGTCAATGGAACGAACATCGTCCCCGCGGATATATTCGCGAACGCCACTGAATTCAATTCCCTGTCCCTGAATAATTGACTGAAAATTCCCGTTTTTCATATTTTCAGCAAGACTTCTGGCAAGAATTGTTAGGTAAGAGGCTTTTTTTACTAATGAATCAGTTGATTCTGATAAATAATTCATTTTTCTGTAATTTTTTATGGAAGAGGCACAAAGTCTAAAATGCGGCTGATAATTTCGTCACTTGTAATGTTGTCAGCGGCCGCTTCGTAAGAAAGTACAAGACGATGACGCAAAACATTCGGAGCAACGGCTTTAATATCTTCCGGCAAAACAAAATCACGGCCTTCAAAAAGTGCATGAACTTTAGCGCACTGTAAAATTGCAATGCCCGCACGTGGCGAAGCACCAAACTGAATGTATCTTGTAATGTCGCCGGTGTTTACAGTATTTACCAGCGGACGTCCGGCAGAATTTTTTCTTGTGGTTTCAGGGCGCGTAATTGTAAGAATTGTGACAATATATTCAAGGAGTTTTTCTTCGCAAGTCACTTTGTCAGCGGCATTTTTCATAGATTGAATTTCAAAACTTGTAAGACATTTTTGAACCGGCAGTTCAGATGCTTTGCCGCAAGTTTTTACAATCTGGATTTCATTTTCAACAGAAGGATAGTGAACAATCAGTTTCATAAGGAAACGGTCAAGTTCGGCTTCGGGTAAAGTGTAGGTTCCTTCCTGTTCAACAGGGTTTTGAGTCGCAAGTACAAAGAAAGGAGTCGGAAGTGCAAAGGTTTCTTCACCAATCGTAACATGGCGTTCTTCCATTGCTTCAAGCATTGCGGACTGAACTTTTGCTGGCGCACGGTTAATTTCGTCAGCAAGAATTACATTTGCAAACACAGGACCTTTGCGTACAGAAAAAGTTCCTTGATTCTGTTCGTAAATTAAAGTTCCGGTAATGTCCGCTGGCAGTAAATCCGGAGTAAACTGAATCCTCTTGAAATCAAGGCCCAAAATTTCAGACAAAGTTTTAATTGCGAGTGTTTTTGCCAGTCCTGGAACACCTTCCACAAGCACGTGCCCACCGGCAATAAATGCAATAAGCATGTCGTCTATAAGCTGCTCCTGACCTACAAGTCTTTTAGCAGCCTCTTTTCTGATTTTTTCGACAGTATTTTTGATAACAGTATTTTCGCTCATAATTAAACAATTTTATCAGATTTTTCATAAGTATTCAGTAGTTTTTTTTCTGAGTAATACAGGGGCGTTGCGGGGCCGATTTTGGAACAGTTTATTGCCCCGCAGAAGTGGCTGGGAAAGTGTCGCTTCGCTAGCGAGTTTTGTTTCTAAGCATGGGATGGTATGGAAAACAAAATATGCGTTCCTCCTCATTTATAGCGTGGTTTTTGCGTTTTCTTGACATCAAATAGTCAAATAGGAATAATTTACGTATTATGATTAATCCACTCGCACAAGAATTAAATGAAGTATTGAAAGGTTCTGTTGTGGACGCTCTTCTTTCTGATATGGGAAAGCGTCTTTATTTTCCTAACGGCATTATTGCTCAGGGAGGAGAAGCCGGCAAGGCTGCAAGTCTAGCAAACGGAACTATTGGAATGGCTGTTTCAAACGGAATGCCGATTGAACTTGAGTCTTATAAAAAACAGATTCCGTCACTTAATCCGCGCGAAACTGTAGCGTATGCAAAAACTGCAGGAAATCCGGATTTTCGTGCGCTGTGGAAAGAAAAACTTATTGAAAAAAATCCGGACTTAAAAAACAAGAAAATTTCGACTCCGGTTCTTGTTCCGGGGCTTACGGCCGTTTTGTCTTATGTCTGTGACCTTTTTATTGATGACACAAAACCTTTACTTTCGCCAAATCCTTGCTGGGATAATTATGAATTGATTGCTTCTGCACGCCGTGGTGCTGAATTTCATCAGTTTAAATGTTTTGAAAACGGAAAATTCAATCTTGCAGGTCTTGAAAAAGCAATGAAAGAGGAGTCTGAAAAATACGGTTCTGTGCGAGTAATTTTGAATTTTCCTCAGAATCCGTCCGGATATTCCCCGACAAAAGATGAAGCAAAGCAGATTGTAAAAATTGTAAAGGAAATCGCAGAAAGCGGAAAAAAAGTTCTTGTTCTTTCTGACGATGCATACTTTGGATTGAATTACGAAGATGACATTGAACCTCAGTCACTTTTTGCTTACATGGCAGATTTACACGAAAATGTACTGGCAATTAAAGCTGATGGTCCTACAAAAGAAGATTTTGCGTGGGGATTCAGAACAGGATTTATTACTTTTGCTTCAAAAGGTTTAAGTGATGCTCAGATTTCTGCTTTGATGACTAAATTTATGGCAGCAATACGTTCTTCTGTTTCTTGTGCATCGACAGTTTCACAGAGTCTTGTGGCTCATGCACTATCAGATTCTGAGCACGAAAAGCAGAAAAAAGAACTGCGCGAAATGCTTAAACGTCGCTATGATGCAGTCAGAAAATTCGTAAATACCCATTCTTCAAAAAACATTGAACCTTTACCGTTTAATTCCGGATATTTTATGAGTTTTAACGTAAAAACTTCAAATGCGGAAGATATTAGAAAAAAACTCTTAAAAGAGGAAGGTATTGGAATTATTCAGATTGATGAAAATACTCTGCGAATTGCTTTTTCTAGTATTGATGAAGATAAAATTGAAGAAGTTTATACAAAAATCTACAAAGTAGCGGACGCTATGTAATTGAGGCTAGATAATGGGGAGATTTTTTAAAGCAGCTTTCTGGGGATTTTTGATTTTTTGTACGGCTTTTTTGACGGGATGCAAAAAATCTGAAAGTGAAAAATCTTTGTCTTACCAGGCGCGAAAATCTGACCGTTCCAACAAAATTGTTATCTGGACAAGTTCAAGTGAATTTGCCCAGTATAGCGAGCTTTTTAATAAACTTTATAAAACTGACAGTGCCGTTATTATTTACAAAGAAAATCCTGCTTTAAGTCTTCCGCCTGCTTCTGATGAAGAAGTTCCGGACATTATTGCAGGTTCCTGGCTCCGTACAGAAAAAATTCCGTTTGATTTTAAATCTCTTGATTATATTTTTGATTACAAGAATCTTTCTTATGATATTTTTTATCCTCAGCTTTTAGAAACCGGGCGGTATTTTAATTCTCAGTATCTTTTGCCGGTTAGTTTTAATATTCCGGCAATCATTTTTTCTTCGGAAAATTCTTCAAAAATCAGTGATGACTATATTTTAAGCCTTGAACAATTGCGTTCGCTAGGTTCGGAATATAATCAGTATAATAAAAAAGGAAAATTTACGCGCATTGGTTTTGTTCCGCTTGGAAATGATGATTTTTTGTATCAAGCGGCAAAACTTTTCGGCGTGGATTTTCGTTTAAGCGTTGATAAGATTGTATGGAATGAAGATGCCCTGACTAAAACAGAAGCTTTTTTACGTGACTGGGTAATTACGGAAAATGGTTCGGCAAAAATAGAAGAAGATTTTACTTTTAAATATCTTTTTATGCCGGATTACAGGCAGGTAACTTCCGGAAGAACACTTTTTGCCTATACAACAAGCGATCGCCTTTTTAAAATTTTGAAAGATCAGGTGATTGATATTGATTACCGCTGGCTTTACGCTCCTGCACAAAATCAAACTGAAAATTCTGAAAAAACTGAAAGTGGTTCTATACCTGTTGATGATTCTTTTGTGATGCTGGGAATTTACAAATATGCGAAAAATGTTCCTGGTGCCACAGAATTTATTTCGTGGTTTTTTGACGCAGAAAGTCAACGGCAGATTCTTCAACGCAAAACTTCTTTAAATCTTGAAACAGAACATTTTGGAATTGCTGGCGGTTTTTCTGCAGTTCAAAACGTAACGGAGCAGATTCTTCCGCTTTTTTATACAGCATTGCTTTCTAATCTTCCGCCATCGCATACGCTTTCTGTTCCGCAAGTGTTACCTGCACGCTGGGAAAGTTATCTTTCCATGGTCGTAAAACCTTATTTGCGTGCTGCAATAGAAGCGAAAGATGATGACTTTGATGAAAAAGGAAATTATATTCCATCTCAGTCAATTGAAAGTCTTGAAACAGAATGGCGCAAGAAAGTTTTTGATTAGTGAGTTTTGAGTTTATGGACACCTCTAAAAATTGCAATTTTTAGAGAGAGAGTCCGGGGTTAAGTCCATGATGACATTTAGTGACGATTCAGTTCCTTTTTTATTTCTTCTAAGATTTTTAAAGCATTCATTCCGGTTTGCACAGTGGAACTCAATTGGGCTTTACCATCAAGAAAATCTATGCCGTTTTGTAACATATTGCTAAAATATCCGGTTTTTCTGGCCGTGATTTGTGAGTGCGGAATAGTTTTATCTTTTGCAAGTGACCAGAAGCCTGTGTAAAGTTTTGATTCTTTGCGGACAAAATATTCGTGAATGCCGTTTCCAATTCTGATTCTGCCTTCCCGTCCGATAATGTCAATTTCAAAACCGAAAAACCTGCTGCGGCCGGAAATATTTAAAGAAACGTCGGGACATTTTTCTGATTCAAAATGAACGCTGACATTTCTTACAACGCACGGGTTTTCTTTATCATAAAAAGTACTCGTGATTTTCATATTTTTGAGAACATTCTGATTATTTTCTGGCTGTTTTGAATTTTCATTGTCTTCAAAAAGGGCTAAGACAATATCAACAAGGTGCGTGCCGTCGTGAAGCAGACTGTATTCTCCGTTAGATTCTGCGTCAGCACAGTAAACCCTAAGTCCGGAATCAAGGCGCGCGTTTACGCTCATAATTTCCCCTATATTTTGCATATATTTTTTTGCAAAAGCGTAATCAGAGGCAAAGCGCCGCTCATGATTTACAAGGATTGGGACATTATTTTCTGAAGCGGCATTCATAATTTTCTGGCCGTCCGCAACATTTAAGGCAACGGGTTTTTCAAGAATTATCAGGCGTGGTTTTTGAGCAATAACGTCAAGACTGCATTGTAAGTGGGAATCTTCGTTCACGGCGATTACTACAATATCTGGTTTGCAATTTTCAAAAAGAGAAGTCGTGTCGTTAAAAATCTGGACGGTGCCGTTTTTTTGTTTTACGTAAGACTTCCAGGTCGTTAAATTTTCTGGATTTTTATCGCAGCCGGCAATAATTTTTATGCGTTTATTATCTAAAAGTGCAAAAGTGTGAGAGGCTGGCTGTTCACGTTTTTTGTCAAATCCAAGTGAAAATCCAATTCGACCGGTTCCAATTACTGCGGCGGTGTAAATTTTGTCTTTCATAAAATAAAGTATATCAAATCTTATTTGAAATGAGGAATGTGCTATAATAGGGATGATGGTAAAAGCAAAAACTTTTTTTCAGTTTTTTATAGGCATTGTACTGGACATTGCGGCTTTCTCATTTTTGATTTTTCAGATTGTTTCGGAAATAAATCTTGAATCGGCAGCTCAAAAACCTGTTTCTACGGCGGTAATTTCGCTAAAGGAAGAAAAAGATCCGGGTTTTCAGTTAGTTTTGGATATTCTTGAAAATATTGATGAAGGGAAAATTCAAGAAGCGCTTGGTCAGTGCCGTCAGTTAGCGACTGAAAAAACTGTTCCGCCAAAAATTACAGAATATTTTACGGATTTTTATGAATTTTACGGAATTACAAAAAATCCAAAGTTGCAGAAAAACAGTCACGTTTCAACGGAAACTTTTATCAAAAAAACTCATTATTTACAGGAATATTTCCAGAAAACAAAATATAAAGATTCCTGGATTACGTTTGCAGAAATTATTCCTTACTATTTTATAAAAAATTACAATTCTCAGATTTCAAAAAATCAAAAAGGGCAGGCGGAACTTTACAGACTTTACATTGATACAATTATTGAACAGTATCAGTTCGTTTCTGCAAAGGGCGGTGACGTTATCTGCCTTTATTTTAATGCGCGTTACTATCAGATGAATTTTAAAAACCGTCTGGACATAAAACCTTTTATTGGAGAAATTGAGCATTTTCAGGAAATTTATCCGAATCAATTGGGCGAAAATGGAAGTTTGCGGGAACAAAAGGATTATCTTAAGACTGTAAAAGAATATTTAACGACAAAACTTGATTCTCTGATGTTTATAGATCCGTCTTCTATTTTTCGGGGGCTGGATTCTTTTCCAAAATATAATTTTTAGGGGAATTTATGAATAAAACTGCAAGCCGTTTATATACAATTTTTTTTGGAATTGTGATTTTGTTTTTTTCGTCAATTTATCAGATTCCAGGTGGAATTCGTATTAATATTTTGATTTATCCTCAGATTGGAATTTATGCACTTCTGGGTTTTTTTCACGCGTTTAATATGATGCGTTTTAAAAGCTGGAATTATAAATGCAATTGTGTAAAAACGGCGAAAAAAAACATTTCTGATGCTGAAAGTTCTGAATATCCGGCGGAAAAACTTATTGGCGGTAATTTTGAAAGCGGAAAACTTTCCGCCTATGAAGTTTTAGATTTAATTTCCGATTGGTTTTTGTATACCGCTTGGTATAATGTAATTCTTTTTCCACTTTCTGGATTTGGCGTCATAGAATGGGCTGGCGTTTTTGTAATTTTAATCTGCGGATTTATAAGCGACCTGACCGGTACGACCTTTGCTGAAGATAGTGTCGTGGAAAACGTGTCTGATGATAATGCCACCTCAACCGCAGAAAATGCAGTGATAACAGTCCCTGTCAATAATGCAGTGACCACCTCTGGGGATGGTGTGTCTGATGGTAATGCCGTGGCAACCGTGCCTGGTAAAAATCTACAGAAAATGAGTGCCGGACAAAAAATTGTCGGAACAGCGGCTTTCTTGGGGCAGTCCCCGATGATGCTTTTGATTACCGGTTCTGCACTTTATATTTTTAAGATTGCAGTTTTTTATCTTTTGCCCGCAAATCTTTATCTGGAAGCGTTCCACGGAAATTCTCTTGCTCGCACAATGATTGTTTTTTTCTGTCTTTTGGGAATCACGGCTCTTTTTTCTCTCTTAAAAAAAAATATGAAAGCGACTTTCAGTCAAAAACAACAGAAAGAAATAAAAAATACCGCTGTAAAAATTGCAAAAAAAACTGCCAGTGGAATAAAAAAGTTTTTTTCTAAACTTGCAAAAATGATTAGCGCAAAAGCATTTTTTATTTTTTGTATAATTGCAGTGTTCGTGGTAATTTTAATCGCCGGTGCCTTTGCCTTGAATATTTACAATAAAATCCTGCAATTTGTAGAACCGTTTATGGAAAATCTTATGAAAAACGGCAAAACTTTGATAATTCCAACAAAACTTTACGGACTTTGTCAGACAATTTCGCTAGTTGCAATCCTTTTTTCCGCATCACTAACGGCACACAATATTTCAAAACAGGGAAGAAATCTTTAAGACTATTTTTGGACAAAAAATGCCGGTTTTTTATGCCGGCAGTGTTTGAAGATTTTATTTATTTCAAAGATACCTCGTAAAAATTGCAATTTTTAGAGGTTTCCTTTTCTGAATTCTGTGAGTTCAGGATTTCCCGGATACATTTTTTCTACAATTGCAAGTGACTGAATATTCATTCCCTGGTTACGCAACCTGTCGCCGCCGCCTTGAAATCCTTTTTCAATACAAATTCCCGCACCGACAAATTCAGCACCGGCCTGTTTTATCAATGCTGCAAGTCCTTCAAGCGCACAGCCGTTTGCCAAAAAATCATCTACAACAATAACTTTATCGCCTTTTTCAATGTAATCTTTTGAAACCACAACGTTATAGTCTTTATTGTGAGTAAAAGAATGAATTTCTACAGAATAGACGCCTTCTGGGACATTAGCCGTTTTTTCCTTTTTGCAAAAAACTGCTGGCACCTTTAAGATTCTAGCAACGGCACAAGCAATCGCAATTCCCGAAGATTCAATCGTCAAAACGCGGGTAATATTTTTTCCCTTAAAAAGTCTTACCAGTTCATCAGCCATTAAATCCAAAAATTCCAAATCAATCTGATGATTCAAAAAACCACTGACCTTAAGGATGTTACCGTCAAGAACCTTACCTTCTTCACGGATTTTATTTTCCAACTGTTCCATAGTTCATTTTAACTTTTTTGTAATATTTTTTGCAAGTTTTACTTATACTGTCACATTTTTCTTGCCTGGTACACGCTTTCCGCGTCTGGAGGTAAAGCCAAGAGCATTACAAAGAAAGCCCCGTAAAAAAATAAAAATCACGCACAGTATTTCACACCTTTTTCACGATACACTTTGCAATGCACCTGGCATTTAAAGAATAATAATTGAGAAGCCTTCCTAAATTTACTATAATAGCCGTATGGCTACACAACACAAAAAAATTGATGAGCAGACTCTTGAAAATCTGCTTTATTTGTCACGTTTGTCTCCTGAAAGTACAAACATGGAAACTTTAAAAAATCAAGTAGATGAGATTGTCGGATATTTTGAAATTTTGAGTAAATATGACGACAGCGAAAATCCTTATGATGCTTATCCTTCTACGGAAGTTGCAAAATTGCGCGAAGATAAAGTTGTTGAAGGTCTGGAAATTACAGATGTAAAGAAGATTTCGGAAGACTTTATGGACGGATACTTTCAGGTTCCAAAAGTTCTGGGAGCTGGAGCTTAATTATGAATTATACCATCAAAGAAGTAAGAGATTTATTAAAATCAGGAAAAACTACAAGTGTTCAGCTTGTTCAGGATTCTATAAAAACTTTTGAAGAAGATAAAAAATCCGCAGTCCCATTGAATGCTTTTCTGGAAATGTACGATGATGCACTTGCAAAAGCCGAAGTTGCTGATAAAGAAATTGCAGAGGCAAGAACGGCTGGTACTCTTGATGAACTTTTTACAAAAAAGCCTTTGCTCGGTTTGCCGTTTGCAAATAAGGACAATATCAGTTGCAAAGGACACAGATTGACCTGTGCATCTAAAATTCTTGAAGGTTATATTGCGCCTTATAATGCAACTGTAATCGCAAGACTTGAAAATGCCGGTGCAATTCCGCTTGGACGATGCAATCAAGATGAATTTGCAATGGGTTCTTCCACAGAATACTCTTGCTATGGACCTACAAGAAATCCTATTAATCGCGAATTTGTTTCTGGAGGTTCTTCCGGCGGTTCTGCTGCGGCCGTTAGTGCAAATCAGGCACTTTTTGGAATTGGAACTGAAACTGGCGGTTCTGTGCGTTTGCCGGCAAGTTATTGCGGAATTTACGGTCTTAAACCAACTTACGGAGTTTTGAGTCGCTGGGGAGTTGTTGCTTACGGTTCTTCTTTAGATCAGGTTGGAATTATGGGACACACTCCGTCTGATATTGCTGAACCGCTTGCTGCAATGTGCGGAGTTGATATGTATGATGACACTTCCGCTGATTTGCCTGATTGTGAAGGTTTAAAAAATCTCAAGGCACTTTCTGATGATGAATTCAAAAAACTGAAAATTGCAATTCCAAAGCAGTTTTTAAAGACTGAAGGTGCCGATGCCGATGTTGTTAAGATTTTTGAAGAAACTCGGAAGTGGTTTGAATCAAAAGGTGCAAAAATTGAAGAAGTTGACCTTCCTGTTTTGGATGCTTCCATCGCTTCTTATTATGTGATTGCGCTTTCCGAAGCTGCTTCTAACTTGAGTCGTTTTGACGGAATCCGTTATGGTCGTCGCGTGGACAATGGCAAAGGTTATGATGAACTTTACGTTGACACTCGTTCAGAAGGCTTTGGTCCGGAAGTTAAACGCCGAATCATCATTGGAAATTACGTTCTTTCTGAGCAGTTTAGTGGCGACACTTACAAAAAAGGTATGACTGTTCGTGCAAGAATTCAAAAGGAAGTCGCAAAAGTTTTTGAATCTTATGATTTGATTCTTTGTCCAACATGTCCGACGGCGGCTTTCAGACTTGGTTCAAAAGTTGATAATCCTTTGGAAATGTACCTTTCTGATTTGTACACGACTTTTGTAAACCTTGCCCGAATTCCTTCAATTTCAGTGCCGGCCGGACTTACGTCTAAAGATAAAATGCCGGTTGGAATGCAGTTTGCAGGTCCAATGTTCAGTGAACAAAAAATCCTGCGCATTGCTCAAAACTGGGAAGAGGAGCATGCCGGTTGCGGTATGCACTAAAGGGAACATCTAAAAATTGCAATTTTTAGATGTAACTCTGATACCCTAAAATAATCAGCTGAAAAAAATGGCACTTTCGTAAAACGTTTTTTTTTGTTTGCGGGAGTGCCATTTTTTTTGACTTGAGATTTTTTGACCGTTAGTTTGAATTTACAGTCATAATCTGCTGAATTTCAGCGTGTTCTGTGACTGCCGGTACAGAATCTTTTGCACTTGTGCGGAACGGCGCGAGCGGAAGTTTATTTTTTGAATAAATTGTAACAGGACCATAATTAAACCACGCGTATCTTGCAAATTCTGGATGCGGAACTTTTGCACTTTTCAAAATAATCTGATTTGGTTTTTCCTTTCCAAACGAAAATTCTGCCGGATAGTAAATTCCGTCCGAACCGGCAACTTCAAAGCCAGTAAAATCTTCTGGAACTTTATTGCCCTGAATTGCCTCCAATTTTTCGTAATCTTTGAACCACTGTTCTGTAACTGCGTCGTTGCGGACAATAAAACCGTCATCTGCATCAGAAAATTCCGTAATTATGCAGTTCTCTTTTACAAGACTTGATTTTAACATTGGCGAAAAGGCAGGGACTTTTGATTTATTATTTTCCGGATAAATTTCCTGCATTGCAATGTTTTCCATTCGTGTGCCAAGTTCTTTTTTTGATTTTGGATGAATGTCATTGTACCAGCCTAAATCAAAAGCGCAGGTCATAAAGGCATTTTTAATTGTATTATGAACTTTCTGCTGAGCTTCGCGTACAAAGCACCAGTGTTTAAAATCTTTATCTTGTCTGTAGCGATGATTTACCAGCTGCACAAAAATAAACGGAAGGTCAGATTCATTCCAGTCTTCGCGCCAGTTGTCAATCATTGTAGAGAAAAGTTTATAGTAATAATTTGGTTTGTGGTCGTCGCTTTCCCCTTGATACCAGATTACGCCCTTGATTGTGTAAGGCATTACGCGTTTTAGCATTGTATGATAAAGTCCGCACGGTCTGAAAGGATTTTTGCATGATTTTGGTCCCGGCCATTCACAAGTCCCGATTCTGTTCTGGACTTCTGCCCATTCAATGTCTGGTTCTTTTGCATAAATTTCGTTGCATTTTTTCTGCCATTCGTCATTGCGCTTTGTATATTCGTCATATTCGCGACATTGTTGTTCTATTGATTTGCCTTTTGTTGCATCTTCCTGTTCGTCAAGGTAAGTTTTGAGTTCAAAATCTTTTTTCAGATGTTCTTTATTCATCCAGGCAGTTGCAGAAGTTCCGCCCCAGTTGCAGCCGATTAGTCCGACAGTTACGCCAGTGTCTTGTGCAAGTTTTTTTGCATAAAAATAGCCCACGGCACTCCAGGCTTTTTTCCATTCGCTGTCCCAGGTTTGCCAGCAAGTGGATTTTTCTGCCTGATAAAATGATTCGTCCATCCAGGCAATTTTGTTTGTGTAGTAAAATCTGACGTTTGGATCTTCTGTGAGTTTTAATTCTTCTGGACCTTCCGTGCAGTTTTGAAGTTCAAATTCCATATTTGACTGTCCGCCTGCAAGCCATACTTCGCCAATTGCAATATCAGAAAAATTGAAAGTGGAATCTTCTGATTCAACTTTTAATGTACAGTTTTTTTGCGCTGACTGCGGTTCTAACTGGACAATCCATTGTTCGCCGTGTGCGAAAGTAGAATTTTTGCTTAAAAGCTGATTTTTTGAATTAAAAAGTGATGCTGTGATTTTTTTTCCGGAATCTTTTGATTCGCACCAGCCAAAAATAGAAATGTTCTTGTTTCTTTGTAAAACGCAATGATTTGAAATTACTGCTGCAACTGAAATACTCATTTTGGAAACCTCAAGTAAAAATTGTAATTCTTAGAGATTCCCATTATAGAGCATTTACAAAAAATTTGAAAATTGAAACTGAAAGGAGGGGAACTGCCGTTAAACGCTAAAAACTTTTTGCGTAAGAAAAACTGCGCCGGAGAAACGCACACCTGCAATGTTTGTTTGAACAAACATTGCAGAACAAAAAAAGCGTACTATTTGTGCGTTTTTTTTTGTTTGAGCGCTAGCGAAGTGTAAGTTGCGACTTATGCGAGGCATTTGCGCCCGTATAAAATTAAAGAAAGGAAATGAATTTCAAGAAATTCTGCCTGCCTTCCGCGGTGCGCTTGTAAACTCCGGCGTCTTCCAGGACTTTTGAGAATACAATTCCGGTTTCTTTCTGGAGGGCGGTGGCGTCAAGTTTTGGATATTTAGGCTTGATTTCGTCAATCCAGTCGGCGTGTTTGGCAAGATTTTCGTCTTTGCGGAGGTCTTGACCTTCGGCAACGGCTTTTTCTAGCGCGGCAAGTTCATTTTTTAGGCGGCTAGGCAAAATTGCAAGTCCCATAACTTCAATCAGCCCGATATTTTCCTTTTTGATGTGGTGAAGATTTGCGTGCGGGTGATAAACGCCAAGCGGATGTTCTGCCGTGGTTATGTTATTGCGCAAAACGAGGTTGAGTTCGTAAAGGGGACCGTTCATTCTTGCAATTGGAGTGATTGTATTATGAATTTCACCGTCGGTCTGGGCAAAAATAAAGGCTTTTTCGTCTGTGTAATTACGCCAGACTTGCAGAATATGGTCGGCGGCATTAATGAGGTCTTCGGAATTTTTTGAAGAAATGCGGATAACTGACATTGGCCATTTTAAAATTACACAGTTTACTGACGGAAAATCTTTTAACTTGAAAGACTCTTCAGTTTCGGCACGCATAAGCGGGAATTCGTAACAGCCACCCTGAAAATGATTGTGAGTGAGAATTGAGCCGCCGACGATTGGAATGTCTGCGTTGCTTCCGAGTGTGTAGTGCGGGAACTGTTTTACAAAATCTATGAGTCTGATAAAAGTTTCGCGGTTGATTTTCATTGGTTCGTGTTTTGAATCAAAGACGATGCAGTGTTCGTTATAATAAACGTACGGAGAATACTGAAGATACCAGTCTTCGCCGTTCAATTTTAAAGGAATTATGCGGTGATTTTGTCTTGCGGCATGGTTCATTCTGCCGGCATAACCTTCGTTTTCTTTGCACAAAAGGCAGGCAGGGTAGCCGCTTTGCTTTAAATTGCGGGCTGCGGCAATTGCCTTTGGATCTTTTTCTGGTTTTGAAAGATTGATTGTGATGTCAAGGTCACCGTATTCTGTGGGAGTTTTCCATTTCAGGTCTTTGCATATGCGGTAGCGGCGGATGTAGTTTGTGTCACAACTGAATTTGTAGTACCAGTCTGTGGCGGCTTTTGCACTTACCTCTGTTTTGAGTGTATTGAAAATTTCGCGGACGTCACTTGGTGGCGGAACCATGAGTGCCATGATTTTTGTGTCAAAAAGGTCGCGGCTTACAATGCCAGAATCTTCAAAAATCTGATGTTCGCCGGCGTAGTCTGACAGTTGATTCAAAATATCTTCCAGGTCGCCGATTTCTACATTTTTAGGAAGTGCAGCCTGATTAGGATTTTCAAAACCGTCTAGACGGAAAAGTTCAAGATATTTGTTTTGAATGTAAATTACATCGTCTAATGTGATGAGTGAAGTTTTTAAGCCGTAAGCAACGAGGCGGTTAATATTTTCAAAAATTGTCATAAAAATCTCCCGTAAAAATCAAAATTTTTGGAATGACTTTAATATTTTAAGGTTACACTTGTGTAAAAAAAATAGCAACACGTGTCACTATTGATAGTAATACTATCGGGCAAATTTTGCAAACTTTTTTTGTGGGGGAGGGGGATAGGGGAGATTATGATTGTGCAGTGTGGCACCGGCGGGGGGCAGAAGATTGTGATTATGCCGCGTGACGGCGACAGTGGCGGTCACGGAAAACTGTGTTTATGCACTGTAAAGAGACGGCGAGGTTCCGGCTCTGAAAAAAAATCTGCACAAGCGCAGCGCGGAAGCCTTTTTTTCAGAGCGGGTTCATGACGGAGGATGTACTGGAAGTTATGCACATAGGTACCGCTGCCGGTGACACAGCTTTCCTACAGTCCAAGACTTTCTAGAAGTTCTGCTTTTGGCATGGCACCGATTGTTGTCGCGGACACCTGGCCGTTTTTAAAAAGTACAAAGAATGGAATGCTCATTACGCCGTACTTATTTGCAATGTCAGGATTCTGGTCTACGTTGACTTTTACAACTTTAATGTCAGAGTTTTCTTCGGCAATTTCTGCAATTACGGGTGACATCATTTTGCACGGACCGCACCAATCTGCCCAAAAATCTACAAGAACTGGTTTTTCAGACTTTAAAACTTCATTTTCAAAATCAAGCATGGCAATCTCCTTTATGGGCATCTTTAAAAAATCATTTTCAATGCTTTCTTAAAGATATTATTTTTCTTCCCCTATAGAATTTAAATCATAAGGAGTGGTTTGGTAAACATAATAATTCAGCCAGTTTGTATAAAAAAGATGTGCCGTGCTGCGCCAGTAACTTCCCGGCATAATGTTCACATTGTTTGTCGGAAAATAATTTTTTGGAAGAGGAACGTTCAGTCCTTTGTTTGTATCGCGGTAATATTCTTCTGCAAGTGTCAGAGTGTCGTATTCAAGATGACCGGTCATAAAAATTTCGCGATTATCAATTGATTTTATGATTGTAACTCCAGCTTCTGCACTTTCCGCAAGGATTTTTAAATTTCCGCACTGCAAAATATCTTCTTTTTTGAGAGTTGTGTGTCGTGACTGTGGAATAGGAAACGTATCATCAAAACCTCGCAAAAGCGGTTCAGATTGTACGGAGCGGGTATTCATAAAAATGCCGGAAAGTTTTTTTTCAAGAGGATATTTTTTAATTTTGTAGAGGTGATAAAGGCCTGCAAAGGCTCCCCAGCAAACATAAAGCGTTGAAAAAACATTTTTCTTTGCATAATCCATAATTTGGCAGAGTTCTTTCCAGTAATCAACGGCTTCAAAAGAAAGTTGTTCTACAGGAGCACCTGTAATTATCATTCCGTCGTATTTTTGTTTAAAAAGTTCACTGGAAGGGATGTAAAACTTATCAAGATAATCACTGTCAGTGTTTTTGCTCACGTGATTTTCCATGCGGACAAGTGAAACTTCAATTTGGAGTGGAGTATTTGCAAGAAGCCGGAGAATCTGAATTTCAGTTGTCTCTTTTGTTGGCATCAGATTTACAATTGCAATTTTCAGAGGGCGAATATCTTGAGTTGCAGCCCGATTGTCTGTCATAACGAAAATATTTTCTTTTTCCAGAGTTCTTACAGCAGGCAGGTTTGAATTTACTTTGAGTGGCATTTTTTATGCCTCCGAATATCAGGTATTTTTGCAGATTATAGCAAATAGACCCCGGTTTTGCTATAATTTGACTTATGACAAGGGGAAACGACCGAAAATCTGCAGTTAAAAGACTCAAAAATCTTGTTTATAACGGAAAAGCTGATGCAGAAACTTTCAGAAAAAAACTGAATGGAACTTTTACAGAAACATTTCTTCCGAATAATGTTGAATTTGAAGAAACTTCTTACGGCAATATCAAGTGTGATGTTTTATCTCCGGAAATTTATGCTTCAAACCGGGTGATGCTTTATATTCACGGAGGTTCTTTTGTGGGCGGGTCAAGGGCTGCGTACAGGGCATTTTGTTCTTCGCTTGCAACTAAATGTTTTTGTCGTGTTGTAATTCCTGAGTATCGGCTGTCTCCGTCTTATCCTTTTCCGGCCGCAAACGAGGATATTCAGAACGTTTTTAAATCTCTGTTTACAGAAGAGCAGGTGGCTTGTGCTTTAAATTCTGAAAAAGGTTCAAAGTCAGTTTTGCCGGAATTTATTATTGCGGCGGATGGTTCTGCGGCTTCAATTTTATGTTCTTTGATTTTTAATTTGAGAGACCGTTACAGATTTTGCGTAAAAAATGTGATTTTATTTTCTCCGTGGCTAGATATTTCTCCGGATTCGCGCTGTATGACGACAAAAAAAATCAAGGATGACGTTCTGAGTTCTGAAAGTTTTAAAAAGAGCAGTGCTGTTTACACTTATGAATCGAATACCGCAAATCCTTTTATTTCGCCGTTAAAAGCTGGTGACGAACAGTTAAAAAATTTTCCCCCGCTTACAATTCAACTTGGCAGCCGGGAATTTCTTTTAAAAGATGCTGAAGATTTTACAAAAAGAATGACTGAGCTTGGAAATAAATGTACTCTTGATGTCTGGCAGGATATGATTTTTATGTTTCAGATGGCAGATCAATATTTTTATGAATCTCATCTGGCTCTGGATAAAATTGGAAAAATTGTCACCGGCGAAGATAAAAAGCCGGAAGCCGTAAAATATCAGAATATGCCTAAACTTGAATTTAGTCTTAATTCGGAGGCTTAGAAAATGGAACTTTTATCTCCTGCGGGAAATGTTGAAAAACTTGCATACGCTTATGCTTACGGTGCCGACGCAGCTTATATCGGGCTTAAAAAATTTTCTTTGCGTGTTAAGGCTGATAATTTTTATGAAGACGAATATAAAAAGGTCATTGAATTAAAAAATAAATATCCGGAAAAAAAACTTCATTGTGCACTGAATATTTCTTTTCATGATGAAGAAATTGATAATCTAAAGGCAAATCTTGATTATTTTAAGCAATATCCTATTGATGCTTTTATTGTGCAGGATATTGGAATTGTCTCGCTTTTACAGAAAAATTTTCCAGGAGTTGCATTGCATCTTTCAACTCAGGCTTCCTGCGTGAATTCTGAAGCAGTAAAAATGTACAAAAATCTGGGATTCAGTCGTGTAGTTTTGGGGCGCGAAATTTCTTTGGCTCAGATTAAAAGAATAAAAGATGCCGTTCCTGATATGGAACTTGAAACTTTCTGCCATGGTGCAATGTGCATCGCCTATGCCGGCCGCTGTCTGATGAGTGCATATTTGACGGGGCGTAGTGCTCAAAGTGGCTTTTGTTCACATTCCTGCAGGTGGAATTTTGCCTTGAATGACACTGGAATTGGAGTAAAAAATGATGCCGAGCACATTATAACGCCTCAGGAAGCAAAAATTATTGCTCAGTCTGGAATGTTGCAGCTTGAAGAAGAACAGCGCAAAGGTGAATATTTCCCGGTTTTTGAAGGCGATGATTTTACGGCAATTCTTTCAAGTAAAGATATTAACATGGTTAATCATCTTGAAGATTTTAAAAAGGCAGGGGTTGATTCTTTAAAAATTGAAGGCAGAATGAAGTCCGTTTATTATGTTGCAATGGTTACCCGTGCTTATCGTAAGGCTCTTGATGCTGTTGAAGGTAAAATTTCTGCTGATGAAGCGGCTCCTTTTGTAAATGAACTGGAAAATGTCAGTCATCGCGAAAGCACAACCGGTTTTTATTATAATAAAGCGGACGCAGATAAAACAACTTCCGGGGCAAGTGACAGTAAATATCAGCTTGCTGCAGAAATTGGCGAAGAATTGAGTGCGCCGGAATTTGAAAAACTTTATGAAGAAGGCCAGCGTCTTTACAAAAATGACTGTGAAAAACTTGAAAAAATGCATCCGGCGGCGCGCGAGGCAATTTTAAAAGACCGCGAAGTTCACACTGACCGCCGCGTTGTTCCGTTTGAAAAAAAAGACGGCTGGAAAATGTATAAATGCACTGCCGTAAATATGATAAAAGTTGGCGACGAAATAGAATTCGTTTCTCCGCAATTTTGTTCTTTGACGCTGAAAGATGGTGACTGGGAAGTGATTTCTAGCGAAACTGGCTTAAAATTAAACTGGGTTTGCGACAGTCATCCGGCGGTAATTTATGTTAACGCTACTTTGCCTGATGCAACTTTGCTTAGAACTCTTGATCCTGATTATGTGGATGGAAAAATCCGCGATACAGGACGCTAACTTTGTGCTATTATAAGAAATATGATTCTTGATGAAGATGAAAAAATTTTTAAATCTGATGAAAATGATTCAGATGCTTTGTTAAATGAATTTTTGAACCGTTATGATTTTTATAACGATGAAGATAAACACAAAATTTCTAAAGCCTGGGCTTTACTGATTAATAAATGCGGGGATAAAAAACGTTCCTGTGGTACACCTTATTACGTTCATCCGTTGCGGGTAAGTGACATTCTGGCACAAAATAAAATGGATGCGGACACTATAATTTCTGCAATTTTGCATACAATCCAGGATTTTGGAGTAACAGAAGCAGAAATCAAAGAGGATTTTGGTGAGCAGGCTGCAAAAATCATTGAAGGTGTGAATAAAATCATGCATTTACCGGCAAATTCAAAAACTTTGCAACAGGCAGATGCAATCAGAAAAATGCTTTTTGCAATGGTTGATGATGTCCGCATAATTCTTGTAAAACTTGCTGACCGTCTGGACAGAATCCGACACATAAAATCTGTTGAAAAAGAAAATCAGAGAATTCTTGCGGAAGAAGTTATTGATATTTGGGCACCGCTGGCCGACCGTCTTGGAATGCAGACTGAAAAAAATGAATTTGAAGATTTAAGTTTGCGTTATACAAATCCGGAAGCGTTTGTCCAAATTCAAAAAATTGTAAATCAGTCAAAAGCGGAGCGCGCTGCTTATCTTGAAGCGGCTACGAATAAAATTAAGGCTTCTGCATATAAAGCGGGTATTGAAGTAACGGTTATGAGCCGTGCAAAGCATTTTTATTCAATTTATCAGAAAATGCGCAAGCGAAACAAAAGTGCTAGTGAACTCTATGATCTTTTAGCTCTGCGAATTCTGTGCAACACGCCGGCAGAATGTTATACCCTGATTGGAATTGTTCATGGGTTATGGACACCACTTGAAGGGCGGTTTAAAGATTACATTGCCGTGCCAAAAGCGAACGGTTACCAGTCCTTGCACACAACAGTTATGAGTGAAGGACATCCGCTGGAAATTCAGATTCGTACTTATGAGATGCATAATATGGCTGAGCACGGAATTGCGTCGCACTGGCTTTATAAAAAAGGCACAAATCATGATTTGGTAGAAGCCGACAAACTTGATATTTTTAATAAACTTCAGAAGTTAAAAGAAAGTGTTTCTGCGGATTCTTCTGCGGCAAGTTGCTTTATGGACAGTGCCACGTTTAAAAATCTGAAAAATGAACTTTTGGGAGATGAAATTTACGTTTTTACGCCAAAAGGTGATGTAAAAAAGCTTCCGAACGGTTCAACTGCAATTGATTTTGCCTATGCAATTCATACTGCGATTGGCGAAAAAATAATTGCGGCAAAAGCTGACGGAAAAATAATTCCATTGAATAAGCCTTTGCAGAATACTCAGATTGTAGAAATCATTACAAATCCAAATGCGCATCCGACTGAAGCACAACTTTCTGTGGTAAAAACTTCAAAAGCACATCAGAAAATTCACAGCTGGCTGATGATTAACGACCCGACTTTTAGCGAACGTCTTGCCTTGCAAAAATCTGAAGAGTTGGGTAGTACAAACGGCGGGGCTGTGACAAATGCATCAGGCGGAAGTTTGCCGGCGTCGGAAGGAAAATCAAGTGTAAATTTGCCGCGGCAAAGAAAAGCCCGTTCTAAAAAAAATCCGAACCCAGAAGCAGCCATAAAACACGAAATGCGCAAAGTTCTTGTGCAGGGCCAGCGAAATGTTATGTACACAATGGCGCAGTGCTGCAAACCATACTATCCGAATTTAATTTGCGGCTACGTGACACGTTCAAAGGGCGTTTCTATTCACAGGGCGGACTGCTTGGTTTATCAGTCTAATCCGGAGAAAGAAAAACGGAGCGTGGAAGTAAGCTGGGACAGTGGTTCTTCTGATAAAAAATAAAAGGCTGTGCCTTGACGGTTTGCACCCGCGAAAAGGATTGTAAGCGCGCGCGCAGCGCGAACCACGCCGGCGAGGCAACAATGTTCTGTTGCCTCGCCGGCGTGGTTTGGAGGCGAATGCCGGAACGCTGGAAAGCCTGACCCTGCGAATGCAGGGATTCGCCCGAATTCAAAAGAAAACTCCTTTAAAATCCTTTAAAATCTTGTTATCGCGAAATTATAACAGTAATTTTTTGCAGTGCTTTTTGTTCTTCTTGTATAATTATGGGCATCTTTTAAAAATCATTTTCAATGCTTTTTAAAAGATGCCTTTCGAGTTTTAATTCGTTAAAATACAACGAATTAAAACATCGCGTTTTTAAAGATAC
>CAVJCY010000006.1:0-62541 GCA_963648145.1 bacterium | reverse complement strand
AACACGTAAATCCGTCAGTTTTTTGTAAAAAACTGAAAAGTTTAAATCAAATGTGCAGTCATAATCATTTGATTTAGGGCAAAGACACTTCTAAAAATTGCAATTTTTAGAGGTTCCCATTAAACCTAGGATTATAAAAAAAAATTGCTCAACAATAAAATCTGTACTAAAATAAAAATAAGGAGTAAACATATTAAAAAATTGTGCACTTTTGATTTGTCTTGGTGCAATTTTTCTTATTTCTGGCTGTAAGGATACAAATTCTTCAAATTCCAAAATCGCAAAAGAAAATATTTCTACAAACACTTTACCTTCTAGTAATTCAAAAACGTTTATTACAAGTCAGAGCGGTGCTGTAAATTTCATAAAAAATATTGGCGAAAACATTGATACTGATGCTATTTTTGATGAATTTGATGCCGTTGCCGATTTTGATCAGATTGGCTCGGAGCTTGAAGAAATTGGTTACGAAAGTTCTTATATAAAAAATCTTGCGGGAATTTTTACCACAGCATTTGAAAATGCACTTACAGCAAATTCAATAAACATAAATATTTCTGAAAAACCAGGCAAAGCAACAGATTTTCCGGCAAATTATTCGCTTGATATTCCTCAGCTTGATTTAAAACTGAACGGCAACGTAGACGATGTAGACGAGCCACGTTCAGGTTCTGCACTTTTGGAATTAAACGCAAATGTTTCTGCCTCTGCGGATAAATTTAATCTTTCAATCCCGGTTTTAAAAGTAAACGGAAAAGCAAATCTTTCCTCTGATGCCGTAAAACAGGCACTCAAAGCGGACGGAAATATTAATCAGCAGCTTTCTGGTAAATTTTCTATGGGCGACGGTTTAAAACTCAATCTTGCTTCTTTCAATAATAATTTTGTTTTAAATGGAAATTATGATGGCTCAAAAGGCAGTGCAAATGCAAAACTTTCAAACGATATTTCCGCCGTTCTTGAATTTGATGCCGCAAAATCTGGAATTCCTTCCTTGCCTGTAAAATATTTAAAATCAGCACTTGTAATAAAAGGTACGACAGACGGAAATCCGGCAATAAACAGCAGTTCTCAGTTGCGCGGAAATTTAAATTTTGATTACTTAATCAACTCAAGAACAGGATTCACCTTTGCAGACGACAACGGAACTGGCGGTAAAGGAATTTTTGATTTAGCATTAACTCTTAAAGGTATTTACAATCTTGCAGAAATTTCTCAATTTAAAGACATTCTTTCTGACTTTTCAGATGAACTTTTTTCCGGAGCAAAACTCAGCAAAGAAGAAATTGATGCAAAAAACCTGCCGTTTGACATTAAAATTTCTTTAAAATTCTATGATGATAACAATACAGAAACTCTTGATATGATAAATATAAAATCAACTTATGATTTCTACAGTTATATTTACGATTTACTCCAGACTCTTGAAGAAGTTTTTGAAGATTTAATATACGATTTTGTTGATGATTTGATTTTAGATTTTGATCTTTATGATTACAAAGATGATTCTTACGACACTTATGACTGGGACAGCGACTGGTGGTAATTTCTTTTAAGTGAACATCTAAATAAAGCATTGTAAATGATTTTTTAGAGATACCCTTAATTTTATGATTTAAAAGAAAAAGCCGGGCATTTTTAATACCCGGCTTTTTTTTAATTTTTAGTCTGAGTTATATAACTTTTTGCGTTAGCAAATTCTTTCAATTGCAAAATTTTTGCATTCCAGTATTCGGATTCGCTTTTTGTAGTATACGGACCAACACGAACTCTGTAGTAAAGTTTGCCTTTGCCGTCTTCATACGTAAACACATCAGCAGGAATTTTATTTTTATCAAGAGTTGAACGAGCTTCATCGGCCATTTTTTTATTACTGTACGCTGCAACTTGAACCCAGTAACGTGTAACAGCCACAGGTTCACTAACAACTTCAGTTTTTACAGTTGAAACCGAAGTCTTTTTTGTTGTACTTGCAGTTTTTGCTTTTACAGCAGAACTTGAACTACTCTGAACTGAAGTTTTCTTTGATTCAGATTTTTTTTCAACTTCCAAAGTCTTAATATCTTCTTTTGCGACTTCTGGAGTCTTAGACACAGGACTTGTTTCTGCAAAATCAGTAACTTCCTTTTTTACATCAGGATTTGAAGGAACATTTACAGAAACATTTATATTTTGATTTAATTGAGGAAGATTTTGAGTCTGATTTGCGGTATAAGCTTCAAGTGCCTGTGCCTGTTTAAAGGAATTCAAATCAAATGTCACACTGTTATTTTCTTCTTCAGTGCTAGAATTTCCTGACATATCATAAACAGAAGCATTTTCTGCAAAAACAACCAATTCTTGAACATCTGTTGCATAATTCTGATTTTGATTTTCCTGAGGAGGAAGTTGCAACGGCGGATTTTGATTTACCGGAGGATTTGACCATCCAGAATAATTTTCATTTATGACAGGAACTGAACTTTTTGTCAGAACAGTATTTGTAGTGTTTTTATTTGAATCTTTTGCAGGAGAATAAAAAAACAGTGCAGCGCCTAAAACTGCAAGCAAAAATACGCCGACTGCAACAATAATCCATAAAGTTTTTTTCTGATCCATATTTTTCCCTCTTAAACCGGCCTTTTTACCGACCACCTTACTCAAAATATCGGATATAGAAAAAAATCCTTTAGAAGATTTTAAAAGTTATTTACGATTATGATATTTTTTCCAAAAGTCTTGTATTTTTTTAAAAGATTTTTCTGATTTTTAAAACGAAAGAAAATCTGTTTACAAGAAAGTCCATCACGCTTTTTGGCACGCAAAAATCTGACAAAAACCGGTGCCGTAACAAAAATTACAGCATCGCAGAACTCAAGAATTTGCGGAGTTTTATACAAAACAGTCGCATTTATGATTGCTCTGTCATTTTTATTTATAAAATCCTCAATCATAGAATTTATCACGGGGTAAACAATTTCTTCCTGTTTTCTTAAAAGTTCCGGATTTTTAAAAACAATCTGCCCGATTGCCCGTCTATTTATGCTTCCGTCCGAATTTAATAAATTCAAGCCTTTAGCTTCTGCAATTTTTGAAAAAGTATCCATAATTTTATCTTTTGAAATTTCAATCGCCTTATGCACAAGGACGTCCGCATCAATACTTTTCCAGCCAAATTTTTCTAATTCAGAACAAACGTAATTTTTTCCGGCCGCCATTTTACCAGTCACGGCCAGAATAATTTTTTCTTCCCTAGTTTTTTCAATTTCAGAAAGAAATTTTTGATTTTTCAGATTTTTTACGCTGATTTTTGTCATATTTTAGTGGAATTCGCCCCAGTTTTTGCCATATTCAATGGAAACCTTCAGAGGAACCGAAAGTTTTACGACATTTTCCATTTTATCTTTGATTAACTCTATTGTTTTTTCAACAATTTCAGGATTATCCGGACATTCAAAAATCAACTCATCATGAACCTGCAACAGAAGTTTTGCAGGATTTTTAGTTTCTGCAAGCGCACGGCTCACGTTCAGCATTGCTTTTTTGACAATATCTGCGGCAGTTCCCTGAATAGGAGTGTTTTTTGCAATTCTTTCTGCGGCGGATTTTTCAATTTTATTTTGACTGTTGATATTCGTAATGTAACGTCGGCGTCCAAACAGAGTTTCTACAAAATGATTTTTTTCCGCATCATTTATCAGCTGAGCAAGATAATTTGAAACTGAAGAGTAAGTCGAAAAATACAAATCAATAAACACCTGAGCTTCCGTTCTGCTGACTCCCAAATCTTTTGCAAGACTAAAAGCGGACATTCCGTAAATTACGCCAAAGTTGATAGTTTTTGCGGTTCGGCGCATTTCCGGCGTTACATTTTCAGCAGAAACACCAAAAATAAGCGATGCCGTTGATTTATGAACATCTGTGCCGGAATTAAACGCCTCGCACATATTCTTATCCCCGCTCAAATGTGCAAGGACAACTAGTTCAATCTGAGAATAATCTGCAGAAATCAAAACTTTACCTTCCTGTGCTTTAAACGCCTCCCGAATTCTCCGTCCAGCATCATTTCTAACAGGAATATTCTGCAAATTCGGGTCTCGGCAAGAAAGTCGCCCCGTGGCAGTACCTGTTTGAACAAAAGTTGTATGAATCCGACCCTTTTTATCAGTCAAAAGTGGCAGACTTTCTACATAAGTTGACTGCAATTTTGTCATTTCGCGATATTCAACAATCATCTGAGGAACTTTATCTTTGGTGGCAAGTTCTTCAAGAACGGAAGTATCTGTGGAATATCCTGTTTTTGTTTTTTTACCGTGAGTCAAGCCTCGTTCTTCAAAGAGGACGGTCTGAAGCTGCTTTGGCGAAGAAATATTGAATTCATGACCAACTTCCGCGTAAATTTCTTTTTCTTTTTGGGAAATTTTTTCCTTTAATTCCTCGTCATATTTTTTAAGTTCATCAGAGTCAAGATAAATGCCGGTAAGTTCCATTTTTGCAAGAACCGGCAAAATCTGCATTTCCATTTTATACAAATCAGAATCAACAATTTCTTTTTGATTTTTTTCAAAGAATTTAAAAAGCTGGAACGTAAAATCAGCATCTTCGGCGGCATAAGGCACCGCTTTTTCTAAAGGAACGTCCTTAAATGTCTGTCCTTTCTGTACAATTTCATCAAATTCAATACCTTTGAGTCCAAGATTTGTTTCCGAAAGATATTCAAGAGAAAATGACGTCTTTCCCGTTTTGTCAGGATTTTTTAGCCAGGCAAGAATTATTGTATCGTGAATTTTTGTCATATCCAGATTTCGCAAATTTTCGATAAACGAAAGTGCAGGAAATCCGTTGGTTTCAAGAATTTTAAGGTCAAATTTTGCATTATGAAAAATGATTTTTACTTCAAAAGCGGAAAATAACCTTTCCAGCTGTTTAAAAGCATTCTCTTTTGTGATGTAATCCGTCTGAGTAAATAAATCTTCCGCCTGTTGCTGCAATGGAACGTAAAAAGCGGTACCTTCTTCGTAACACAAACTGAATCCCAGAATATTTGCAGTGATTGTATCAAGGCCGTCTGTTTCACTGTCGTATGCAACTTCCGCTTTTTTTGAAATAATCGTAGAAATAAGATTTTCCAATTCAGAAAGTTTTGTTATTGCCGTGTAATTTCCGTGATTTTGCCGGATTTCCACTTGATTTTCATCAGAAACAAAAAGTTTTGACGCATTTTCATCACTATTTTTCTCTGGTTTTTTTTCGTCCCCAGTCAAAGACATTTCTGCGTATGATTTTGCAACTTGAAATGCCCCGTACTTTTTTAAAACTTCCGCCGCAGCCGCATAATTGTAATTCAAATTATTTTGATTTAACGCCTTATCAATATTTTCAGAAGGAACTTCGGTACAAAGTTTTACAAGTTTCTGACTGAAATAAGCATTTTCTTTGCCTTCAAGAAGTTTTTTCTGCATTGCGCCTTTTATGTTGTCAATATTTTCATAAATTCCGTCCAGGGAACCATATTCATTCAAAAGTTTTGACGCGGTTTTTGAACCAACTCCGCTAACTCCAGGAATATTATCCGCGGTATCACCGTAAAGGCTTAGTAAATCAAGAAGCTGGGCAGGTTTTACGCCCCACTCGGTTTCAACGCCTTCTGTATCGGTAACTTTCCAGCCTCCAGAAGATTCAGGTTTTAAAATCTGAGTTGAATCATCTACCAGCTGCATCAAATCCTTATCACCGCTCAAAATGCGACACGGACGGCCATTTTCTTTACATTTTTTTACAACAGTGGCAATTATGTCATCGGCTTCGTAACCATCGCACTGCAAAACGGGAATTCCTAGTGATTCAAGAATTTCTACAATCCACGGAACCTGTGCGTGCAAATCTTCAGGAGTTTTATTTCTCGTAGCCTTATATTCAGGATAAAATTCATGACGGAATGTCTTAGTTTTTGAATCCATAGCAGCAATAATACAGGAAGGTTTATAATGCTCAAGAATGTAATGAAAATTTCGAAAAAATCCAAAAAGAGCGGAAATATTCTTTCCGGCCGGATTTGTTAAAGGCCTGCTGATAAATGCAAAGTAACATCGAAAAATCAAGCCGTAACTGTCAAGAACGTAAACTGTATTGTTATCAAAATCCATAGTCCTATTTTACCATAAAATCAAATTGAGCATAGACTAAAAATACATTATAATTTTGCTACTCTAATTTAAGTTCAAAGGTGTCTTTGAAAACGCGATGTTTTAATTCGTTGTATTTTAACGAATTAAAACTCGAAAGGTTCTCTAAATAAAGCATTGAAAATGATTTTTTAGAGATGCCCTTATCTTGAAAAACTTAAATTTCTGGAAATTCCATAAAAATCTGGTGAGGAAGAAATGAAGGCTATCGAATTAGAAAAAGCTTACAATCCTAAATCTTTTGAAGATCGTATTTACGGCGAATGGCAGAATAAGGGTTATTTTAAACCGGCCAGTGACGAAGGTTCACCGGTTCACGAACAATACAAATGTCAATGCAAAGAATGCAAAAAAACTGACACTTACTCTGTCGTCATTCCTCCTCCAAATGTAACGGGCGTTCTTCACATGGGACACGGTCTGAATAATACTTTACAGGACATTGTAGTGCGCTATCACAGAATGCGTGGTGACAATACTCTGTGGATTACGGGAACTGACCACGCCGGAATTGCAACTCAGAATGTTGTAGAACGTCAGCTCAAAAAAGAAGGAAAAACACGATACGATATTGGCCGCGAAAAATTAGTTGAACGCACATGGGAAGTAACTCATCAGCATCACGACATTATTGTAAAACAGCAGAAAAAACTCGGCAATTCTACAGATTGGGACAGAGAGCGTTTTACTTATGACGAAGGACTTTCAAAAGCAGTTCGCGACGTTTTTGTAACTCTTTATGAAAGGGGCTTGATGTACAAAGGTCAGCGGCTTGTTAACTGGTGTCCGCGCTGTGGTACAGCACTTGCCGACGACGAAGTTGATCACGAAGATACACAGGGTGCAATGTATCACATTTACTATGAATATGCGGACGGAAGCGGAAAAATTGAAGTTGCCACTACCCGTCCGGAAACTTTCTTTGGTGATACAGCGGTTGCGGTAAATCCTACAGATGAACGCTACACAGACATTGTTGGCAAAAAACTAAAACTCCCGATTACAGGCAAAGAAATCCCGATTATTGCTGATGATTACGTTGATAAAGAATTTGGAACCGGTATGGTAAAAATTACTCCGGCTCACGATCCTAACGACTGGGAAGTTGGAAAAAGACACAATCTTGAAGTTATAAATCTTCTTACTCCGGAAGGACGCATGAACGAAAATGTCCCAGAAAAATACCGTGGCTTAAAACCGGAAGAAGCAAGAAAACTCGTAATTGAAGATTTAACTGCAGCCGGACTTTTCAAAGAGGAAGAAAAAATGGTTCACTCTGTTGGTAAATGTTACCGCTGTAAAACTGTAGTAGAACCGTACCTTTCTGAACAGTGGTTTGTAAAAATGAAGCCGATGGCAGAAAAAGCCCTGAAAGCCTGGAAAGACGGAGACATTGTTTTCTATCCTAGAAAATGGGAAAATACATACACTCACTGGATGGAAAATATCCGTGACTGGTGCGTAAGCCGTCAAATCTGGTGGGGACACAGAATTCCTGCCTGGTATTGTGATTGCGGAGAAATGATAGTAAGTCGCGAAGATCCAAAATGCTGTCCAAAGTGTGGTGCTGATGCAAATCATTTAAAACAGGATGAAGATGTTCTTGATACATGGTTTTCTTCATGGTTATGGCCATTCAGTACTTTGGGCTGGCCAGAAAAAACTGAGGATATGGAAAAATTCTATCCAACATCAGCACTTGTAACCGCTTACGACATTATTTTCTTCTGGGTTAGCCGAATGATTATGGCCGGTCTTGAATTTACAGGCAAAGCTCCTTTCCACGACATTTACATTCATGGACTCGTCCGCGACAAACAGGGTCGAAAAATGTCAAAATCTCTTGGCAATGGCATTGATCCTCTTGAAATTATTGATCTTTACGGTTCCGACGCCCTAAAATTTACACTTGGCTTTATGTGTGCACAGGGACAGGACATTTTGATTGATAAAGATTCTTTCAAACTTGGTTCACGATTCTGCAATAAAGTTTGGAATGCAAGCCGCTACCTCTTAGGCAACCTTGAAAGCAGAAATCTGATTGCCGTAAAAGACAGTGATTTGACTGAACTTGATAAATGGATTTACGCAAGATTAAATTACGCAGTAAAAACTACCCGCGAAGCACTCGAATCTTACCGTTATAACGATGCAGCCTCTGCAATCATGGAATTCTTCTGGAATGAATTCTGTGACTGGTATGTCGAGGCAACTAAAATCAACTTTAAAAACGGTGACAATGCAGAAAAAGACAGACAGGCAACTGTCCTTATGAATATTCTTGAAGAAAGTCTGAGACTCCTTCATCCGTATCTTTCATTTGTTACAGAAGAAATTTACGCAAAACTTCCGTTAAAGGAACTTGCAGAAGTTCGTGCACAAGCCGGCGAAAATAAAATAATCACAAACAGCAATTACACAGGAATGTTGATTAATGCACCGTTCCCTTCAGTATGTCCTGAACGTGAAAATGCTGCAGTTGAATCAAGATTTGAAGTCCTAAAAGATTTAATCGGAAAAACACGTGCACTCCGCGTTGACTGCGGAATTGACCCTGCATCAAAAATCAATATTGCAATTTTGATTACAAAAGGGAGCAGTGCAGAAGTTTGCCGTGAAAAAGTAGAAATGATTCAGTTGCTTGCAGGAGTTGCCAGCGTTAAATTCGTTGATGAAAAACCTGCACAGGCAATTGGAACTGTAGGAAAAGGTTTTGAAAGTTTTATTCTTGTTGACGAAAATGTAAACAGAGAGCAACTAAAAACAAGATTTCAGAAAACTCTCGATCAGGAAAAAGAATGGGCACGTCGCAGCGAAAATAAACTGAACGGTAATTTTGCACAGCACGCACCTGCCGAATTGGTCGAAAAAGAAAAAGAAATTCTTGCAGAAGCAAAACGAACTATAGAAAAACTTGAAGGCTACCTTGCCTGCCTTTAGAATTTTCTAAAAATCAGCAGATGCAAAAAGAAAGGCGTGACTGAAAAATCCCGTGCTTTCCGTTCTGCCGCCACTACGGTGTTTTTTATGGGAGAGATAGATGGCAAAACAGAAGTATGAAATGAAAATAGAACGTTCACTAAAAATGGGCAATGATAAAATGCTTCAGTTGAGTGACATGCATTTTGCACCTTATATGCAACTTGCAACCGGTCTGATTGGCAAGGCACGGCACGCTGGAGGAAATATGTTCCGGCATCAGATGGACACACTCGCAATTTTGATTGACTATGGCTACATAGATTCAACACTCCTAAAAGCTTCCATAGTTCACGACACCGTAGAAGACATTCCGGGATTTGACAGAAATCTAATTGCAAATGCTGATGAAGAGGGTGCCAAAGTTTTAGACTTAGTTCTGGAAGTTACGCGTCGCGAAGACGAAGACAAAAGACAATTTCTTCACAGAATTCTTGACACCGGCAGTCAAAGGGCAAAAGTCCTCAAGTGTGCCGACAGAATTTCAAATATGATTTCCCTAGGATATGTCACGGATCCAAAATTTATTGAACGTTACTGCGATGAAACCGAATTTTTCCTTCTCCCAATGGCATTGGAAGTCGATTTTAATATGTATCAGGAATTAATAAATTTGATTATGACGCGCCGACGTTACCTTGAAGACGGTGGCTATTTCTGCAAAACCGAAAAACTTTCAACTCCACCAAAAAAGCCTTTCGAAGAAAGATAAGGGAACCTCTAAAAATTGCAATTTTTAAAGATGCCCATAAATCAAAACAATCATAAAAATTTGGACGCACGCGGCACTACGTGCCGGCCGGGCTTTACGCAGTTCCGGCATTCGCCTCCAAACTTTTGCACTCTACAGTTCAGTTATAATTTGATTGCACAGGGATGGAGCGTTTTTTTCAAAATATCATCTCTCCCCTATAACATTTCACTCCAGCTGCAAAAGTTCGCCTTACGGCGCTGCTACAATCCCTTGCGCAGGCCTATTTTGCGGCTTTTGCGTAAGTTGCTTTAATTGCATCTGCAAAAAGTTTATTCTGATCCTCCCGAACAGGAACACTAAACTGAGGTTTACCGTCAGACGCCGAAACCCTAAAAATATGCATAGGATTCGTGCCATAAGCCGGGCTGTCAGGATTATTCAAATACCAGTCCAGAACGGCAACAAAACAAAGAGTATATTTCAAAAGATTTGCGTTTGTTGCAGACGTACTTGCCGTCATATTTTTACCGCCAAGAAGAACATCAAGACGCTTAGAAACTTCATTTGTAATGTCAAATTTGTAATGTTCCCAGGGATTTTCTATAAGTTTTACCGTTCCTTTTGTTTTTTCAACAGAATCACACTCGTTTACCGCAAGCGTAAGGAATTTTCTTGCATAATCTGTGCGGTGAAAAAGCGGGCGGTACTTACTTTCATCTGCCGGATGCTCAAGAATCAACTGATCAAACTTAAAATTCGGCAAAAAGTGATAAGTCACCTGCCACAAAAGCGAAGTATAAGTCTTTTTTCCAATCTGAGAACTTCCGTAATCCGGTTGAGAATAAATGCTGTTTGCAAGATCAATTAAAGGCTGACAGTACAAATGACCAAAAGTATCTTCACGGTAGGCAGCCCAATCATCAAGAATAGAAGTTATACTTTCGCTGCCAGACTTCTGATCTTGATTTTCAACAAATTTAATATTACGACAGCCCTGAAAACAATCTTCTATAATTCTTAGCAAAACTACAATTGTCTGCACAGGATTTTCCGGCGAAAGACAATTAAAACCGTCCGGAAATTTATAAAGCGGCTGAAAATAAGGGTAAAAATCTGGATAATCATCAAGATTATTAAAACCTGCCTGCGGAAAAAGCTGATCCAGAAGTTTTAATCCTGTAATGACCGTAGAATCTTTTAGTCCTTTTTGTGGCGCAACTACAGTTTTCGGCTTTTTTTCATCTTCTTTTTCTTTTGGTTTTTCAGGAAGCAGAAGATCAAATTTATGAAGTCCCGTGAATTTCAAAACTTCTCCGACCTTTGCATTAAAGAAAATCGGATAAGGTTCAAAAGAATCAGAACTCATACGCATAAGCAGAGGATAAAGTTTTTTTATAATTTCGGTATCAATATAAAGCCATTCTGTAATTGCCTGTTTTGCATAAACTGAAAGTTTTTCTTTTGGAGCATCAGGATAGGCCGCTTCATCTGCATAAATTTCTTTAATCAGTTTTGGAATTTTATTGTTACCGTAATAATAAACGGTAATCAGCGGTTTATAAAAAGCACGGATTAAAGGCACCAAATCGGCAACAATCAACGGAGATGGTGCATTTTGAACATTTATATATTCAATTTTTATAGCCTGCATAGACCACCCTGCAACCATACGCAAAAATTTAAATTTAGTTTCCTGACTACCGGCAATTTTGGTTTTGTAAGTTGAAGGAGCAACCTGTATCAGAGTTTTTACAACCGTAATAAATTGCTCCATGTGAGTCATGTGCTGTTTTAAAGTGTAAGAATAAAAATCAGGGATAATTTTTTCAGTTCCATTTTTTTGAAAATTGCGGATAAAATTAAAAAATCCATAATTCGGCTTGATTTTATATTCAGTAGACATCATCAGCTTATCAATGGAAGAATTTGTTTTTTTAGAAATTACCGGCAAATCCTCGCGCTTATATTTTCTGCCAGTAGAAAGACCAGAAATTCCAGAATTTGAAGAATTTGCGCTTGTTGAATTAAAAGATGAAGATGAACTGTTTTCTGTATTTCTCATAATTTTTCCGGTTTTGTTTTGAGTTTGACTTGAAGTTGAAGAATTTGAAGAAGAACGTTCATACAAAATCTGTCCGCCAAGTTTTTTTGCCATGTCATCAGCTTCAGTTTTAGAAATATTGCCAATATTCCGCCTTGTTTTTTCCAATGTTCCCGGCTCCCAATCTGCCGTCCGTCCGTTAAAATCATCAGCCATAAAACTCTCCTATAAAAAATTTGCAACGCAAACTTTTAAAGACAAAAACTGTCGGCATTTTCGGCAGTTTTTATCTTGGGTTACCTCTTATCCACTCTTATTTCTTAGGTTCGCAATACTAAAGTCTCATCATATTTTCGTGAATTAATCCCGGTATTTTCTTCAAAATCAATTTTTCGCCGTTTTTATCAAGCAAAACTCCGTCAAAAAAGCCGTAAATCACAGTTGTCGCAGTTTTTGACGGAAAAACATTAATTTCACGACGACTTACAGAAACAGGATTAAAAACCAAATCAATCATACTTTCCGTATCCTGAATTATCCACTGTTTATCTTTGCCAAACGAATGAGTCATATAAACCGGCGGAAGTGCCGTTGCCTCGCCGTTAATTATGAGAGCATTGTCGTTATAATTGTCACTGTCAGCGGCATCAAGAGTAGAAGTCGTCAGCTCAAAAACAAATTCTTTATCCCCGATTGTTCCCATGGCGCAGGCAATAGAAGTCAGATTTTTTAACCCATGATAGGCGCGCGTCAAAAGCATAAGTGCCGTGCCCTCTGAATCTTCAGAATCCTCAGAATCAATTTTTATGTGACCATTAATCTGCATAGTTGTAAGCCAAGTTGCCCGACAACGGGACTTTACCGGCGAAGGATTAACAAACATCAAATCACAGTGCATTGCATCCTGAATGGAAGAATAAATAAAACCATTTGCGGAAGGCCGGAGTTTATCACCTTTTAATCTAAAAGAAAGAGAATGATGTTCGTGCTGCCGCCCCCATGAAATTCTGATATGACGTTTTGACCAGAACGACGTACAACTGCCATCGGTTGTTTTTTTAGGAACAAACCGGCGCCGAAGTGGCATAACAACATTGTAAGAATATTTTTTTCCGGATTCCTTATTCCACAAAGTTATGTTTGCAATACCAAAAACCTTAAAATCAATGAAGCCCGTAACACCAATATAATTTTTAAGATTAAAAAAATAATAGAGATTGCTTTTGATAAATATATTTGTCAAAAAAGTTGGCAACGGAAGATTTGCATAAGGACTTCTTAAATCCCTTATGTCAATTTTAGAAGAAACTCCTCTAAAAGTTCCAAATTCAGCCTTTCCTTTATGAATTACCTGCAGCGGTGGTTCTTTAAAATCACGTGAATACATTGTAAACCTTATCTACACTATTATACTGCATTTTGACGGTTTATTCATAAAAAAAAGGAAAAAACGAAAAACCTCCACAAAATTTTGTAAATTTTGCACAAATGAATCAAAGAATATTGTATGAAAATAAAAATTTTTATTTTATGTACGATGCTCCGGTTGTGTTTGTGTTTTCCAAGAGAAAAGACTTTTACAGTGCCGGATTTTTCTTTAGAAAATTTTGAAAAGAATTCAAGAATCACGGTTTATTCTTTGTTTTCTTTTGATTTTGATTCTAAGAAAGAAATTACTTCCGGTCTGAAAATCGATATGCCGTTTTTTTCTATGAAATCTTATTACAAAAATGAAAAAAATCTGAGTAATTTTGGATTTAAAATTTTTTCTGAAAAAATAATAAAATGGCTTCCGGTAAATTTTTATGCAGGGAATTTAAGCATAACAGGCGAGATTTCAAAACTTTTTAATCCCAGTCTTTCTGCGACGTTGTCGCCATTTTCATCTTCCGCGCCTTCGCTTTACGGTTTAAAAGCAAATCTGCCGTCCGCGTCCAGTTTTACAAAACCTTTTGCGTCGGGATTTTCTTTTGGACTTGAAAAACAGATTTTCGCGCTGAAAAAAATCAAAATCAGTTTTTTTTACATTCCAGAAATCCTTGATTCTTCTAGCGGTGTTTTTCTTTCTTCAAATCAGAGTTTTTTCGGAAACTTTTATTTTCAACTTGTGTCCCAAAAATCAAAACTTCTAAATCTTACGGTCAGCGTCACGGGCGGGCGTTTTTTTTATGAAGAAAATAATTTTTCTCAGTGGTTTTCATCAGAAAAATCATATTTTCACGAAGATTATTTTTGGGGAATTAACTCGTCGCTGCTGGTAAAATACAAAAAACTGAATGTTTTATTTTCCGCGTTTTTTTATGAAAGCCCACAAAATGATTATCTTTCGATTTTTAGGCTTGCATCAAATTTTGAAAACAGAAAAATCAAAATAAATCTTGAGGCATTTTTAAATAAAAATCAGAATTTAATAAGCGGAAACGGTACAAACTTAAAAAAATCATTTCAAATAAAATCAGGATTTCAAAAAAAATCTATTATTGCCGCAAACACAACGCCAATATTTTTTAAATATGGTTTTACTTTTTTTGACGGAATTAATTTTTCTGATTATTGCAATTCCATAAAATCGTCTGCCGGCGTTCAGTTTTCCGCGTGTTTATGGGCTTTGAGTTTTATTTCCGCCTTTAATTCAGAAATTTATCCTGCAAAAAATCATGATTCTTTTTGTGATTTTACGAGTGCCGATTTTTCCGCAAAAAATATCTGGTATTTTCAAAAAATAAAACCAGAAATCAGCGCCAAAATCAGTTTAAAACCGGCAGAAAATTATTCAAAATGGACGGTAAATCAAAAATATTCCCTGAAATTAAATTTTTCAAAACCGGTGAATTTTTCAATTCCGTTGAATTTTTCAGTCTCGTACGTAAACGCAAATCTTTCGTCCTGGAAAATTTCAACTTCCTGCCAGTTCAATATTTTCTGGAAAAAAATAAACTGGTCGGCAAAAATTTCAGCGAATTTTTCCGGAACGTAATTTTATGGGAACCTTTAAAAATTGCAATTTTTAGGTATCTTTGAAAACGCGATGTTTTAATTTGTGCTATATCAACGAATTAAAACTCGCATGCATCTCTAAACAAAGCATTATAAATGATTTTTTAGAGATACTCTTATATCAGAATTTTATTGCTTCGTTTGTGCTGACTTCACAGATTTTCGCTTTTGCACGGAATTAAAAATACACGGATAACCATAAGTCGCAAAGAAAAAAATTGCAAAATATTTGATTATGTGACTAAGATGTTCATCACAATGTTTCAGTACAAGAGAAAAAATCAGATAAATTACAATAATAACAAAAATTCCAAAAATTCCTCGGAAAATTTTATTTTTTACGGTGCCATTTTCGCTAAAATTCACAAAGCGTTTTTCAAGAAAATTTCCGGTAAGAAATCCGCAGAAAATTCCAGCTGCAGAATAACAATCTGTCAACATTTTATAAGGATCGGCCAAAAGATTTCCGTTTGCGTCGGTATCCATCGGGTAATTTTTGAACTGCAGAAAAATTGTAATTCCTGCGCAAATCAAAAGTCCAACAACAAGAAAAATCCAGTCAAAGTGATAATTTGATTCTGTAAATTTTGAAATCAACATTGTAAGAACTACAACTACAGCGGCAAATAAAATTGCACAAATAACATCAGTCGGAGTATGGGCACCAAGCCAGTTGCGCACAAAAGCCATCAGAAAAATTGCCACTGCACTAACTGCAACGATCCATTTTCTTTTTCGCTGCCAGACAGCAAGAGTTTCAAAAATGAGTGCAGTTGTTGCCGTATGTCCACTCGGGAATGAATAGCCTGTAGCACCTTTTTCTGCCACTTGAGAAACATAAAGCCTTGAATCTAAAATCCACGGACGATAAACACAGGCAATATTTTTTACTGTCTGATTTACAAAATATCCTGTACTGAAAGAAAAAATCATCCAACGACCGGCATATTTATTTACGCACCAATAAATTATAAAAGGAATCGCAATATAAAATTTTACAAGAACTTCAGATAAAAAATAAAAAATCGTATTTACAAAATCCGGAACAGATTCCCGAGCCTGCTGCAAAACAAATAAAAAATCCATAAAAACTCCAACTCTTCTATTTTCTTATCAATTTGTCGGCAAGTCCAGTAAAAAATCCTGCTTTTTCTATTGAACGATCTGCGAACAAAGGCTCTTTTGCAAGAACATAATTTCCAAGCCTGATTTGAATTTCACCGTATTTTTCTCCGGCAGTCACTTCGCCAAAAATATAAGACGGCACAGAAACCTGAACTTTTACATTCTTAAGATTTTCTTCAATGCTATCGCCTTCAATATAAGGCACGGCAAAATTATTTAATTCACCACAAAGTGCTTTATTTAATCCTTCAAAACTTCGTGAAGTCACAAGATTCAGTGACTTTTCTTTTGCGCCGTAACATTTTATAAAATATTTTTCAGACATTTCCTCACATTTAAAATCACAAAAGGAAGAAAATGCCCATTCCATCAGATTTGTTCCATCGTGAACGCGACCATTCTGTCCTTCTGTAGAATTTGCACCAGGACCTTTCATTGTTACTGAAAGAAAACGCCGACCGTTTCTTTGGGCCGTCAGAGCAAGATTATAGCCACTTTCGTCTATATATCCGGTTTTGAGTCCATCACAGCCATCAAGTTTTCCAAGCAGAGGATTTGTATTTTTTTGAGTAATTGGCATTGTTATGTGACGAGTAATTCCCTGCGACCAGTCTTGAGAAGAAATCACATCTCCCGGTGCAAGATTTTTTTCTTTAGGATAAGTAAAACTTTCAACACTGTGATAGCGTTCTAAAGAATCAGGATGACGCAAAAGATAAACGCGTGCAAATTCCGCCATTTCGCGAGCTGTCGTTTTATTATTTTCGCTGTAACCGGAACTTTCCTCAAAATAAGTATTTTCAAGTCCAAGCTTCAAGGCAACCTCGTTCATTTTTTGAACAAGAGTGTCCATACCACCAAAAATTCCGTACGCAAGAGCATAGGCTGCGTCATTTCCAGAACACACAGAAAGCCCCAGCAAAAGTTCTTCAAGAGTAACTTTCTGTCCTTCCCCCAAAAACATAAGTGAAGAATGAGGTGGCATATTGCACGCCCATGTTTCAGAAGGAAGCGGAATTACAGAATCATAAGAAACTTTGCCTTCGCTGACGGCTTCGTCCACAACGTACATTGCAAAAAGCTTTGTCATACTTGCAGGAGGAATAATCTCATCCGCGTTTTTTGAATAAAGAATTTCACCGCTTACAACATCAATCAAAATTGCAGAACCGGCATAAATTTCAATTTCTGGAATTTGGAGTTTGTATGGTAAATCTTTTAAAATTTCATAAACTTCAGAAAAATCATTTTCGGCAATATTTTTGATTTTTTCCGACTGTTCTTCCGTTAATTCAGGTGCCTGTGTTATTTTTAAAAAGGCACAAGCACGATTCAACGTAAATATCCCGAAACTTAAAATAAAAATCAGGACTACAAAACCAGCAATTTTCGCCACACGCAGCAAAATCTTATTTTTTGAATCTGCCATTTATACTCCCTGAGATTTCTGTGCCAAAAGCGCATCAGCAATAACAATTGCAGCCATTGCTTCCACAACTGGCACTATTCGCGGACACAAACAAACATCGTGGCGGCCTGTTATCTGCAATTGGGTACTTTCATAATTTTCTGACGCCGAAACTGTATTCGCGCCCTGTTTTTTTACAGTTTCCTGTTTTATAAAAATGCTTGGCACGGGCTTTACAGCCACCCGGAACAAAATCTGATTTCCGTTACTTATTCCACCAAGAATTCCGCCGGCATGATTCGTTTTAAAAACCGGTTTACCGTCAACGGCGAACATTTCGTCATTATTTTCCGCACCAGTTGAATCGGCGGCGGCAAAACCATCCCCAATTTCAAAACCTTTTACCGCTCCAATACTAAGCATTGCCTGTGCAAGCATCGCGTCAAGTTTATCAAAAACCGGCTCGCCCAAACCTGCAGGACACCCGTCAATCACACATTCAATAATTCCGCCGGCAGAATTTCCTTCGGAGTGCAATTTTTCTATGGCCAGGTTCATTTTTTCAGCCGCTTTATTATCTGGAGTACGCAGATTATTTTGCTCAATCTGACTAAAATCCCGTTTTTCCGCGCTAATTTCGGCCGCCTTTATTGTATAAGCCGTAATTTTTATTCCATAATTTTCTAGAAATTGCATTGCAACCGCACCCGCCGCAACTCTTGCTGCTGTTTCGCGCCCACTAGACCGTCCGCCGCCTCTGTAATCCCTAAAGCCATATTTTGCATCATAAGTAAAATCCGCATGACCGGGCCTGAAAGTATCAATTAAATTTCCATAATCAGCAGAATGTTGCGAAGTATTCCTTATCAAAAGACAAATTGGCGTTCCCGTAGCCTTATTTTCAAAAATTCCAGAAAGAATTTCAACTTTATCCGACTCAGAACGCGCCGTCACAGAAGCATTTGCCTTACCGTCCGCAGATTTTGCCCCCGGCCGCCGCCTGTCCATCGCTTTTTGTATATTTTCCAAAGAAATTTCCGTTCCCGCAGGACATCCGTCAATCACGCAGCCCAAACCTTCTCCATGACTTTCCCCAAAAGTTGTAACCCTGAAATTCGTGCCAAAACTATTTCCTGCCATTTTTCCCCCATAATTTTTTTATACGGGCGTTTCCCGCTAAAGCGGGTCGGGCTTTTCAGGGTTCCGCTATCGCTCCAGCCCACACACTGCGAGTCAGAACAATGACCCGCAGAATAGTGTGGTCCGGCTATCGCCGCCCTTACAATCCCTAACGCAATTTCCAAAAACTAAAACTAAATTTACCATAAATCCTAACTGTAAGGAAGAAGTGCCATTTTTCTTGTCATTTTTCTTGTCATTTTTCTTGTCATTTTTCTTGTCATTTTTTACCGTTTAGGGTGCCTCTAAAAATTGAAATTTTTAGAGGTTCCAACAAAAAAAATACAACAAAAGAACAACAAAAAATTGTTAATTTTCAAATATTGAAATATAATTACAGAATGATAAAAGTTAGTATCGGTCTGGAAATTTTCTGCCTTTTGACTCTCTCTCTCATCTTCATAAGTTTTCTTACACAAAGTAGAAAAAATAAAAAAGATTCTTTCATAATGTACTTTATGATTCCCGATGCAATGATTTATATTGCGTCAAACCTCGTAGACCTTTTATTCACCGGCAACCCAGATTTTAATACTTTTTCTTCCCTTATGAATATTTTTTCATACTTTACTGGTTACCTGCTGATTCATTTTTTCTTAGTCTACTTTCTGGAACTTGCGGATAACAAAAAACTCAAGAAATTTCTTCAGCCTTTTTCATCAATCTTGATTCTCATCTGCCTTATTCCAATTGTCATCAGTCACTTTACAGGATTTATTTTTATTTTTAAGGAAGGTCAAATAATCCACGGACCATTTTATTTATGGGGATTCGCTTACGTCGTAATAACTTACACAGAAATGCTTTTTATTGCATTTACACAAAAAAGAATGACGGTTTCTGAACGGGTAATTTTGATTATGACGATTGTCATTCACGTTCTTGCAGGGCTTTCTCAGTTCTTCTTCCCAGATTTAAAAGTCACTTTCTCTTCTTCCTGCCTTGTTGTAATAATGCTTTACATGATGATTTACTCTCACCGTGGTCGCGACCTTATAGACGTAAAAGAGGAATTGTCGCAGACTCAAATAAGACTTATGCTTTCAAAAATCCAGCCCCATTTTCTTTTTAATTCATTAACTGCAATTTCTGAACTTTGCAAAGAAAATCCAGAACTTGCAAAACAATCAATCGACGATTTTGCAAAATATCTCCGCACAAATATGGATTCCCTTGGCAACGACAAAATTGTGGACTTTTCTGTTGAATTACAGCACACAATAACTTATCTGAATCTTGAAAAACTCCGTTTTGAAGAAAAATTAAACATAGAATTTGATATTACCTGCAAAGATTTTCAGATTCCGTCACTAACCTTGCAGCCAATCGTAGAAAATGCAATAAAACACGGAATCTGCAAAAAAGATGAAGGTGGCAAGGTTTTAATCAAAACAGAAGAAAATCAAAATTACTATATCATAATTGTGCAGGACGACGGTCCTGGCTTTAATCAAAAAGAATTTGATTCAAAATTAAAAGATTCAGAACGTAGCCACATCGGCTTAAACAACGTAAAAGAACGTCTTGCAAAAATGTGTGACGGAAAATTAACAATTTCCGGCGAAAATGGAAAAGGCACTACTGTCAGTTTTTTTATTCCCAAAAAATAAAAATTAGCAACAAAAAAGACGCGAGAAAAAGATCTCACGTCTTTTTTGTTTTAAAATCTTGGTTACCTCTGAAAACGCGATGTTTTAATTCGTTGTATTTTAACGAATTAAAACTCGAAATTTTCTCTAAAAAAGCATTGTAAATGATTTTTTAGAGATGCCCTTAATATCAATTTGACACGAAAAATTTCTAGTCAAAAAATCCTTTGGCTTTCAATAATTCTGCATTCAAAATGCCACCCATTGCCGCTCCACGTTTTGTGTTGTGGCTGAGAGCAACAAATTTTACATCAAAAACATTACATGGGCGAAGTCGACCAATTACACAAGCCATTCCTTTTTCAGTTTCGCGGTCACGGCGTGGCTGCGGGCGATTTTCTTCATGGCGAACAACAATAGGATGTTCCGGGGCAGAAGGCAATTTCAATTCCTGTGGAAGTGAAGTATAAGAAGTCCAAACTTTTTCAATCTCTTCAAGGCTAGGTTTTTTGTCTTCTGGTAAGTCAAATTCCAAAGAAACGCAGGCAGTGTGTCCGTCAATTACTGGAACACGGGTACAGGTTGAAGAAACAATCGGGTATTCTGCATTTTCAATTTTCCCGTCTTTTACTGAGCCCAAAATCTTAAGACATTCTTTTTCAGTTTTTTCTTCTTCTCCACCAATAAATGGCACTATATTATCAATCATATCAAAAGATGGAACTCCTGGATAACCAGCTCCGGAAGTTGCCTGCAAGGTTGTAACAATCATTCTTTTTACAGGATAACCAGCCTGAATTAAAGCGTGGAGAGGCATCATGTAAGTCTGCAAAGAACAATTTGGTTTTACAGCAATAAATCCTTTGTCCCAACCGTGGTGCTTTTTCTGCTCAGCAATAACATCAAGATGACTGTAGTTGATTTCTGGAACTAACATTGGAACGTCTTCTGTCCAACGGTTGGCAGAGGCATTTGAAACAACAGGAATTCCTTCTGAGGCATATGCTGCTTCCAGGTTTTTAATATCATCTTTTTTAGGCATTTCCAGTGCAGAAAAAACAAACTGACATTTGCCAAGAGCTTTTTCCGCAAGATTTGCGTCTTCTACCATTAAGTCTGCAACGGCTGCAGGAATTTCTGCCCCTATAAGCCAGCGGTTTTTTACAGCATCTTTATAAAGCTGACCTGCAGAACGAGGAGATGCTGCAACGTAAGTAACTTCAAACCAAGGATGATTTTCCAGCAATTTTATATAGCGCTGACCAACCATTCCTGTAGCACCCAAAACACCAACTTTTATTTTTTCTGACATATTTTCTCCTATAAGCAAGTTTCAATACAAACTTTTAAACACCGTGTTAGCGGCAAAACATACTATGGTATCTCTAAAAATTGCAATTTTTAGAGGTTCACTCTAAAGTCCGCAGTCTTTAATGGCAGCTTCAATCGTTTTTTTAGCTGCATCAGTAACTTCAACTAAAGGCAGACGACAAGGTCCTGCAGGCATTTTTTTATAATTCATAGCATATTTTATAGACGATGGGTTTCCATCACAGAATTCAGCCTTGAAAAATGGTGCAAGGCGGTAATGAATTTCGCGAGCCTTAGCAAAATCCCCTGAAAGCCCAGCTGCGGCAAAATCGTGCATAAGAGAAGGAATCAAGTTAGAAGCAACCGAGATAATTCCATCTCCACCTGCGGCAATTAAAGGAAGGGTAAAACCATCATCACCAGACATAACTGCAAAATCAGGCTTTTTATTTTTAATCTGACCGATAACTTCCATCATCTGGGCAACACTGCCACTTGCTTCTTTTACACCAGCAATATTTGGCAATTCGGCAATTCTGGCAAGCAAATCAGTTGGAATATTCAAACCAGTACGCCCCTGAATGTTGTAAACGATAATCGGAATACCAACTTTTGAACAAGCAGCAAAATGCTGGAAAATTCCTTCTTTTGAAGGCTTGTTATAGTAAGGTGTAACTACGAGAGCAGCATCGGCACCTGCTTTTTTTGCACGTTCACAGTACATAACAGCATCTTTTGTATTATTTGAACCTGCACCCAAAATCACAGGAATTTTTTTACCGGAGTTTTTTTCAAATTTATGAACTTCATCAAAAACTATTTCGATGATTTTATCTTCTTCCTGACCAGGTTTTTCGTCCAAAGTCGGAGTTTCTGCAGTAGTTCCAAGAGGAACAAGACCGTCAATTCCCTGTTCTAGCTGGTATTTGACATTTTTTCTAAAGCCCTCATAATCTACAGATCCATCAGCATTCATCGGCGTAATCATAGCCGTAAAAGCACCTTTAAAAATGTTCATAATACCTCCACATATACAATTTCAAAATTGAAAAATTTAATATGACAAGAGTTTAATGAAAATATAGGTGAATTTCAATTATGGTAAAGTTATCTGTAAAAGGAACCTCTAAAAATTGCAATTTTAGAGGTAACTCTGAAAACTCGAAAGTCTTTAAAAAAGCATTGAAAATGATTTTTTACCAGATGCCTAAACAAAACTATCGGGGCGTTGCGGGGTGTCCCCGCTAGAAGGGGTAGCGGAAGACCGCAGGGCTGGAGCGAGGGGAAAGCTTTCCCCTTCATTTATTTTAAGATTTAAGTTTTTCTATAAAGGCTGACGGCGCAAGCGGAACGGAATAGTAAAATCCCTGGAAATAGTCGCAGCCCATTGTTTTCATAACTTCGGACTGCTCAGCACTTTCAATTCCTTCGGCAATTACTTTAAGCCCCATGTCTTTTATCATTGCAATTGATTCTTCCATAACCGTGTAAGCGTCGGAATTTTGCATGGCGGTCCACAGCATGGTTTTGTCAATTTTTACGCTTTCAAAAGGATAGGCAACCAGGTTTGAAACATTTGAATATCCGTTTCCGTAATCGTCAAGAATAAAATGAACATTCTGGGCATACAGTTTTTTCATATTTGTCTGCAGAATTTCTTTTGAGTTTTTTGCGGCACTTTCCGTAATTTCAAGATGAATCAGGTTGTGTTCCAAATTGAACGAGTCCATTATGCTTATTAACTGGGAAGCCAAATCTTCCTGCATACACTGAATTACAGAAAGATTAATGTTTATGTGTTCGACTCCTTTTTCGTGAATTTTTGAATCCTGCAAAAACTGGCAGACTTTTTTAAAAACAAATTTTCCGATTGCAAGAATAAGACCGGATTTTTCTGTGAGCGGAATAAAATTGTCCGGGGAAATAAAATTATTTTCTTTATCACGCAGGCGGATTAACGCTTCTGCACTTGTGATTTTTTTATTTTTTCCGTCAAAAATCGGCTGATAGAAAACTTCAAACGAATTGTGATTTATTGCATCTTTGATGTGTTCAAGAACTTTTTGTTCGCGGTAACGGTTTAAAAGAATTTCGCGGTTTACGCGCGGCACAGATTTATCGGACGCGGAAATATTTTTTGAAAACGAATGCGAAAGCAGTTCAAGCAAATCGTCTACATTATTTGCGTCGTCTGGAAAAGTTATATAAAGTGCCTTAAATGTAATTTGAAGCGAAACATCTCCACATTTAAACGGCTGCAAAAGACTTTCTGCAATCAAATTAATTTTTGTAAAAGTGTTTTTATAGGAATCTTCAAAAATCAGGGCAATGCGGCTTCGCGAAATTCTGAAAATATTATATTTTTCACAATTTTCCATCAAAGATTTTCCAATGTGATACAGAAGTTTCTGGCGGTTTTCACGACCAATTGCTTCTTCCATTGCTTTAAAATCTGAAATTTGCAGTCCCATAATGCAAAAAGGCTTTGTGCTGCCGTTTTTTTGCCCCATAACTTCTATAAATGCAGAACGGTTAAAAATTCCCATCTCCGAATCCATAAAGTCAGACGGATTTTTCAGAGATAAATAAATGATGACCGTTGAAATCGAAAGCATAAAATTCATCAGCATCAGATTTTGGAAGAAAAACTGCACGATAATTGTTAAAACTACACAACTCATAAAAAAATAAACAATGAAAAACTGTTCTGATGAAAACTGATGATGTCTCTTTATTAACCAATAGATTGTAGAAAGAACATAAAATGCAGCACAGGCGTAAGTTGATGCAAACAGGTAACCACGGTGATAACCTGTTTCGTCAAAATAAAAAATCATATGACTGAAGGGCGTCGTCAAAAGAAGAAAAACTTCTATGAGGTACGGTGTATTAAAAAGAAGTCTGACCCAAAAATCCTGAATGCGATTATCTTCAGATGAAAAATAAATGCAGTAAAAGAAAATTTCCGGAATTGCAATAAACGAACAGTGATAGCCGATATTTATAAGCCATTGCAACGGCAACGGAGAAATATCTGGATACCTGAGCATAAAAATTGAAACAACATCGGCAAGACTACTGAGAATAATTGTATAAATTAAAACTTTAAAAGAACTTACAAGCCTTGTTTTTATAGTCTTGCTTCTTATAAGGCTGACCAAAACTGCGACCGAAACTAAAATTGACGCTACATCAAACTGGTAAATATATTTTATTGCCTGATTCATTTTTTTGCCTTGTAATTTTTCATTAATGAAACAAAATCATCAGCCGGTAAAGGCCGTGAATAATAATATCCCTGAATATAATTACAGCCGGCCTCTTTTAAAAGGGTAAAATGTTCCTCTGATTCTGCACCTTCTGCAATAACTTTCATATTTAGCGAGTTAATCATTTTTATTGAATGGACAAGTATACTTTTTATATTTTCGTTCACGACATTTTTTGAATCTGTCAAGGCAGAAATCATTGAACGGGAAAGTTTTATTGAACGGAAATTGAATTTTGTAATTTCTAGAAGATTTGAATAATCTTTGCCGTAATTATCCATTGAAAAACTGACGCCAGTTGGCTGCAAAAGTGAAATATTGTTTAAAAGCGTTTCTGCTGCAACAATTGTCGCCGTTTCTGTTACTTCAAAATTCAAAAAACGACCATCAACACCTTCCAGTTCGAGACATTTCAGCACGGTTTTATAAAAATCCGCCTGCATACACTGAATTACAGAAAGATTTATGCTGATATATTCAATTCCCAAATCCGTGATATTTGATTCTTTTATGAATTTACAGGTTTTTCTAAGTACAATATCACCAATTTCAAGAATTAAACCGTTATTTTCTGCCGCAGAAATAAATTCCTCCGCCGTAATATATGAACCTTTCGGACCACTAAGACGCACAAGTGCTTCTGCACTAATAAAACGTTTGTCCTCAAGCGAATAAACAGGCTGATAAAAAACATCGAAATCCTGATTTACAACCGCATCTTTTAAAGTCTGATAGATTTTGTATTCACGGTGTTTATTTTCAAGAATCATAGGATTTACAGGAACGACGAGTCCTAAATCACATTCCGGCATTTGTACAAGGCAATTTTCCAGAATAAGATTTATATCTTCAAGATTTTTTGCATCGTCAGGATAAGAAAAAACTGTCATTGCCATTATCGGAGAAATTGTGTAGGCATCAATTGTAAACGGCTGTATAACTAAGGCACGAATTGAAGAAACAACATACCTTTGTTTTGATTTGTCGCCAGGGAGCATAATTACAAAACGGCTTCCTGAAATTCTGAAAACTGATTTTTTTGTACAATATTCAAGAATGCGTTTGCAGAAAATTGACAAAAATCTGTCTGTATTTTTGCGGCCGAGAGATTCATTTATGCTGTCAAGATCTTTTATCTGCAGTGCCATAAAATAAAGCGAACCTTTTTGAAGAATATTCTGCTGTATAATTTTTTCAAAAGCCTGAAAATTATAAGTCATCAGAGATTTATCAAGATAATTTGCAGGATCGTCTAGAGAAAGAAAAATCAGCATAATTCCCACGGAACTGACAAAACTTACAATCAAAAGTTTTGGGAAGAACAACTGTATAAAAATTGAAATAAAAACACAAATTGTATAAAGATAGACCGTACCCGCCTGCATAAGGCTGAAGCAATTTCTTGCACGATAAGAAGTTATGATTGCAAGAATCATGTAAAAACCGGAACTTACGTATCCTGCATAAAACCACGGAATGCCATGGCAATAATTCAAATTTTCGTCAAAATAGAAAAATGCGTGTGTAATTGGTGTTGTAAAAATCAAAATCTGAGTAACTATACACGGAACCCAGATTAAAAACTTGGAAATCTGATTTTCTTTTACATAAACGCTGTCCATTGCCGAGGCAGTTTTTATACATTTATAAAAAACCGGAGCCATAAGCTGATAAGGACAGTGATAACAAATATTAACCACATAATGCACCCACAAAGGCACAACTTCCGGATTTTTCATTAAAAGAATTGTGGCAATATCAAATGCTGCAGAAACAATTATAAGAGCCTGAATATTTGTGAAGATTCTGCTTAAACTGGTAAAGAGCATTTTTTTATGAAGAAAGCCCACCATAACAGAAAGTGATAAAAATATAGCAGCAATATCGTATTCAATTACGTAATTCACAATTAATTATTATAGCAGAGTTTTTAAGAAAAACAAAAAAGGCAGTTCCAAAAGTCTAAAACCTTGAAAACTGCCTTTAGGATTTTATTTAGAGTGTTTCTAAAAACTAGAGCTTGTACTTCCAGTAAACTGGGAATGAAACTGTAGTTGCTGTTGCTGTGAATTCTACGTCAACAGCAGCACTGAATGTATTTTTTCCAACTACATATTCTGCAGCACCTTCTACAAGAATATCCTGAGAATCTGATGTATTGAAATCAAACTGAGCCTGTGTTGTTGCTGTAAGTGTCAAAGCATCTGTAACACCAAATCCTGCAGAAAGACCAACGTAAAGATCTTCTGCACTGTCTTCGTTACCAAAGTTTGTAGCAAAGTCAAATGCAAGGCTGCAGATTCCAACATCATAAGTTGCACCTAAAGAAAGAATGTTTCCAGAAACTTCTTTGAATGAATCATTGTAAGAAAAACCAGCGTCAGCCCAGAGATTTTCTACAGCTGATAATGAACCGTAAACACCAAATCCAAGGTTATTGATTGGGTTGCGGAGAGCTGCACCTACAGAGAAAGCTTCTGTTGTATAATCAGCACCAAAATTCAAATTTGGACCCTTGTTAGAATCATCATCTTTTTTGCCAAAGAATGAATCAAAGTCTACCCCGGCAGCAATTCTAAAATCTTTGATAGGGCGAAGAACACCTACAAAGTCACTTCCGAGGTTACCGTTAGAAAGGTTGCCATCTTCGATTGGAAGATAAGAACCGTCTGTTGAAATTGTGTCGTGCCAGCCAACTGTGAAAATATCTACCGGGCGGAATTCAACATAGTAGTCATCAACACTTAAACCAAACAAACCTGCATAAACAGAATCATCAGTGTTAGTTTTTGTATTGAAACTAAATGACAATTCTACGGCAGCATCTACTTTTTCTGAAGTAAATTCAGCTTTTACTTTATCTTTAATCCCTGCAAATTCCCCGCTTGTATCTCCTTCTTTTGGAATAGAAACGCTTACAATGTCTGAAGATACTTTATTGTAAAAAGAAACTTCTGCTTCATCAGCAAAACCAAGAGTTGCTACAGCCATAACTGCAAATGCCAATAATGTTTTTTTCATTATGTTCTCCTTTTTATATAAGGGAACGTCTAAAAATTTCAATTTTTAGACGTTCCCTTAAACCGCGTTAACGGTAATATTTTGTTAGGTAACTCTAACTGGGCATATAGTAAAATAATTTGCACTGACTGTCAATAAAATACAAAGAATTACAGCCTTTTCTCACAAACATTTAACATTTTCTAAATATTTCAAAATTTTTCCGCAAAATGTACAATTCTTGTAAAATTTAGCTAAAATTTCAGTATAGGACAAAAACTCCTTGTTATGGGCATCTCTAAAAAAGCATCAAAAATGATTTTTTAGAGATAGCCTTATGCCACGCGCAAAGGATTGTAACTGCGCCGTAAGGCGAACACGACCGGCAAAAAACTGAAATTTTTGATTTTGAAAAATGTGATTTTAAATTGCAAAAAGGATAAAAAAATGCGGGAAATTATATGCCGGGCGGGTTTGGAGGCGAAAGCCGGAACAGTGAAAAGCCTGGTTTTTGCAAGAACAAAAAAAAAGCTGCCGCGGACAAAAAATTTTCCTTAGAAAACTTAAAAATTGCCGCGCGACGCTTTAAATATTTTTGCAAAAATGCGCCCGAATTAAAACTTAAAAAATATTCGTCTTACAGATTTCAGTCATTACTCATGATTTCTTTGGAAAGTTCAAGAATCATATTGTAAATTGGATTTCCGCCTGGAACCATCGGCAAAACCATTTCGTCTTTGTCCACGCGGGCGTCAATAATTGCAGGTTTTTTAGCTTTAAAGGCTTCGTCAAAAACTGTTGCAAATTCCTTTGCATTTTCTGCCCTGTAGCCTTTTATTCCGTAAGCATCTGCAAGTTTTACCCAGTCAGGCCCACGGTCAAGAGTTGTCTGACTAAAGCGCTTGCCGTAAAAAAGACGCTGCCACATTCTTACGTTTCCAAGGGCATTATTATTTTCCACAACAATCACGATTGGAAGATTATAATAACCGATTGTTGCAAGTTCATTACAATTCATTCTGAAAGAACCGTCTCCTGCAATGTGAACAACACGGCTTTCCGGCTTACCCATAGCAACGCCGATTGCAGCACCGGTTCCGTACCCCATAGTTCCAAGTCCACCGGAAGTTATAAAGCGTCGCTTTTTTCCAAACGGATAAAACTGTGCAGTCCACATCTGATGCTGGCCGACTTCTGTTGTAATAAAACAGTCATCACCGGCAACTTCGTGAATATGACCGCAGATAAATTTTGGATTAATTGAATTTTCAGGATTTTTGTCATAACAAGACGGATAAGTTTTTTTCCATTCGTTAATCTGATTAAGCCATTCTTTGTGGTCAGCTTTGTTAATCATCGGAATAAGTTTTGTTAAAACCTGTTTAACATCGCCGACAATGCAGGCGTCAGTGTCAATATTTTTGTTAATTTCGGCAGGGTCAATATCAATGTGCAAGATTTTTGCTTTCTGAGCGAATTTTGAAGTATCGCCTAAAACTCGGTCAGAAAATCTAGCACCAATTGCAATTACTAAGTCACTTTCTGTAATACCCATGTTAGAAGCATAAGTTCCGTGCATTCCAACCATCCAGGTGCACAAAGGATGACTTGACGGGAAACAGTCGCGTGCCATAAGTGATTCACTCACCGGAATCTGAGCTTTTTCTGCAAAAGAAAGCAGTTCTTCTTCCGCTCCGGAAATTTTTACACCACCACCGGCATAAATAATCGGGCGGACAGAAGTATTAATAAATTCAGCGGCAGTTTTTAAATCCTCGTCTTCTGGTTCGCTTACATGAACGGCACGTTTAAAACCTGCTTCATCAAGAATTTTAAAAGCAAGAGAATCAGGATTTTTTGAAGGTTCAAATTCAAAAAGATTCGTGGGTGCCGTAACATCCTTTAAAATATCAATTAAAACAGGCCCCGGTCTGCCGGATTTTGCAATCAAAAATGCTTCGCGGAAAGTCTGAGCCAAGTCTTTAATATCCGTAACCATAAAATTATGTTTTGTAATTGGCATTGTAACGCCAGTAATGTCAATTTCCTGAAAAGAATCACGACCCAAAAGTGATTTTCCAACGTTACAGGTAATTGCAACAATCGGGATTGAATCCATATAAGCCGTAGCAATTCCCGTTACAAGATTTGTAGCACCAGGACCGGAAGTTGCCATACAAACCCCAACTCTGCCAGTAGCGCGGGCATAACCGTCAGCCGCATGAGCTGCAGCCTGTTCATGAGCCGTAAGAATATGCTTAATACGATTTGAATTTTTATAAAGTTCATCGTAAATATTTAAAATACATCCTCCCGGATACCCAAAAACAGTATCAACGCCCTGTTCAACCAAACATTCAATTACAATCTGAGAACCGCTAATTAACATAATTTCCTTCTTTTTACAATTTTGACACAGATAGAATAAAGAATTTTCCGCCAATTTTCAATGTAATGACTTTTTTTGATTTTACGGCGGGTGGCACTACGTGCCATCGCTACGTTCCGGGTTCCGTATTCACTCCAGCCACAGTACTGCGCGCCAGAACAATGGCGCTTCGTTTACTGTGTCCGCCTGCGGCGCCCTGCACATCGCTCCCGCGAAAGTCTAGTAAAAAATTTTGTAACCAGATTTGAATTTTTATCTTTTCCACATATAATAGGGCATCTCTAAAAATTGCAACTTTTAGAGGTTCCCAATAAAATCCCGCAGGCAACCGTCTGCAAATCAACGGAGAGAAAAAATGAAAAAAATCGCAGCTATTTTTGCCCTGTTTCTTGGAACTGCCACAATTTTTACGTCCTGTGCAAGCAACAAAACAGAAAATCTTGAAGGCAACTGGATTGTTCAGTCATTAAAATCTGAAAATCAGGAAATTAATGTTGTTCCGGCAAATCTGGAACTCAGAAAAAACGGAAACAATTATTCTTACAGTGGCAATGCCGGCGTAAATCAATTTTTTGGTAACGTAAAAATTAAAAACGGTAAATTTTCCATGAAAAACGGCGGCATGACAAAAATGATGGGTGCCCCGGAAGAAGTTAATTTTGAAGACAATTTTATAAACTGCCTTAATTCCGCAAAAACTTACAGTCTTGACGGTGACATTCTCACAATTTCGTCAAGAAAATCTACCGTAATACTCAAAAAAGAATAGGCAAAAAAAAAAGACGGTCAGCGATAAACTGTCCGTCTTTTTTTATGTCCTTCGGTCACTAATCTACTGTAAAATAGCACCTTTGTCGGCAGAACTTACTAATTTTGCGTATCTTGCAAGGTAGCCGGTTTTCACTTTCGGTTCCGGAGCGACCCATTTTTCTTTTCGCTTTGCAAGTTCTTCGTCACTTACTTCAAGCGTTATCTTGTAATTATTTATATCAAGGGTAATCATATCGCCTTCTTCAACAAGTGCAATTGGACCACCAACAGCAGCTTCCGGAGAACAATGTCCAAGCGAAGCACCTCGTGTTGCACCAGAAAAACGACCATCCGTAATTAAGGCAACCTGTTTATCAAGTCCCTGTCCCGCAAGTGCTGCTGTTACGGCAAGCATTTCACGCATTCCAGGTCCGCCCTTTGGTCCTTCGTAACGGATTACAACAACATCGCCAGGTTTTATCTGTGACTTCTGAACAGCGTCCATTGCTTCTGATTCATCATTAAATACACGGGCCGGGCCGGTGTGTTTCATCAGTTCTTTTGCACAAGCTGAACGTTTTACAACAGTTCCGTCCGGCGCAAGATTTCCGAATAAAATTGCAATCCCACCGTTATCGCTGAAAGGATTATCAATTGGACGTAAAATTTCAGGATTACGGTTCTTTACGTTCTTAATATTTTCTGCAATTGTTTTTCCGGTTACTGTCATAAGGCTTGTGTTAATCAAATTTTTCTTTGCAAGTTCAGCAAGAACAGCCTGAACTCCGCCGGCATCGTTTAATTCACACATAAAAGTATGTCCTGCCGGAGCCAAATGGCAAAGATTTGGCGTATGTTCCGAAATTTCATTAACTTCGTGAAGGTCAATATCTATTCCCGCTTCGTGTGCAATTGCTGGCACGTGAAGCATTGTGTTTGAAGAACAGCCCAAGGCCATATCTGCGGTCAGGGCATTTCTGAAGTTTTCCTTTGTCATCATCTGCCGTGCAGTAATTCCTTTTTTGTACATATTCATAACTGCCATTCCGGCATGTTTTGCAAGGGCAAGTCTATCCCCTGTAACAGCAGGAATTGTTCCGTTTCCTGGAAGACCAAGTCCCAAAACTTCAGTAAGACAGTTCATTGAATTTGCGGTGAACATTCCAGAACATGCTCCGCAACCAGGACAAGCGGCGTGTTCCATATCTTTAAGCTGAGTTTCGGTAATTTTTCCAACCGCAAGCCCTCCGACCGCTTCAAACATATCAGTCAAAGAAAGATTTTTACCAAAATAAGGATTTTCAGGATCCATTACGTGTCCTGGCATCATCGGACCACCCGAACAGAAGACTGTAGGCAAATCAAGGCGTGCTGCCGCCATAAGCATACCAGGAACAATTTTGTCGCAGTTTGGAATCATAACAAGAGCATCAAACTGATGAGCCTTTGCAACACATTCAACAGAATCTGCAATGAGTTCACGAGTAACAAGAGAATATTTCATTCCTTCATGCCCCATTGCAATACCGTCACAAACTCCAATTGCAGGAAATTCAACAGGAGTTCCACCGCACATTCTTACACCAGCCTTTACAGCTTCAGAAATACGGTCAAGTTCAATATGTCCCGGAATAAGTTCATTTTTTGCACAGATAATTCCGACTAACGGCTGTTCAAGTTCTTCATCTGTGTAACCAGCGGCATAAAACAACGAACGGTGAGGTGCTCGCGCTGTTCCCTTTTTTGCGTTATCACTTTTCATTTAAAACCTCTTATGGTTACCTCTAAAAATTGCAATTTTTAGAGGTAACTCTGAAAATGCGATGTTTTAATTCGTGCTATATCAACGAATTAAAACTCGTATGTATCTCTAAATAAAGCATTGTAAATGATTTTTTAGAGATGCTCTTATAAAAATACCGGGGCACCTAAAAAGCATTATCACAGTGCTGTTAGTTTACCTCGAAAAATTCTTGAGAATAAATTACTGATAAATATCTTTTATTACAAGTTTTATCAGCAAATCATTTTTGATTGAAATACTTCTTCTTTGTTCGGCAAGGTCATTTTTTTCAAGGCTAATTCTTGATTTTTCGCAAATTTTCTTGCAATAGTCGCTCAAATCTGCAGCAGAATCGGCGGTACAGGCAAGAATTACATTTTTCATGCTTATAAAATGATAGTAAAACTGCATAAATTCATCGTTATCAACCGGCAACCCGTTTAACAAAATGATTTTCTTAAAATCCTGAATAAATGCAATCTTCTGAACACATTTTAAAAGTTTTTCAGAAAAAGTCTTTGAACCGTCGTCATTTTCAATCAATTTTTCCGCAATTACATAAAGATTAGAATCTTCACATCTAGGTTTTTCTACTTCAGGGTTTTCTATTACTTTGCAAAATTCCACTGAATTAATCAGAATCTGCACTTTATTGTCTTCACTTCTTTCTTCACCGACGGTGTTATCTGCATTTACAGCCGCTTCGTGAGATGCAAAAAGATTTTCAAGTTCTTCATTAGAAACAGCCGCATTAGTTGCAGGTGCCGCCGCAGCCATAACTTCCATTGTGTGAGAAAGAACTTTTCCTTCCGCTTCGGAAATTGCAACGTCTTCCGCACCGGCATTTCTCTGTTTTTCATCATTCATAATGTCAGCAAAAATTGAATCAACTTCGTTTGTATTTTCTTCGTTCATACCATCCTCACTTTCGTTATTTTTAACAGACAAAATTTCTTCGTCCTCAGCACCAATTTCAGAACTGAACGTGTCATCAGATTCAAAATCTTCAGAACTTACAAAATCAAGACCGCCAATATTTTCCGAATCCGGCACTTCCTGCAAAAATGATTTTTCATCTTCCGTTTTTTCCGCAATTTTTATTCTGAGCAAATCATTTTCGTCAGGATTTATATTTTTTTCGTAAAGATTTCCGTCTTCGCCAATATAAAAAAGATGATTTTCAGAATCCACGCGAATTGTACGGATTGCATCGCAGCCATCAAAAGCACCGTCTTCCAGTTCATAAAGTTTTGCCGGAATCAATACAACTTTCAGATTTTTACAGTCTTTAAAAGCATTTTTGCCAATTTTATAAACTGAAGAAGGAATTATAAGCGATTTTAAAGACACGCAGCCAGCAAAAACATTTTCCGGCAATTCCTGAATACCTTCGCGTAAAGTAATTTCTTCAAGAGATTCACAATTGTAAAAAAGTCCTTCAGACAAATGTGTAATTGCAACAGGAAATCTTACTTTTTTTAAAGAAGTACAGCCAGAAAAAAGATAGGGCGGAAGTTCGGCAAGATTTTCCGGCAATTTTACATATTCAAGAGTTTTAAGATTTTCAAAAAGTGCATCCGGCAATTCTTTTACAGAATCCGGCAGTAAAATTTCTTTTACAGAAGTTCCCTCAAAAGCATCCGCAGAAATAAAGTGAATTCCATAAGGAATTTTTCCAGTAAATTCAGAAGATTCAGAATCAATTTGAATTAAAGTTTTCCCATCTTCCGAAAAAACAAGCCCGTTTGACTTCCTGTATAAACTACTCATTTTATACCCCTGACTATAAATTTAGAACCTCTAAAAATTGCAATTTTTAGAAGCGCACTTTATTTTTTGGATTCATCCTGTAAAAGAGAAAGCATTTTTCTAAAGGCACTGTCCTCTTTAGACAATTCCTTTGAACCGCGTGTAATTTTGCACAAAGACATTCCAAATTTTCTTGCAATTTCGCGCTGAGTCGTTCCCTTGTCAAGTTCTTTTACAAGAAGCCAGCGGCTTGCCATGTCTTTTAATTCCGGTGGTGTAAATAGATTTTTAAAAAAATCAAAGGTAAAATCTTCATCGTTTTTTACCGAAAGCAGATGACAAATTTCTTTGATTGTAGAATTTTCCAGCTCAAGTGAAAGTTCATTAGAATTTTCTGTTTTTGGCTGTTTGTCGTTTTTATTCATAGAATCATTATAACACAAAAGTTGAGTAATTGTTAAAAACTTCTGTTTCTGAATAGTCCGGGCAGTCCGGCTTCGCCGTCGCTATGTTCCGGGTTCCACTTTCGTTCCAGCCTCCTCACTTCGCCTGCGGCTTTGTTGCGGTGGCCACCTGCGGTGCCCTGCACAGCGCTACTGCATTGTGTCCAGCGGAAAGAAAACCGAAATAAGGGTATCTCTAAAAAATCATTTTCGATGCTTTTTTAGAGATACGTGCGGGGTTTTATTCGTTTATATATCACGAATTAAAACATCGCGTTTTCAACTTTTCCCCTTAGGCTTAGTTTTTCAAAAGATTTTCTACCGTTTCTGCAGCCTTTTGCAATTCCAGAACATCAAGAGATTCAACGTCGCCGGCATCTATTGCAGCAGAAACTCGTTCTTCCATTGGTAATCTTGCAAGAACAGGAATTTTAAAACTTTCTGCAATTTTATCAATATTGCTTTTTCCAAAAACTGTAATTTTTTCGCCACAATCAGGACATTTTACATAACTCATATTTTCAACAATTCCAAGAATTGGAATGTTCATCATATTTGCCATGTTTACAGCTTTTTCTACAATTACGCGCACCAACTGCTGCGGAGAAGAAACAACAATAATTCCATCTACAGGAAGACTCTGGAAAACCGTCAACGGAACGTCCCCTGTTCCCGGTGGCATATCTACAAACATAAAATCAACATCTTTCCAGGCAACATCAGTCCAGAACTGCTTTACGGCACCACCAATGACAGGACCACGCCAGATTACAGGATCATTTTCATTCTGTAACAGAAAATTCATAGACATAAGCTGAATTCCACTGTCAGTTTTTACAGGAATAAGGGCATCTTCATTTTCCATTGCAACGGCACGTTCCTGCCCGCATCCAAAACTTTCCGGAATGGAAGGACCTGTAATATCTGCATCCAGGATTGCTGCATTAAAACCGTCTTTTTGAATTTTACTTGCAAGTAAACTTGTTACTAAAGATTTTCCAACACCGCCCTTTCCGCTTACAATTCCAATTACTTTTTTTACAGAACTGCCTTTTCTTAAATAAGCACGAAAATCCTGGGGCTTTGAAGAACAACTACCACTTTTGCCACAGCCTTCACAATTATGATCACAATCACTCATGGTCTACCTCTTATAAGGGTATCTCTAAAAATTGCAATTTTTAGAAGTTCCCATAAAAATATTCTGCACGCAAGTGTGCATAAACCGCTTTAAATATACTGACTATCCGCATAAAAGTTAAACAATTTAAACTTTTTAAATTTTTACGATAAACCGGCCCGGCATTGGAGCACCGGTGAAGGCAATTTGAATTGCCGGAACCGAGGCCCACAGGCGTGCTAATTGCACGCTGAGGACCTTGAGCGTATAGCGAAGTGCGCAAACGCCGTTAAACACACGACATCTGGCCCAAAATACAAAAAAAAACTTACATTGTAAGAAAGCACGTTTTTTTTATATAATGGTAAAAATATTTTAAAAAGAGGTTTTTTATGACATCTCAAATTGTTGCAAAAATCATTGCCTTTGTGTTGTATCTTGGGGCTATGATTCTTGTAGGATTGCGCTATGCACACTCAAATAATTCGTCTTCTGACTTTTTTCTGGGCGGAAGAAAAGTTGGTCCGTGGGTTACAGCCCTTTCTGCCGAAGCTTCTGATTCTTCAGCCTGGCTTTTGATGGGCTTACCGGGGCTTTGCTACCTTGGCGGAGTAAAAGAAACATTCTGGACAGCTTTAGGACTTATAATTGGAACTTACTTAAGCTGGCTTTTTGTTGCAAAAGCATTGCGTAAATGTTCAATTACGTACGGGGATTCAATTACAATTCCAGAATTCCTTACAAACAGATTTAAGGACAAATCTCACGTGCTTTCCATTGTTTCTGTAACATTTATTGTTCTTTTCTTTACAATCTACACGGCTTCAGGATTTGTTGCCTGTGCAAAACTTTTTAATTCTGTATTTGGAATTCCTTATCACGCTGGATTAATAATTGGACTTGCAGTAATTTTGTGTTACACAATTACCGGTGGGTATCTTGCAGTTTGTACTACTGACTTTGTTCAGGGAACTTTAATTCTTGTTGCCTTTGTTGTTTCTGCACTTATCGCAGTAATTTCACTTGGGGGACCAGCTAATGCAATTGAATCTGTAAAGAATTTTCAGGCCTCTGCGGTTGCCGGTGAATTTGGAGAGGCAATAAAAAATTCTTTTGCTGCAAATTCAAATTACAAGGTAATGAGTATAATTTCGGCACTTGCATGGGGATTGGGATATTTTGGAATGCCACACATTATCGTAAGATTTATGGGAATCCGCTCAAATTCAGAAATCAAAAAAGCACGCCGTATTGGTATGAGCTGGATGATTATTTCTTACATTGGAACTTTTATAATCGGAACACTTGGAACGGTATATCTTTTGAGCACAGTTGGTGACGGCGGATTAAAATTTGCAGCACACAACACTCAGACTCTTTTGGGACCTGGAACAGAAAATGTTGTGATTAACGGCATTGCAAATCTTCTTCACGGAGATGCAGAAACAGTCTTTAGTGCTACAATGCAGAAAATGTATCCGGCATTCTTTGCTGGAATTTTCCTTTGTGCAATTCTTGCCGCTTCAATGTCTACTGCAGATTCTCAGCTTCTTGCCGCAGCCTCTGCGGTTGGACAGGACATTTACAAGGGAATGATTAAAAAAGATGCAAGTGAAAAACAGGTTTTGACAGTAAGCAGAATTACAGTTTTTGCCATTACAATTATTGCCTTGCTTCTTTCTTTAAATCCGAATTCTTCAATATTCAATTTAGTTTCTTTTGCGTGGTCAGGATTTGGTGGAACTTTTGGACCTTTAATTTTGCTGGCTCTTTATTGGAAGCGTACGACAGCACCTGGTGCTATTGCAGGGCTTATTTGCGGTGGCATTGTTGATGTTGTATGGCATTACATTCCTTCAACTGTCGCACCGATTTTTGGACTTTACGAAATTGTTCCGGCATTTGTTTGCTGTCTTGTTGTTACAATAGTTGTTTCGCTGTGTACAAAACAGGACGAAGAAATTGCCGTTAAATTTGAGCAGTATAAAACAATGGCTGACTAAATTTAGGGTATCTCTAAAAAATCATTTTCAATGCTTTATTTAGAGATACCCTTCTTGACTTTTCTTTCATTACCTCTAAAAATTGCGATTTTTAGAGGTTTCCTTTACTCATTAAAAGCGTTTTTGAATCTAACAGAACTTTACCGTCCCCATTTTTTAAGACATTAAGGCTTAATTCTTTGCCGCTTGCACTGATGTGTGCAACGGTTGCAAAAAGTTTTAATTTTTCTTCCGGGAGAGTGTCTTTTAAAGCTTCACTTTCGCAAGTGTAACTAAACCAGACTGTCAAAGATTCTTTTGACGCAAATTCCGCAAAAGACTTAAGGTCAGTATCTGAAACTGCAGATAAATCCAAACCGTCAACAACAATTGAATCAATCTTTATTCCGCCGGATTCTAAGGCTTTGATTGTTGCTGCAACTTTTGGCAAAGTAAAAGTTTCTTGATTAAAATTCAAGATTGTACGATTTTTTACAATTTCATCTTCGAATTCAGCAAGATTTGAAATATGTTTTTTCTTTGCAATCTCTGAAAGTACGCTTGAATACCATGAAATTACATTTGAAGATTTCTGATCAAAAGAAACATGAATTAAGGATTTATCTTTTAACAATTCATCAAGGCCAAACTGCACAAGTACGGATGTTTTTCCTAATCCTTTTTTTGCAGTAATAAGTCCCATTTCGCCGGTTTTTAAAACTGATGACGTTGCTTTTTCAAACCATCTGACAGGACTGCAGTCAATAAAATCTTTTTTTTCCATAAATTTTACCTCGCTGTAATTTTTTTTAGAAATGCCGTAAAACTCAAACTTTAGATTCTGAAACAAGTTCAGAATGACATTATGTTGGCTTCTGAATTATCTTCAGAATGACGACGCTGTACTGAGATTTACGGTTTATATCTGAAAAAGCATTGAAAATGATTTTTCAGATATAAGTTTTATTATAAGGGAACCTCTAAAAATTGCAATTTTTAGAGGTATCTTTGAAAACGGTAAAAGAATTAAATTTTGGACGACTGCGCCAGGGATTGCTGCCGCGTTAGCGGGACGGACACACGCAGTGTGGCTGGACGGAAAAAATGCGAAAGCATTTTTATACCGCAAAAGCCCGGACCGGAGCGCAGCGGAGGTGGCGCCAGTAAAATTTTATTGCAAAACCATCTGATCGTTGGTCATGCCGTGATTTTTAATTTCTTTGAACTTTTGGGCAAGGGTATCGAGTGTGAGTTTTTGCTTTTCGGTACCACTGATGTCAAGAATAATTTCTCCGCTGTCCATCATCAGCAGGCGGTTGCCGTAGTCGAGGGCCTGCTGCATATTATGCGTAACCATCATAACTGTAAGGTGATATTCCTGGGCGAATTTTTTTGTAAGTTCCATAACAAGCGCGGCATTTGTGGGGTCAAGCGCGGCGGTGTGCTCGTCAAGAAGGAGAATTGACGGTTTTGACATTACGGCCATCAGCAGAGTGAGTGCCTGACGCTGTCCGCCGGAGAACTGTTCAACATTATCGTTCAGGCGATTTTCAAGACCCATATCCAGTTTCTTGAGTTGAGTTTTGAATTTTTCGCGGGCATTTTTGTTCAGGCTGATTTTTATTCCTTTCCAGCCTTTTTTACTGCAAATCATCATATTGTCTTCCAGCGACATTTTGCCAGCCGTGCCTAAAAGCGGATTTTGAAAAATTCGCCCTATATATTTTGCGCGTTTGTACTCTTTTTCTTTTGAGATGTCACGGAAATCAGGTGTGGCTGCGCTGTCCTTTTTTTCATTTTTAAGAAAAATTTTCCCAGAGCCTGGCAAAAGCGTGCCGGCAATTACGTTGTACAGTGTGGATTTTCCCGCTCCGTTTGAGCCAATCACAGTGATAAAGTCGCCTTCGTTAATTTCAAGATTTATATTTTTGAGTGCTTTGTTTTCGTCAGCGGTTCCGGAATTAAAAGTTATGCTGATGTCCTGCAATTTTAGCATTGGCTGTTTATTTTCAATATTTTCTGTCATTTTAGTTCTCCCATTTTTATGCACGGAATTTACCGTTTACCGGAAATCCTGTGTCACACGCGCGGTCGTTTTAAGTGTCTTGAAAAATCAAATTTTCCTTTCAGACTTGCAACAATCAGACAAATGATAATCATAATTCCTGTAATGAATTTCAAATCATTTGCAGTGAGGTTGATGTAATGACCATAACGACGGGCAATGCACATCAGTGCACGGTAAATTATTGAACCAATCAGAACGCGCAAAGTCTGCCAGCCGATTTTATTTGAACGGATAATAAATTCCCCAATCATCAGAGAGGCAAGACCGCTAACAATAACGCCATTTCCGCTTCCGACATCCGCAAAGCCGTTGTACATTGCGGCAAAAGCACCGCTCAAAGCAGCCAGTCCGTCGCCAAAACACACGCCAATTCCGCGTACAATCTGAGGATTCACGCCATTAGAAATTATCATCTGTTCGTTAGAACCAAGTGCTCCCATCGTGAGTCCTAAATCCGTGTGAAAAAATAAATCAAGGAGTAACTTAAAAATAACGGTGAACAGAACCAAAAAAATCAAAATTCCAGTTTCTGACGGTAGGGACGGGAAATTATTTTCAAAAAATGTTGTAATTTTGGAAAAACTTGTTTCAAGACGCAAAAAAGAAACGTTTGCCCTGTTCGACATAATCCTCAGATTAATTGAATAAAGCATTGTCATCATAAGAATTCCGGCAAGCAAATCTGGGACTCGAAGTTTTGTGTACAAAAGTGTCGTGCAAAGTCCTGCAAGGCAACCGCCAAAAAATGCCAGGAAAATCGCAACAACCGGTGGCACACCGTTCATAATGCAGGCGGCCAGAATACATCCGCCCATTGGAAAGGCACCGTCTACAGTCATATCACAAAAGTTCAAAGTTCTGTAACTTATAAAAAGTCCCAAAACCATAATGCCGTAAATGAGTCCTTCAATAAAAATTGTTTCTATCATAAGAAACATTGTACAGCAATTTTGTTTCTATTAGTAGTAATTTTTTAAAATTTGCGAAAAATTTAGGGGTTCTCTAAAAAGGGTTTTCAGAGTTACCTCTAAAAATTGCAATTTTTAGAGGTTCCCAAAAGAGTTGCCCTTAACGCATCACGATATTATCAATAGTGGAAATCTCTGGTTTTTTATAAATATATTTAAATGAATGTAAATCAAAGCCGTTTAATGACCATCCGCCAACTTCTTTTAAATCAATTACGTTAAAAGTTATGGGACGGTAAACAGGAATAACTTCCGCACTATCCAAAAGTATTGTTTCTGCTTGAGCAAGAAGCACGTAACGTTCAGAATCCTGAGTTGATTCGGCGGCTTTTTTTATAAGCTCATCAAATTCAGAATTTTTCCAGCCGGAATCGTTTAAAGTTGAATCACTTTGAAAAAGCATCAAAAACGCCAGAGGATCCGCAAAATCGCCAATCCAGTTGTAAACAAAAAGGTCTGAAGATGAAGACACCACTTCCGAAAAATATCTGAATCCAGACTTTTTTATGACATTAAGTTCAACGCCAAGCGGAAGAAGTGCATTTTTGAACGATTCGAGTTTATCATCACTGATTGAATTTTCCGAAATTTCAAAAGTTAGCGGAATAATTTTATCCTGAGCAATGCCATATTTTTCGCGGGCCGCATCCATTTTAATTAACGCTTCAATCGGATCCGTGTAATCATAACCTTCTACTGTCGGATAACCGGTAAGCGGATAAACAAAAGTGGTTGCCGGAACATAAACATTTTTACGGAAATCCTCCCAGGGAAACGCTTCAAGTACGGCCGCACGGAATTCAAATTTATCCCATGGAGAAAACTTTTCTGTGCCGGCAAGAGAATCTTCTGACGGCTTTTTTGACGAATCTTTAAAGAAAAAATAGGAAGTTCCAAACTGAGCCCCAAGCTGTATCGCAGATTTGTCTAAAAGTTTTTGAGTATTAATGTCTCCTGTGACCCAGTTTGCAAGCCCGCAATTAAAATAAAACGCATTTTCATCAGCATCATCAGACTGAATAATCGTAATCTTCTCTAAATAAGTGTTTTTATAATCCCAATAAAAAGGATTCTTCTTAAGAATCAGAATTCCATCCTCCATATCATCAAGAGTAAATGCCCCCGAATAAACTGTAGGATTTGAATTTATGACAGAAAACGCCGTATGACAAAGCACTCGCGGAAGATAATTTGCAGGAGTCGTTAGATACACAGAAAGCACAAAGTCCGAAGTTGCTACAATTCCCACATTTTCACGATTTCCTTTTCCATTACGGTAATCTTTTGCCCCTCGAACAATATCGAAAAGTGAAGAATATGGTGCATTAGGAGTTTCAAGAAGTTGCAGCCAGGAATCACGAACGTCAGAAGCCTTAATCTGTTTGCCGTTAGAAAAATACGCATCTTCGCGGAGTGTAAAAGTCATTCGCTTTTTATCGCGCGAAATTTTGTAGTTCTTACACAGGGCATATTCCGGCTCAAGAGAAACAGGATTGTAAGTAAAAAGCCCTTCGTAAAGCCCCGTAAGAATCTGGCAGTCAATGGAATAAGAGGTAAGGTGCGGATTTAATTCATGCTCTCTGACCGGTTCAATGATTACAAAATTACCTTGCAAAGCAGAATTCACGGCTGAATTTTCATTTTCAGAATCTTCTTCAAGCAGATTTTCTACGCTTTCATCTTCGGAATCAGAATTAACCTGCGCAAAAACCGCGGTACAGCAAATAATTAAAGACAAAATAAAAAAAAATGATTTTTTAAACATCAGCAATTCCCAGTTTTTTCATTTGTTCAATTTCTTCTTTTGTTGAAATAAATTCACTGCGTTTTTTATTTACGGCAATAATCATATTTCTGAACGAAGAAAGATCTATTTGCAAACCTTTCATTTTTGGTCGCAAGAGAACATCAATTTCTGTTTTGAAGTATGCATCAAGTGCGTTTATTATTGTAAAAAGCGACTGGCATTCAGAAATCTGATGATTTACAAAATTTATTATTGCATCTGTTGATGAGGCTTCTATTTTTTGATATTCAATACCTTTGTTTGCAATTCCGGTGTAAATTCTTGTTTTTTGAGCTATATTTGCGAGAACTTCCGAAACAGCAATTTTTTCATTGCGGAGAGAACCATTCTTTACCTCTACAATTTTGAGGTTGATATAATGCTCTTTCTTTTTCATTTTAAAAGCCTGGCGAAAAAGTTTGCCGATTCCCGCGATAAATCCTTTTTTTTCTGAATAAAGATGACCAAAATTATCAGAAAGTTTTATATTCAACTGCATTAAAACCGGTGCAACACCCCCAAGAGAAAAAACTGTATCCATTAGGAGTTTTCTAGGGTCAATTCCGACTTTCTTTTTTTCCTGTTTTACGACTTTACCTTTGATTGCAAGTTTTTTCAGTACATTTTCGCGAAGCCACAGAGCATTATTTCCCAAATCTTCATCAATAATTTCGTTAACTAAATCAGAATAAAATGTTTTTTTCTTTCCAATAATTTTTGAGTAAAGTCTTTTGATTTCCGCAAGTTCTGCATCCGCAGATTCATAAGCTTTTTCGCGGTTAAATTCCGCGCTGGCAATAATTTCACGGCGGATTTCACCTTTAAAAGCCTCGCGTTGAAAAATTCCCAGTTCATTTAATTTTGCATTTATCGCGTCCATGGCCTTTTCGCTTTTTGCAACGCTGTCGTTAATCATGCTGATAATTACGCCGGGTGCATTAATTCTTGCCTGATTCAAAACTGCAGCAAGAGCCCGGCTGTTAGATTCTGAGCTGTTCGTTGTTATGCTTTTCCAGTCAAAACAAGCATTAAATTCCAGAAGTTTTCTGATTTCCGGAATTGTAAGCCTTTCAAGTGTAAATTTATAATACGTACAAATGTAATCAAGCATCACTTCATAATCAGAAAAACGTAATCCAAGTACTTTCGAATTATCAGAATCCGGAAAGGCACTTGTTGCAGGAATTTCAATTGAATTAATTCTTTTGTCCAAACGGTAAGGATCTTGATCAATCAATGTTTTTTTTATAAGCATGTCATAAATATTTTTTACACAAGTGTGTAGAAGCCTGTAATCATTAAAAAGTTCGCCCAACTGCACTTCTGTAAACCACTTTTGTTTTTCTAAAAGCATTGTCTGTAAAGTTTGTGAAAATTCCGTATTATCTTCCATTTTTTTTGCCCGCCCTGGCCTATTTTAATTTTACGACAGTTCCAAAAAACAACTGTGAAAGGTCAATTTCCACAGGATTTCCGTTTTTATTTAAATCAGGCGTAAAAATAAACTGATTTTCTGAATTTTTAATTACGGTGCCTTTTATTGTTGTCCTGCCCACTTTTATTTCAGCAGCACAACCTTCTTCCGCGATTGTGTCACGGAGAGAATTCGACACATATACTGTTATTTTATCGGCAGAAGAAGCGTTTAAAATTACAGCCTGCACCTTTAGTGACAAAAGCAGGCTTTCGTACATTTTTTGATTTTCGCTGAGCATTTCATTTTTCTGCTGCTGAAGTTTTACTTCCGTTTCCTGACGAGCCACTTTCAATTCTTCCGTAGTTTTTTGATTTTTTTCAAAAAGCTGCTGATTTGCCTGCCTTAAAGAATCATTTTCGGTCTTTAAATTATTTGAATTTTCAGCAAGCAACTTGCACATTTTTTCAGAAAGTGTTTTTGAAGCACTTATGTAGTGCAAAAGTGAATTTTTATGTGGCAATGCAGTTAAAATTTTTTCTAGATATTCATAATCGGAATAAAAATCTTTAATTTCTGAAACGGAATTCAAATCAATCTGAGTCTGAGAAGTTTCTTCCTCCATTTTATTTTCTTCAGTTTGACTTTCTGAGATGGCAAAATCTTCTGTTTCGTTCTGTAAAATCAAATTTGCCTTTGCAATAATTTCTTTTCCTTTTTGATCTTTTATAACTGGGTCATAAAGTGCAATTTCGGCTTCGTATCGGGTAATCATTTCTGACAATGCTGTTCGGATTTCGTCAGAATTCGTGTTTTGCAAAATCTGAATTGTGTTTTCCAGTTCTTTTATCTGATTTTCGTAAAGTTCCACAGTCTGCTGCTGTTCCAGCTGAAAAAGTGCACGTTCACTGTCCAAAATTCTTTTTTGTTCTTCAACCGCCTTTAATTTTGAAGAATCAAACTGTTCCATCTGAGATTTATACTCGGCAATCTGTTTTTCAACTTCAAGAATCTGAAAATCATATTCTGAATCAATTAATTTCAAAGACTGGTCATAATTTTCATTAATTTTGGCAAGGCGATTTTCGTAATCTTTTCTATTTTTGAGTTTTAAAGAATCTAGAATAAAAACTTCATTTTCGTACTGAAATTTTGCATTATTCTGAGCCATATTTTTTTTACTTTCCAGAGAACTTTTTGCCTTCACAGAATTTTCATAATTTGTCTGAACAGAAGTAACAGTGTCGATAACGTTTTTTAAATTCAAATCAGAAAATGAATCAAGAGAAACCGTCAACTGCCGGTTTTTCTTAATTTCATAATAAGAAATCAAAACGGTAAGACCTGCAACAACTAAAACCGCCGCAAGAAGAATTATTTTTATTGACCATTTATGATTTTTCTTTGTTTTGGCAAATTCTTCTTCAAGATTATAGGAATTTTTCGCACCACTATGCTGAAGTTGAGCAAGTTTATCATTCAGAAAAAACAAAACTTCCTTGTGACTGTCAACTGTCTGAAGTTCGTTATTTTTTACTTTGTCGTCATTGTCCATATTCCGCTCCAGTTTTCAGGAGGATTTGACCGCCCCATTCTGTCTAAAAAAATCTCTATAACCGGCAATGCCGACTGCTTAAAATATTTTCTGGCAGATTTCCAGTCACCTTCATAATAACAGGCAAGCCCCTGCTCAAAAATTTCGTAAGATGGCATATATTTACTATCAACATCCTGAGTATCAAAAGGATAAAAAATCTTTTTACCTTGAGTTTTGCCTTTTACCTGAACCGTATCAATTTCGTAAAATTTATATCGTTTTGACTGCTTTTCAACTTCATTTTTTACGTATTCGCTGACAATCACCGGCAAATGATAAATTCTAGTTAATCCTTCAAGTCTTGAAGCCGAATTTACGTTATCACCAATTACGGTATTTGCCATATGCTCATTTGAACCGATATTTCCGTAAAAAACTGTTCCGCCGTCAATTCCAACGCCAACGTCAAGCAAAACGGCTTCAAAAACTTTTTCTTCCGCAGAATTTAACTTACGAGTTTTTTCAAGTTCTTCGCGTTTTTCTATCATAAACTGACGGAGAGCAGCGGTTTCACGAGTGATATTCCAGGCCGCTTCAACTGCATCAAGCGATTTTATTTTCTGTGATTCAAGTTTTCCGAAAATTGCAAGAATTGCATCCCCGATTATTGAACAGATAACACCGTTACTTTCGTGAACTTTATGAATTACTCCGCTGTAATGAACGTTCAGAACATCAATAATGTCATTGCCCAAAGTTTCTGTACGATAAGTAAAACTTTTTATATCAGAAAAAAGCATTGTAAGTTCCTGCTGACTTCCTTCAAGGGCAATTCCTTGCTCCGAATATGCTTTTGAAACGACATCCTTGCTTACAAATTTCTGAAAAGTCCCCAATAAATTATTAACTGATGAGGAAAGATTGTTAAACGAAGCGGCCATATAGGAAACATCATCATTCTGGGCATCCGAAAGGTCTATAAGGTTCAGCTGATTTTTTTTCTGCATGGCAATCAGTTCGTTTGTATATTTATTCAGTGGCTGAAATTCTTTTCTGATGATAATCCATGCAATTACGAGGAAAATAAGCGTAAAAATTACAATCAAAATGGAAATGTAAATGTAAATCTGCCGTGAATTTTTTTCCAAATCGGCACGATTTTCTGCACGAATCAAGTAACAATTCCAGTCTTCGTGATATTTATAAACTCCCGAATATTCTCCGCCCAAAGTTTTAAAACTAATTGTTCCTTCTGTTATGCCGTTTTCTGCATCCTGATTTAATTTTCCAAGAGCATCGACATCAACAAATTTAGACCAGTACAAATCATTATTATTACAGGCAAGAAAATCAATTTTGCCGTCCTTTGTAACGCCAAGTGCAACGCTGTCAGGATAAAAAAATGATGACTTTGCAACAGAACGCATTGCAAGAATTGAATTGTATTTATCACCGGAAAAACTATAAATCTGATATTGATTTGAAGCATTTGTGTAAAGTTCTTTTAACTGCTGAACCATAACAGTATTATTCAGTGACAATGTTTGACGCTGCGCAAGCGTGATTGTGATGAAATTTGTGGAAAATGTAGAAAGCAAAAGGACGATTACAAAAAGCAAAAGAATCTTTAAGCCAATAGGAATGATTCTTGTCTTCCCCACACGATTAAAAAATCTGATTCCTGCCATTCGTAAATTATAGTTTAATTGAGAGTTTTTCTCAATGTTTTTAGTTTTTCTCAGTTTTTCTTTCGCTGCCTCTAAAAATTGCAATTTTCAGGGGCTTTCATTATGCTTTTACAAGAGTCTTTGAAAATTTCATTTTTAGAGATACCCAAAAACATAGAGAGCACATTTAATGGACGAATTTTCAAATCAAAATAAAAAGAAATCACTTGTAACTTCGGGAATTGTACTTTCCCTGATGACTTTTGCATCTAGAATCATGGGCCTTATCCGTGAGATGACCAAGGCAAAATTCTTAGGCACCGGCCTTTATGCTGATGCCTTTACAACATCTTTTATGATTCCAAACCTTCTGAGAAGACTTTTTGCAGAAAACAGCATTTCCGTTGCATTTATTCCGACTTTTAAAGGTTATCTTACGGACGGCGATTCTCCGGAAAATAAAAAAAGCACCCAGAATTTTATTAATTCAACGTTCACTCTAGTTACATTTTTGACGACTTGTGTTGTGGTAATAGGATTTTTTGTTACCCCTCTTCTTGCAATGATTTTCTGTAAAAAACCTGTGGACGTAAACGCCGCAGATTATGCTGAGGAACTAAACTACTGGCTTTTAAAAAAAACAGAAATCACCTACCTTACAAGAGTAATGTTTCCTTACCTGCTGTTGATTTCTATCGCTGCATTTTTTCAAGGAATTTTGAACGGCTGTAAAATCTTTGCTCCGTCGGGATTTACTCCAGTCATTTTTAACGCAATGGTTGTACTTGCAACTTACATTTTAACACCACTTCTTACTTCAAAAATTGGTGATGCAGAACAGGCTTCAAAGGCAGCTGCAAGAGCAATGGCAATAGGAGTTACGACCGGTGGCTGTATTCAGGCAGTTTTTCAACTTCCATTTGTGTTAAAAACCGGATGGAAAGTTGGATTTACTTCAATCAAAAAATGTTTTACAAATCCGGGGACAAGAAAAGTACTTGCCTTGATTGGTCCTACAATTATTGGAATGGCCGCCTACCAGGTAAATGATTTAGTTTCCACTGCACTGGCAAACCGTGCAGGCACAGGAATTGCTTCAAGCCTTCAGTATTCGCTGCGACTGCAGGAGTTAATTCTTGGAATTTTTGCAGTTTCAATCGGGACTGTAATTTTGCCGGATTTGTCTGGTCTTGCTCACGAAAAAAAATGGGACGAATATAATGAACTGCTTGTACAGGCAATTAAAATTATCACAGTAATCACAATTCCGGTTACTTTTTACAGTCTTGTGTGTGGCGAAGATTTAATTTCCCTTTTGTACAAAAAAGGCGGCTTCGACGAACTTTCCGTAAAACTTACGACCGGAGAATTCCGCTGGCATATTGCGGGACTTTTCTTTATTGCAATGAACAGAATTATCACGCCGGCATTTTATGCCCAGGGAAACACAAAACTTCCGACAATGGCGGGAATTATCAGCATGGCAGCAAATGTTGTTCTGGCATTAGTTTTGATTTTACCTATGAAAGGCAATGGCATTGCACTTGCGTTAAGTCTTGCCAGCGCAATAAACACTGTTTTTCTTTTTATTTTTATGAAAAAAATGAATTCTATAAAAATCGGGAAAGTTGCAAGTGCAACACTTCTTTATGTAATCAAAATCCTGACTTTTTCTGTGATTGCGGCAATTCCAGTTTATTTTTTGCGAAAATTCGGATTTTCTGTGTGGTTTGCAGGTCACAACAGAATTATTTCATACGGAATTCCAGCCCTGATTCTTGCAGTAATTTATTTTATAATCGGTGTGCTTGAACTCATAATTTCAAAAGATTCAATTGTGATGGTAATAATCAAAAAAATCAAAAGACGTGGGAGACAAAAATGAAAGAATATTCAAAACAAGAACTTGAACAGATTTACAAAAAACGCCGCGACGCCCTTGCAGCCTGTCTTACTCAAAATAAAACCGGTGCCGCAGTTTTTATAGATAGCGAAGCAAAGCGTGACCCGGCAATGCAGTATTACACAGGGCATCCTTCTGACGGAGTTTTAATTATTTTTTCTGATGGATATTCAATTTTGATTCCATGGGATGAAAATCTTGCAAAAAGCATTGCATTCTGCGACAAAATGATTCCTTACACACGGTATAAAAATTCTGCCCTTGATGCAGTCAAAGCAGTTTTGAATTCAAATTATAATCACGGGATAAATTCAAAAATTGAACTTCCTCCATATCTGACTTATCCTCAGTATTTAAAATTTATTGCAGAACTTCAAAATTATGACTGCCGTTGCAAAGAAGACGGAGCGCATCAGTTTGTCACAAATTCAAGAATGATAAAAGATGAATACGAAATTGAATGTACAAAAGAAGCAGCCCGCGTCGGAGATTTGATTATTGAACAGATAGAATCAAAAATAAAAGACGGAACAATACAAACTGAAATGGACGTCGCCCTTTTTATAGAAAAAGAGCTTAGAATTCGCGGATGCCAGAGAACGGGTTTTGACACTCTTGCTGCAGGTCCTTCAAGAAGTTTTGCGATTCACGCTTTTCCAGGCTATACAAATGCAGCATGGCCGGCTCAAGGGCTTTCAATTCTTGATTTTGGAGTCGTTTACAACGGTTACACAAGTGACACAACAATTACTGTTGCAAAAGGTCCGCTGACAGAAGAACAGGAAACCCAACTGAATCTTGTACAGAAAGCCTTTGACGAATGTGTACTTCTTTACACAAAGGAACACACAATCAACGAAGCTGCAAAGCATGCGGATAATGTTTTCGCAAAGGCAAAACGAAAAATGCCACATACACTTGGACATGCTATCGGACTTGAAATTCATGAATTTCCGCGCGTAAGCACTAAAATTGACAGTGAACTTCATTTTGCACCAGGAATGATTTTGACTTGTGAGCCTGGACTTTATGACCCAAAAATTGGCGGTTGCCGTCTTGAAAACGACGTTCTGATTACAGAAAACGGCAACGAAATTATTACTCACTCAAAAATCATCAGACTTTAAAATTTTGAGGATTTTACAGAACCTCTCTAAAAATTGCAATTTTTAAGAGGTTCACTGCACAGAATCCTTTAGTCTGCCCAAAACGCTGTCGGCACATTCGCAAAGTGCACAAGATAATGGTTTGTCCAGTAAATCTTTTGCAAGATTTTTCATTTTATTAAGAACTTTTTCGACCATTTCTGATTCTGTTCCATCGCTAAAATTTTCCGCAGCGTTTTCTTGAACTCCAAGAACGCCGGAATCTCTTAGAGACTGCACAGTTTCTAAAAGCCCAGGTTTTCCAGACATTTTTGCGATAATATAATCCATAAGAACAAGATTATGTCCAGCGTTCTGCGTGTTTTTATCGTCAGCCGGCAGGAAAGTACACAAATCGCGCAATTTTTTGAACATTTCAATTTTTTCAGCGTTTTCGCACTCCATTTCACGGTTCACAAGAGAGTCTTGAATTTTCTTCAACGTTTCTTCTGCGGACGGTGCGTCACAACATTCTTCACATACTTCTGTGTCTGGTGCGTCACTACATTCGTTAAATTCTTCTGTATCCAGTTCACCGGCAGTTTCAGTGCATTCTGCTGTGCAAAGTTTAGCTTCCACACCGTCAGTTGATTTTTCCATTTCTCCCGTAAGTTCTTCGACGTCGGCGAATTTTATTTCCTGAAGTTTCTGTTTTTCTGCCTTTATTTTTTCTACATTGTCCTGAAGTTCCCATGCGAGCGAATCCACAGTTTCAAAAATAATGTTTTCTGTTTCCGGCAGATTTTCGTTTTCTTCAGATATTTCAGCTTCTTCAAGTTCAGACAAATTTTCTGCAATTTCTTCAGATTTTATTTCAGCAACAGGTTCACCTTGATTTTCTGTATTTTTCGCAAAAATTTCGTCATCGTCCTGCAAATTTTCTTCACTTTCAGGCAATTCTTTAAATTCTGCAATTTCTTCTACATCATTCAGATTTTCCGTTTCTTCAGTTTTTTCGTTTTTTTCAATTTTAGGATTTTTAATTTCCTCGGATTCTGAAATTTCAGAATGCGACGATTCTTCCAAAACCGACTCTGAGTTCTGCGCCTCTTTCAACTGATTTTTAAGTTCCTGATTTTGCATTTTCAATTCTTCTAACTGCTGCTCGTTCATTTTTCTTAACTGTTCAATAGCGTCCTGAATTGAATTTTCATTTTCTTTTCTCATCAAAAACTGTTCGTCCGCAAGCTGTTCTGCCATCTGCTGAGCTTTCAAGGCCGCTTTCATCGCTTCAGAATCAGGATTTGAACAACCAGACTGCACATAAACTTCCTGAGCTTTATAGTTTTCATAATCATCAGCGGAATTTTTATACGGCTGATAATTTTTCTGACTTTCTTCTTTCGTTTTTTGTCCGCCAAAATCTGCAAAATCAAAATCATTCTCAGATTTATTTTCCGGTTCCAGTTCTGATTTTTCTTCATTGGTCGAATTTTCAATTTCTTCTGCAACAGGTTGCGCAACAGCGGGATTTCCAGAATTTTCAAGCGGTTTTTGAGTTAAGCTCGCATTTTCAGAAATTTCAGAATCTACATTTTCCGGTGAATTTTCATGACTTTCGGATGTATTTTCAAAATTTTCATCATCAGATTTTTTACCGGTAAAATCATCAAAATCAAATTTATCATCATCAGGATTTACAAGCTCGTTTAAACTTAGGGCATCATCGTCCGGCATTTTCATTTCACTTTCAGAATTTTGATTTTCCGGGGCATTTTTATTTTCCTCAGAATTTTCAAAATCATCCGTAAAATCAGAATTTTCTACATTTTCTGAATTCGCAGGATTTTCGTTTTCCACAGAATTTTCAGGATTTCCCGTTCCACTGTTATTTTCCGCAAAATTTCCAGACTTTTCCACATCTGATGATTTTATATTTTCCGCATTATCAGATTTTCCAGAATTTTCCAGACTTTCCGACAAAGAATTATTTTCTTGCACGGGATTTTCAGATTTTTTATCCTCATTTTCCACCTCGTCTTCATGTTCTTTTTCTTCGTCGCCCCAAAAATCGCCTTCTTTTTCTACAAGACCTTCCTGTAACGGAATATTTTCTCCCATTACAGCATAATCAAATTCTTCATCATCAGTTTTTTCTTCCGCAACAGGATTTTCTACGACTTCATTTTGAATCACAGACGTTACTTCTTCCTCATGCAAAACTGGAATTTCATTTTTCTGCTCCGAAAGTTCAGAAATCTGCTTTTCAATTTGAGAAAGTTTTTCGTCCGCAAGATGATTCGGCTTTGCAACATTCTGACTTTGAGAATAATATTTTTTTGCCTCTGACAAATTTCCTTTTTCCGAATTAATTTTTCCTAGCATATTGTAGCCGTCCGGCAAATTCGGGCGTTGCCGAACAAATTCTTTTGCATAAGACTCTGCTTTATCATAGTTTCCAATCTGATTGAAACGTTGCGCTGCATTTACAATATGGTCTTTATAGTGATGATTAATTTTCTGAATTTTATCGTAATAAGGCTTTGCATTTTCTTCCTCATTTTGAGTGATATAATACTGACCGTACAAATCAAGAACCTGCAAATCCTTGTCGCCACCGGCATCGTAGAGTTGCTTTACATTTTCAAAAGCTTTTTCGTAATCTGCGGTGTCCAAAAGAACTTCAACGTACTGCTTTCTGATTTCTTTGTTGTAAGGATCAATTTCCAGTGCAGAAATAACAGTTTCCAGTGCCTGCTCAGGTTTTTCGCCTTTTTCCATTGCTTTTGCAAGTCCGGAAAGAATTTTTATGTCATTTCCTTTTAAATTATCCGCCTTTTTAAACGTTGATTCGGCTTTTTTGTAATCATATTCATTCAAATAAACCTGACCCAAAATATAAAGTAAATCACCGTCATTTGGATGCATTTTTATTGCCTGATTTACTAAATCCGACGCTTCCTTGTTTTTCTGACATTTTAAAAGAAGGTCACTGTAATCACTTATACAGTCTTTCCAACCCGGCCGTGTTTTTAGTGCAAGCTGATAACATCTGATTGCTTCTGTTTCGTTGCCACTTTGTTCGTATGCACGGGCAAGATTGTAATTCAAAATAGGATGATTGCGGTCTATTTGAAGTCCGCGCCTATAAGATGCAATGGATTTTTCATAATTTTTTTGCGCAAGATAAATTGATCCCAGATGATTGTAAGCCAGAACATCATCAGGTTTTGCATGAATCACCATTTCAAACGCTTCAATAGCATCAGCATAATTTCCCATTTCTTTGTATGTGAAGCCAAGATTATAATTTACGTCCGGAAGCTGTCGGTCTTCTTCAAGGGCACGCTGCAAAATCTGAATTGACTCATCGTATCTTTTTAAACGGCGGTAAATTGCGCCTAGAGAATTCATTGCATCAATGTAGTGAGGATAAAAAGTTATAATCTGTTCGTAATATGGAATGGCTTTTTCATCTTCCTGAGCTTGAACATAAATACTGCCAAGCTGTTTTAAATACTCAACATTTGAAGGATCATCCTTCAGTAATTCTTTATAAAGTCTTGCAGCCGTCATAAAATCATGAGACATAACTGCATTTTTTGCCTGAATCAGAATTAAAGATTTATCCATAAATATTTCCTCAAAAATTTCCTATTTTAACCGTGCCAAAGGACGCGCAAAAACTTCCTGCGATAAATTGCCAATAACTCGTTCATCATATGTTGACCAGCCCGCAACTGCAAAATAATAAATTCTGCCGTTTTCAAGTCCTGTCAATGTAAAACTCGTCGTATTTCCTACATTTACCGGGGAATCTCCCTCAAGGGCAACTCTGCCAAGATATTCTCCGGGTCTATTTCCATAATACAAATAATATCCGCCGACACTTTTATCTGCGGAATAACTCCAGCTGACGGTTACTTTTCCGTTTCCGGCAACCGCTTTTACAATAAACGGCGGCAAAGGCGGTTCAATTTCTTCAAAATTCAAAGAAATTTGCGTTATGGACGGGGAAGTTTCGCCGTTTCCGTCTGGATAAAGTTCCGCCGAAACCTGAAAATAAAGCCCCGTAACACCATCAATTGCCTGGCCACTTTCAACGGGCTTCCATGCAGGATAATTTTCCGTCCAGTTGTAATAATTTTCTCCGGAACGCACAGAATAACAAATCGCCGTTTGTGAAGGCACGTTCATTTCGGCCTGAATTTCTGTAAGCCGCGCTCCCGTAGAAATCAGCATTGGTTTTGAAACAAAACGTCCACCCTGAGGCACAAACTGAGTATGACCAAGTTTTCCGGCATTTTCTGCAGATTGGAAGTCTGGAATTGAATATGGCCGGCGCAAAATGCGAATATCATCGATTTTTCCGGTATATTCATCACAAAATGAAAGTTCTGCGACCGAGCCCAAATTAACAAGCGCAATGTTGCCTTTTTCTGTACCGTCAGAAGTTATGTACTTTAAATCTTCCGTGCTCCCGTTTACTAAATATTCAAGAATGCCAGTTTCGCAATCATAAGAAAGTGCATGATAAGACCATGTATCCGGAATTATTGCCTGCGAACCTTTTAAAATAATATCCCCAGATTCTAAGCCTTCCAAATCAAAAAAATTGGTCAAAGTCCATTCAAGATGACCTTTGTTAAAAGTTCCGTTGAGCATCTGATAGACAAGCCGACCTCTGTCGTTTTTTGTACTTTCCCAGTTCACAATTACTTCGCCATTTTCGCACAAGGACGGACAAAGCCAGAATTCCAGAGAAAAAGAACCCGTTAAACCTTCCGACCCGAAAAAAGTCCCCGGTGAACCGAAAACTTTAAGCCCGCCCATATTGCGACTAAGCCCGGACTGTTTTTCCATTTTCGTTTGATTAGAAATTTTCAGATTATTTTCGTTAACGGTGTAATTTCCGTTAGAAAGCGGATTTTCCGGATTTTCAAAATCAATAAGAAGATCTGTATATTCATCGAAATCAAAAGAGTTTGAAGCAATCTGAATGCAGTCGTAACCATAACGGCCTTTTCCCGTAGTAATGTTTTTTTTATATTGAAATTCCTGCCAGCCGTTTTTTCCGCCAAGCACAATTTCCTTTGCATTTGCGCAAAAAACTGAAATCACAAAAGCAACTACTAAAAGCAATTTTTTTTTGTTATAATTCAAAATCATACAATGACAACCAAAACCACCCGTGAATTGTTACACGAAACAGCCCTGAAAGCTCCTTTATCAAGCGGAGTTTATCTCTGGAGAAATCCGGAAAACACCGTTATTTATGTGGGAAAAGCAAAAAATCTCAAAAATCGTCTTTCTTCTTATTTTTCCGGAAAAAAAGAAATTAAGACAAGACTTTTAATTTCCCACGCCACATCAATTGAATACATCACAACAGACAACGAATACGAAGCACTGCTGCTGGAAAATAATTTAATCAAAAAATATAATCCCCGCTACAACATTAACCTGAAGGACGGTAAATCATATCCGGTTTTGAGAATTACCCACGAGGATTTTCCCAAAATGTTTAAAACAAGACGCATTATGCAGGACGGTTCGCTTTATTTTGGTCCCTACCCTGACGTTTATGCACTTGATACCTTCATAGAAACAATTTCAAAACTGTATCAAATCCGGCATTGCAAGACTTTGAAAAAAAGAGAAACTCCGTGCCTTTATTATCATATGAAACAATGTATGGCACCTTGCTGCGGTAAAATTTCAAAAGAACTCTACAATGAATTCATCGGCGAAATTTGCCAGCTTCTTAATGGTAAAGACGATGAAACAATTTTAAAACTGCAAAATCAAATGCGCGCGGCCGCAAAAGAATTGAATTTTGAAAAGGCAGCACGATTGCGTGACGGAATAAAAGCTCTGATGGTTATGAAAAATCAGAACATTGTAGAAACTTTTGAAGCAGAAGATAAGGATTACATTGGATTTGCGTCTGAAGGCGAACTTGTAAGTTTTACGGTTTTGAAAATTCGCGGCGGAAAAGTTGAAGGCAGAAATAATTTCCGGGTAGAAAGTCTAAATGATGATGACGATTACATTGGAGAATTTATGGCCGTTTATTACGAAGAAAGCGAACAGATTCCTCCGAATATACTGATTCAGCCCACGGCACAGTACGAAATCATCTGCAGATGGCTGAATGAAACGTTCCCGAATGTTAATGCACGGCTCACAATGGTAAAGGCTGACGAAAATCAAGAATTTTACGAAAATCTGCCGTCTTCCACGTGTTCAGATTCAAAAACAGACAAGGCAGCAATGAATATGGCGTGGCAGAATGCAAAGGAAGATATTATCCGTCGACTTCGTGAGCGTGGTGACATGCCTGCAATGAAAGAATTAAAAGAATTATTAAATCTTCCTAGTCTGCCAGTCAGAATTGAAGGTTTTGATATTGCACATATTGGCGGAAAATTTCCTGTTGCGTCGCTCATCAGTTTTTACAACGGAAATCCTGATAAAAAAAATTACCGCTATTTCAGATTAAAAACCACGGACGGTTACATAGACGATTTTGCAAGCATGAGGGAAGCCGTTACAAGACGTTACACAAGGCTGATAAATGAACAGGCGGATTTGCCCGACCTGCTTTTGATTGACGGTGGCATTGGTCAGGTAAACGCCGTTGAAGGAATTTTAAAAGCCCTTAATCTGGACATTCCGGTTGCAGGTCTTGCAAAACGTGACGAAGAAATCTGGAGACCGCATGCGTCAAAACCTATTTGTCTTCCAAAACGCAGTGACGCCCTGCGTCTTTTGCAGAGAGTACGGGACGAAACGCACCGCTTTGCAACTAGCCGGAACCAGAATCTTCGTACAAAAGAAAATACAAAGTCAATTTTTCTGGAAATTCAGGGCGTTGGAGAAAGGCGAGCTATTCAGCTGCAAAAAGAATTTACGACACTGGAAGGTCTCGCCAGCGCAAAAGAATCTGCAGTTGCACAGTGCATTCACGTGCGCGCTGACGAAGCCAGCACTATTCTTCTACAGGCCCGTGAACTTTTAAACCGTCGCAACGAAAAAAAAGATTTTCAGAAACTTGCTTTGGGTGCTTCCGGTACAACAAAAGAAAAGGCCGCAGAAGCCCAGTATTTGGACAATCTTGCTTCTTTGGCACTGAAAGCAGCAGAATCAGAGCCACCGTACGGAAAATAGATTGAATTTTATTAAACTTCTGCATTAAACTTTTTTTAAAAGAGGAAAATTATGGCACGAACTGCAACTGTAAACAGAATAACGGGCGAAACTCAAATTGAACTTACGCTGAATCTTGACGGTACCGGAAAATGCACGGTAGAAAATCCGATTGGTTTTTTTGACCATATGCTTAGAAGTTTTTGCAAACACGGACTTTTTGATTTGAGCGGAAAAATCAGAGGCGATTTAAATGTTGACCAACACCACACAATTGAAGACACCGGAATTGTACTTGGACAGTGTTTTCGGGAATCTCTTGGTGATTGCGCCGGCATTTTCCGAAGCGGATTTTTTATTTACCCGATGGATGAAACTTTGGCGCAGGCTGCAGTTGATTTTGGTGGTCGTTCTTACCTTGTGTGCAATTCAAATTTGACTAGAATGCCACTTGTTTCTGTGCAAAACGGAATTCAAGGCACATTTCAGACTGACTGTTTTGAAGATTTTTGGCAGGGATTTACAAATTCTGCACAATGCAACCTTCATATTGACGTGATTAGAGGTCGAAGCGATCATCACAAAATTGAAGCATGTTTTAAAGCAGTTTCGCGGGCAATTAGAAATGCTATTGAAATTGATTCTAGAAGAAACGGTGCAATTCCTTCAACAAAGGGCGTTATAATTTAATGCATTAGCGATTGTAGCAGCCGCAGATGGCCAACGGCCCCCGAAACGTAGCACCCCGTAGTGTAGCCAAAGGCGAAGCGGAGGGGAACGCCCTGAAAAATAAAAATCTGGAACTGAAAAATGGAAGAAATAACGATTTATACTGACGGCGGATGCAGCGGAAATCCCGGACCAGGCGGCTGGGGAATTGTTGTGATTGCAGACGGCGTTGCAAAACAATTAAGTGGTGGAGAAAAATTAACCACAAACAACAGAATGGAACTGACGGCGGCAATTATGGCTTTGACGGTTGTAAAAAACACGAAAGGCTTTGCGAGTCGACCAGTAACCGTAAACATCGACAGTCAGTACGTAAAAAACGGAATCACGAACTGGATAAAATCGTGGAAAGCGAAAGGCTGGAAAACCGCGGATAAAAAACCGGTAAAAAATCAGGATTTGTGGGAAATTTTAGACGTTTTAAACTCATCGTTGACTGTGAACTGGAATTGGGTAAAAGGTCACGCTGGAATTGAATATAACGAAATCTGCGACCAGCTTTGCCAGTCGGAAATTGCAAAACAACGATAAGGGTATCTCTAAAAATTGCAATTTTTAGAGGTTCCCATAAAATTTAGAAAAATCCAGCAGTATTTGTAAATTTTGAAAAATCGCGTCTATTAATATTTTATGAAGAAATATTATTTGCACGCGATTCTTTTTATTTTCATGTTTTTTGTGATGATTCTGGCCAGTTCCTGTAATTCTGATTCGTTTTTTAATGAAAAAATTACCGTTGAACTTCCACAATGGAATGTAAAGCCGGAGATTCAGGGAAGTGTCACAAAGAGAAATCAAGTGTCCGACTACCAGAGTAGTGTCCTCTGCGCTAGTCAAGTGTCCTTCCCCGCCCTTCCGCCACTTTCACGATGGCTCATTCAGATTCAAAGCGGGGAAATTCTTGAAACTTTTTTTACTACGGAAAGCCGTTTTTGCATTTCTGTTCCAAAAAATCAGCCCTTGAGCATTACTGCAGAGCCACTCACGAAAATTAAGTCTAACGACGGCTGTGAAAATAAAGAAACATGTTTTTTTTATCCAGCGGGAGCGATTTATCCTTATGATTTTGAAAATAAGACTCAAAAACTTGAACTTACGTGGCAAAAAGGTTGCACGGCAAGGCTTATGCAGAATATTTTACAGGAGCGACTTGAAACAAAAATTTCTGACGAAAAAATTAATGATTTTTTAAAATCGTTCAACTGGAAAAAACTTCAGGAAACAATAAGTCAAAAAATAGAATCTAACCTTGAAAATCTGAATTCTGACTCTGAAAATACAAAATTTTATAATCCCTGGCAAATCGATTTTCAAAATCTTCTGGAAAATCTTTGCAACGGCAAGTTCTCTTCATCATATCTGGAAGCAAAAAATGTTATAAGTCTGGACATAGATTCTGATTTTTTTGCAAATACAGGATTAAACGAAAGCGGAAAACTTTTGTCTCCCTATATTCCTGAAAATTTTATAATGCAGAACTTCAATAAAATTTCAATGCAAAAAAATGTTACAAAAATCCTGAATTATGAAAATTCTTACGCCGTCCAAATTACAATTTCTCAGTCAAAAAAAATGTCACTTGCCCTCACTTATATGCCGATATTCAACAATGAATTATGAAAATCATCTCAAAAAATATTTTATTTTCCGCTTCACTTTTTTTGATTTTTATGTTTTCCGGCTGCAATAAAAAAACTGAGGAAATTAAATCTGAAAAAATCCCGGAAATTTTACTGGTATCTGACGAAAACAGAACTCACACCTGGTATTATTTTACACCCTCGGGATTTAAAAAAACAGATTTGGCTCAAAATGCACCGCAAACAAAAAAAAATCCTTGGATTAAAGCAATAAGAATTTCTTCCGCCGGCAATTCTTCCGCCCTTAACGAAGAAATTACCGCCTATGCAGTTGTAAACCGGCTTGGTCTTTTAACTTTTGAAAATGAACAAATCACTCTGAGTCATGACAGTAATTTTTTTGATGAGCGGACTGCCGGTAATCTTGTTTTTCAGAATTCTGCGCCAGTTTTTTCAGTTTATAAAAGTTCATTTTTTAACGAAAGCAATTCAGATTCTGATTCTGACTCTCTTTTTTTAATTCATTTTGAACCTTCAGCTGGCATTTTTTATCCACTTGTAAACACTTCAAATCTGACTGACATTCCAAACAGCGAAGTCACGGATTTTTTCTGGGACGGCTATAATTGGACTTGTTCTATAAAATCAAAAAATGATGGTAAATATTCCTTTGATTATTTTTACTGGCAAAGCGGGAGCAATCTGCTGGACTTAAAACCGACAAATGCCTCGTCAAATATAACAATTTCAAGAGTAAATCAAAATGAATTCAGAAAATTAAAATCTGACAAGCCATATTCAGAAGCCCCACAGAGAATAAAAAATTTGACGGAAAATCTTGCGCAAAAAAAATCATTTTTGATAAACATAAAAACTGCAGGCGGGGCAAGTCCTCAAAAATATTTTAATCAGGTCAGAAATTCTGCATTTGAAGAAAAATATTTAAATGCAACGGCAATTCTTTCAAAAAGCTGGAGTGCGGTCCTTTTTGAAGACGGAACATTGTATCTTGAAGGTGCCCTGAACGGAAAATATATACTGCGGAACGGCAAAACAGTTGCCCTTCGACTTCCAAAATTGCCAGCAGGATTTATTTATTCCGATTTTGTAATTTCCGGAACAACACTCTATGCCGCGTGGGAAGAAAATTTCTTCTACGAAACATCACGCAGCGGTTTTATTTCCGTAAATCTTGATAAAACCTTGTACTCTGAATTACAGTAAAACGATGAAATTAAAACTTTTTACAATCTTCATTTTGATTTTTTCTCTGCCCGCCACTCTTGCCTCCTCTCAGGAAATTGAAAATTCCACGACATCCTTTGACGCTGGACAGAAAATTTCAGAATCTTCTGAAACACCCGACACTTCTCAAAAAAGTTTTTTTCAACGCGCGGATTTTTTTCTTGAACTCACACCGGGATTTTACATAAATCCTTCAAAAGAACTTAAGGGCGAAACTGCCTCGTCCATTTATCCTTTTTCGGTCGGCTTTCACTGGCCAAATGATTTCTGGCTCTCTACCGAACCATCGCTTAGTTTTTTTACGATGTATCACCTTTGGGACGATGGTACGGCCTACCCTGCCGAAATTGAAAACCGAACTACCCAGACTTTTAATTTTCTGCTGAATCTTCCAGTTTGTTTTTCACTTTCATCAAAACTTGGCGATTTAAAATTTACTCCCGGAATCGCAATTCTTGCACGTTTTGGAATTATTGCAAACGGTCTTTCGGACTCGGAAAGCACAGATATTTCTCTAATTAACAAATGGTTCTGGCAAAATGCCCGGTTTTTATATTTCACGTTCGGCACAGAATATATTTTTAATTTGACCGAAAATCTTCACGCAGGTCCCGTAATTCAAATCGCAATTCCACTCGGTTCGCTTTTTTCCGGCGAAAATGTCCAGGGAATGATGATTAAATTCGGTCTTAAAATTATTTTTTAGATTTTCTAGAAGCTTTTTCCCGCTTTTCACGGTTCCGCTATTCGCTTCATTCCTCCGCTACGCTACGGAACGCCTTCGGCGCCGTTACAATCGGGGCTAGGAAAATACCTTAGTGCACAAAAATTTATTTTTTTGTTGAAAGTTTTGTAAAACCTATTTAAAATTAATTGTTTTTCAAAATAAATTGCGTCACAAAGTGATGGCAAAGGAGAATAATATGAAAAAATTATTGGCTGTTCTTTTCGTTGCTGCAGCATTTGTTGCAGGTGCTTTTGCAGAAGATGGATTTCCTTCAGGTTCATGGATTGATGAAACATGGAATGGTGAATGGGTAATTTCTGCTGACGGTGCAGTAAAATTGAACGATTCTGTTACTGGCGAATTGATTTATGACTTCACAGATGACAAAACTTCAGAAAAAAAACTTAATTTAACAGACGAGGGTGCCGTTTACTCTTTCTCTTGTGCAGAAACTCACAGAAGTTATTCTTTCATCAAAGGTCTTACAGTAAGTGCTGACCTTATTCTTCGTGTAAATCCAGATTGGTCAGAAGAAGATTATCAGACAACAATCAAATTTAAGAATCCTACACTTCCTGCAGTTCCAAAACTTTAATCAAAATCAGGCTATCGCTAAAAAAAGGCTGTCCGTAAATAATGCGGGCAGCTTTTTTTATGGGAACCTCTAAAAATTGCAATTTTTAGAGGTAACTCTGAAAACGCGATGTTTTA
>CAVJCY010000005.1:0-67749 GCA_963648145.1 bacterium | reverse complement strand
CATTGCATGGTCAGTGCCATTCCAGCTTGGCGTAGCATTCTAATTTAATAAAACATAGGAGAATAAGACAATGAAAAAAATGATTATTGCAGCTGTTTCTGCTGTTTTAGCATTATCTGTATTTGCAGGTTGCGAAATGAATACAAAATTTACAGATGGTGATGCTATTGGAAAAACGGGAGAAATAACAATTGATAATGTAGCTAAAGTAAGCGGTGGTTATTGGGATACCGCTGGTGGAAAAGATGATACAGAAAAAGCTTTGTATTTCAACTGTGGTTCTTGGGCTTCCTATGAAATTGAGTTGAAAGAAGGTTTTGACTTTGACAATAAAAAAGTAACTATAAGCATTAAAGCTGATAAAACTTTAACAAACTCTGGTACATCTTTTTTCAAATTCGCGGTAAAGACATCTGATACAATGGTTTCTGAAATTACATCTGCAAAAAATGAAGATGGTACTGTTAAGGTAAAATTTATAGATAACCCTGTAGCCGAAATTCTTACAGACGAGTACACAGAATTTACATTCAATACATCTGATATGTGGGTTGGTTACTCTGAAGATGGTTCTATTACAGCTGCATATAAACCTTATATTACAAAACTTATCATCAATCCTCAAGCTTCTTGTGAAGGTAAAATCTTTATCAACAGCATTAAGGTTGAAGATATTGAATAGTTTTTATTGAAAAAAACACCCCCTAAGCTTTAGCTTCGGGGGTGTTTTTTTATTTAAGTCAAAAAATATTTTGGAATTGAATGGGAGAGGGAAAATTAAGAATTTTGAGACGACAAAATAATTGATTTTATGGAACTTCTAAAGAAAATTCCCAAACAGAACAAAAATTCTTGAAATGTGGAAAGACATTTTTTTCGTGATTCTTCTTTCCCCACACACAAAAAAAGACCTTACACCACCGCAAAAAAGGTGAATGTAAGGTCCGAAGGGAGTGTATTTATTTTAGACTACTCAAATTTGATAGATTTGATATAGATGTTTCCTTTTGCGCCACGTGGGTTGATATTTATTTTTGTGATTGCGGCAAATGAATCCAAGGCAGCTGCTGCACTAATTTTTGAGTTAGTATCTTCGAACTTCAATTTAGAAAGATCTGTTGACCAGTCTGTATAGTCTGTTCCAAATGTTAAAGTTGAATCTGTCCAGCTATCCATACCAGAAGCATTAGTTCCATCAGAAACTTCAAAAATAAATGCATCTGGAGCCGTAAAATCAGCATCAACTTTTGCTGTAATAGTCATTTTTGTGCAAGAGGACAAATCCATAGCATCAAAAGCGATTGTAAATGAATCCCAAGAACCAGCAGTAATTGTCAATACTCCATCATCATCTACTGAGATTCGTTTTGGATCATTGTAATCTTCTGTTATAGTAGCTTTTGAAAAATCAATCGTTTTGCTTGTTTCTGTTGGAGTTTCTGCAGGTGTTTCTGAACTTGAAGAACCACCGTTAAGGTCTACTTTGATTGTTACATCTGCAAAGTCAATTGTAGCAGGACCATTTGTGTATGCGTCTGATGCATCTGTATAGCCCAAAGACACTGGGTCAATGAAAATTACTAATTTTGCAGCACCGGCAGCTGTTGCGGCTGTGTCAATTTTGTATGTTGATTTTACTTCTGTGAATGTATCTGTTGCAACGGCATCATCTGCAGCAGAACCTGCAATTACAACGTCTTTTGAAGCAACTTCTGCTAACGGTTTCCACCAGCCGGCAGCTTCTGTGTTGTCTACTATATTTGCTTTTGCAACTTTAAATGCTTTGCTTGATTTTCCACTGAATGTTACTGTAAGTTCATCTTCTTCGGCAAGTTTCCAAGAAGAATCCAAGTTTACAATTACCTGCCAATTAGAAAAAGTTGTTGCATCCTGTGTACCATCTTCTGTCCAAGTGTAATTTTTTGCAATTGAAAGTTCACTGATTGTATACGTACCTGTTGCTTTAGTTGTTTCAGTACCAGATTCATCTTTTGTGTTGTTATTACAACCAACAAAAGCCATAGAAAGTGCCAAAAGGGCTGCTACTGTCAATAATACCTTTTTCATTTAGTTTTCTCCTTAATCCTAATTTTGTTTTTACATGGAAATGTTTAAAAAAAATTACTTTTTGAAATACTTTTTACAACAAAGGGCTGCCATTTTCTGACAGCCCTTTGTTTTTTATTGCCTTAATTCAGACTAGAATGCTACGCCAGCTGTGAATGGTACAGACCATTTGAATGAGTCTTTAGCAATTTCAGCAAGGAATGCAACATCAAGTGAGCAAGAACCTACGTTGAATGTAACACCAGGTTTTACTGCTACTGCGAAGTCTGTTGAACCGTCAAATGCGATTGGGCTGTAAGCACCTGCATTACCGTTGTTCATGATTTCGATATATGGTGTGTAAGCACCAATGCCGTATGTTGCTTTAAGGTCAAATGTCATGAATGACGTGTCACCGTCTTCGCCAGATACACGGATTGTAACTGGAACACAAGCCATTACTTTCAAATTACCTACAGAATATTTCAAGTAGTTATCAAGACAGATACCACGGAGTTTGTTGTCTCCATTGTGTGAATAATCAGCGTTGCTAGAGTCAAAGTAGAAACGAGCGTTCAAGAAACCATAGAAACCTGCACCAAATGCAGCACCGTAATCAGCACCTACAGCAAGAATACTTCTGTTTCTCTTAGCACCTTCATCACGCCAAGCCAACTGTGCACTGATTGGAAGTCCTGTAAGATCAGCAAAGCTGTAAGCAAGGCTAGCACCGTAAGCAGCCGTACCATCAGCTTTTGTGTTAGCAAATACCTTGTCAGTACCAGGAGCAACTGTTAATTTTGCTGTAAGACCAGAAATTGGTGTTACTTCTACTTCAACACCTGCACCAGAAGCTGTGTTGTAGCTAGACCATCTTCCATCCCATTCAGAAGCCTGTACAAGTGAAGCACCTGTAGCAGCCTGCCACCAGTGAATCTGTTCTGTGTATCCGCCACCTTCAACATCACCAATAGTGATTTTTACCATATCGATTGGTTTGAACCATAACTTTGTAGAACGTACTAGAAGGTCAGCTTTTCCGATACCGTCATATTTGTACCAGAACTGGAAGTTAGCACCAGCTTTATCTCCGTTAGCAGAAACAACAAGTGCATCGGCATCTTTCTGGTCCTGTGCGTTAAGCTTGAAGAAGTTAACTCCATTATCTGCATCACCACTAGCAAGATCGCCTGTCATATAAACTTTGGCAGCCATATCTGCAGCAAAAACACTTGAAGCCAGCATTACTGCTGCGCCTAAAATTCCTACGATTTTTTTCATTTGAAAAAATCCTCCTTTTTTGTTATAGACTTTATACAGGTCAACGACCTTGGTGTATAAAACCCTTATAATTTTATGTTATCACGAGTATGTGCTAAGTCAAGAAAAAAAAATAAATTTTTAAGTAATTTTTTTGAGTTTTTAGTTAAATAAGCAGAAAACCGGTTGTGCATTAAAACAAGATTTTCACACTCCAGAACCTACAACAAAAACAAAATCACCAGAAAATCCCTTACGGATTAGTGAAAATTGAAGTTAAGAAGTTAAAACTTTGACGAAAGGCGGAAGATGATGTATATTAAAAGGAAAGGGGAACGCCCGGATATTGGGTTATCTCCACGATATGCAAAATAGCCGCCCGTGGTTCAAACTGAGGCGGCTATATTTTTTTTAACTCTTATTTTTTAAGTATAAGAGAATCGTTATAATTGTGTTTAGGGTATCTTTAAAAAATCATTTACAATGCTTTATTTAGAGATATATGCGGGTTTTAATTCGTTGATATAGCACGAATTAAAACATCGCGTTTTCAGAGTTATCTAAAAAAAGCTTAGCCCCCAAAAACACAAAAAAGTAAAAAAAAATTACAAGTAAAGAGTCAGCTTTATTTGTAATTCCACCAAACAGCAGGGTTTTTAGGGGCAGTGCCCATAAACGCGTGCTGGGAAAGAGAGTTTAAAATAATCCGCTAAAATGGCGCGTATTATTTTAACTACAGTTTGCAAGCAAACAGTTTTATTTACGAGTGCGCATCATGCGCACCAATTCAGCACCTCAAAAACTGAAGTTTTTTCCGGTGCAGAATTTCAAGGAATGGAGTCTGAGGGAGAGAAAACCACCGCTTGCGAAGAAAGTAGGTAAAGCTAAAAAATTGCTGTCTCGCAATTTTTCTTAACGCTTTGCTATCAATCATCGAACCGCCTGTCGGCGCTTCTTCTCAGGGTTTCTCTCCCTCAGAATACATGGCACTTTGCGTTAGGGCATGGAACACCCGCGAAGTTTGTTTCAACAAACGAAGCGGAAACCCGGAAGCACGCTATTTGCGTGCTGAGGATTTTGAAGCGGCAGCGGAAGTGTGGAACGCCCGACGGCTTTAGCCGGAACGCCCTTATGAATGCTAAAAATCACATTAAAATCTATAAAATTTTATATTTTATTTTTGGTAGTTTGGCTCAGAATTTTTATGGGAAGTGAAAAATCGCTTCTGTAAAAAGGGGTTTTATGAAAAAAGGTAAAATTATTCTGGTTATGGGCATTTTGGCTGTGCTTTTGGCGGGCTGTGCTTCTAATGCAAAAACGGATGTTGTAAAAACTGATGCGGACGGCAGAAATCTTAGTACAAAAGATTTGTCTCCGCGGGTTATGGTTTCTAAACACGTGGAAATTCCTGATTCTTCCAGCAAGATTCTTACTGAGCCGATGGAATTTGACGGCAGTGCTTCTTCTATAGAAATTACACGTCTTATGGGTAATGGTATTAATCTTGGTAATACTATGGAAGCGTATCGTTCAAGTGCCGCTATGGTTAACCGCGATGCTACTTATTATGAACAGCTTTGGGGGCAGCCTGTAACTACTCAGAAGATGATTCAGGGGTACGTTGAAGCTGGTTTTGACACTCTGCGAATTCCGGTTGCCTGGACTAATGCCATGGCTTATGATTCGGGCGATTATGTGATTAATTCTTCTTATCTTGACCGGGTTGAAACTATTGTCGGCTGGGCTCTTGATGAAGGAATGTACGTTATTATAAATGATCACTGGGATGGTGCCTGGTGGGGAATGTTTGGTTCCTGGACTGAAGAAATCCGCGAAAGTGCAAAGGAACTTTATAAGGCAATGTGGATTCAGATTGCAAACCGTTTTAAAAATTATGATGAATATTTGATTTTTGAAGGCGGTAACGAAGAAACTGGGGATTCCTTAAACGATACCCGTTCATGCTGGAACAGTGGTTATCTTTCTAGGGAAGAACTCTACACTACTGCGAATATGATAAATCAGATTTTTGTGGACACTGTACGGTCTACCGGCGGTAACAATTCTGAACGTTATCTTCTTATTCCGGGATATAACACAGATGTGCGCAAAACTGTAGACAGCAGATGGCAGTTGCCTAAGGATTCTGCTCAAGACAAACTGATTGTTTCAGTTCATTATTATGATCCTTCTCCTCTTTGTATTGGCAAGGGCGATGATTGGGGCTCTAAAGGCGATATTGGCGATATGGACACTACGCTCAAACTGCTTACTCGTTTTACCGTTGATGAAAGTGTTGGTGTTGTAATTGGCGAATACGGTGTTCTTCCAAATCCTGATTTTAAAACTGCCACGAACTTTTATCACTCTCTTTTCCTTGATGAATGTGATTATTATGGTTTCTGTCCTGTTTTGTGGGATACAGGAACTGCCTGTTATTACGATAAATCAAAGGCAAAATTAATTAACGAAGATTTTGCAAAACTTTATCTTTCGCACGCATTCACTTTTGAAGATTCGGTTAATCCTTCTATCGTAAAGGAATCTGCTCATCAGCGTTTTGCAAAGGCTTATAAAGATGCCCCGACTTCTTTAACGGGCAATAGTCTGGAAGGTCGTAAGGACATTGCGATTGCCTATCTGATGTACGCTGATTCTTCCTGGGGTGTAAATTATTCGGTTGGTGATGAATACAAACCTTCTTCAAAATCAAAAGATTTGACTGCAACCGATACTGCAATTGAAAAACCTGGCGAATATTCTGTAAAACTTGATTTTTCTACAATGAAAGCCAACGGCATGGGCAAGGCGAACGGTGTTTCTTTTTCTGCACTAGGGATTGCGAACGGCGAAGCTCTGCACCCGGACTGGATTATTCAAATCAGGTCAATAAAGGTTAATGACAAGGAAATTCCTCTGACAAAGAAAAACTACACTACCAGCGACGGCAATAACACTACCCGTGCAAATCTTTACAACGAATGGGTAACAAATATCCCGGCCGGTGTGCGCACTGTAGACGGTTCAACTGAAGGCTGTGGTGCCTGCATTTTTGACAAAGGGGCTGTTGTCTTTTCTGCAATGAAAACTTACGAAGTTTCATTCTATTACGGTCCTGCTGACGGCGCGCTATAAGTTTTGTAAAAAAACATAAAAAAATCCTCCGTACCATTTTTTGTGGCACGGAGGATTTTTTTTCGTGGAGGAATACACGGAACAATTTTTTTTAGAGGCAACTTTTACAGAATTCTTCTAAAACTTCCTTATAAATCGCAAGACCTTCTGCAATTTCTTTGTCTGAAATTGTGAGTGGTGGCAAAAATCTTATTACATCTTTACCGGCGGTCGTAGTACAAAGTCCTTTTTCCAAACAGCGCAGTTCAATGTCAAAAGGTTTAATTTCAGGCGCAATCTGAGTTCCAATCATAAGCCCCCGTCCGCGCACATCTTTTACAATCGGCAAATTCCAGGAAGAAATCTGACCGCGCATATAATCTCCGGCGTGATTTACTCTGTCATAAAATCCAGGAGTCGTTAAAGCATTAATAACTTCAAGCCCTGCTGCACAAACCAAGGGATTTCCAGCAAAAGTTGACTGATGGTCGCCCGCAACAAAAACATCTGCTACCTTGCCACGGAAAAGACAAGCACCCATTGGCAAACCACCGGCAATTCCCTTTGCCAAAGTCACAACTTCCGGTTCAAATCCAAGATAGTCACTTGCAAGATAAGCACCTGTACGGCCAACACCTGTTTGAACTTCGTCCGCCATAACAATTGCACCTGCATTGCGTGCTGCTTTTGCCGCAGCCTGTACCCATTCCTTACTAATCAGATTTACTCCGCCTTCGCCCTGAATACATTCAATAAAAAGAGCCGCAGTTGTATCATCAAAAGCAGTCTTTAAAGCTTCAAAATCATTTGCTTCAATAGTTTTAAAACCTTCCGCATAAGGCGCAAAACAATCCGGGTGAAATCTATCCTGACCAGTTGCAGTCAAAGTGGCAAGAGTTCTTCCGTGAAAAGAATTTTTCAGCGTCACAATCGTGCGTCGTTTTTCTCCGCCATTCAAATAACCGTACTTTCGGGCAAGTTTCAGTGCCGCTTCGTTAGCCTCCGCCCCGGAATTTCCAAAATATCCTTTTTCAAAACCAGTAATTTCCAGCAAAGCCTTTGCAAATTTTAATCCAACATCCGAAAAATAATAATTTGAAATATGAATTTGCCGCGCCGCCTGTTTTTGCACCGCACGAACCAAAGGTTTATAATTATGACCAAGACAATTAACACCAATGCCGGCAATAAAATCAATGTACTTTTTACCGCTGGCATCCCACATCATGGCGCCTTTACCCTTCACAAATTCAACGTCAAAACTTCCGTAGTTGTTTAAAATTAATTTTTCCATATTCAAAAGTATACAACAAACGCAATTTATTTTAAATTCCACAATTCAAAAGATTTTTTTAGAATTTTGGGCCAGTGCATCGTTCCAACTCGCCTTCCGCAGTTCGGTAGCCCTCAAACAAAAAAGACGCGCAAACAGCACGTCTTTTTTGTTCCGCTCGGTTGTTCAAACAACCTTCGCGTCTGCTCCAGCCTCGGGCCGGCTTTCAGGTAAAAAAATTACTTTTAGTAAGCAATACTTATGGCAGTGACTGTCATTCCATAACCGTAAACTATCATTCCTTTAGATTTAATTTCTGTCCACTCAGAACTTGCAGGCTTGTAATATAATGTTCCTTCCGCCGATGTCGGCTCCAAGACCTCGTTTCCTGTACTTCCGCCTTTACATGTTCCATTACAAAAGACTGTTGACCAGTCACCTGCCTGTAATTTTAAGTTTACATAATCTGCCGTGTAAGAAGTGGTGGCCGTTGATTCAAATTTTAAATAAGAATTTTCATCTGCATTAGAAAAAAGGCTCGCTTCCAAAGTTTTATTTGTTCCCCAAGAAAGTTCGTATGTTCCAGAAAAAAGCGAAGTCAAAGTCTTTGCAGAATCATCAAAATCTTCAGAACTTGAACTGCCAGAATCTCCGCTCGTTCCAGAATCATCAGTATCAGTTGAAGTTTCGCTGTCAATTAAAACTTTTTCTGCATAATCATCATAAACCTGGCTGCCCATTGCCTTTATAATGTCCGGAAAGTACCACTTTAAAGTTTTACGGTTAAAATATCCGTGGTTTTCGCCAGATTTTGAATCACCAGAACTTGCGTATGTGTTCATGTTATCCCATAAAACAACTGGAATTCCGGCCTCTGTTGCCTTTGAATAATAATCCTTAGCCCACTTTACGCGTTCTGCAGTGTTATCTTTATCAGTAGCAGAAGTTTCGCCCATAACAACGCCAATTCCCTTTGAAACGTAATTATTTTTAAGGTAATTGAAAATCGTTGTCAAGTCTTTTGCGTCGCTTGAATCAAAAGTGGTGTCTGTAAAATCAGACATAGCAAAATTGTATGGCGAATACGCGTGGGCAGAAAGAATAAGTTTGTTTGTTCCATTATCAGTATTTGAATCTGTAGGGAAAGTGTAAAGTGAAAGTTCCCCGGAATCAGAACCACTTGCGGCATAACCTGGCACCATGACATATCGGCTTTCGTTTCCACTAACTGAACGAATGGCCTTAATTGCTTCATTTTCGTAATTTGTAATTACGTCTATCATTTCAGAAGATTTTGTCCACCATTCATTTCCATTCCACTCACCGTCTTTGTCGCGAGGTTCGTTTAAAACTTCAAAAACAAGGGCGTCGCTATAAGAAGCAAAAGTCGTGGCAATCTGCTTCCAGACAGAGGTTATGTAATTTATTGATGTTGTTTGAATATCAGAATCGTCAGAAAGAGCATAACCGTAAGCCTTTGTATTTTTGATAGTAGAAATCGGCATATTGTCATGGTGAATGTTTATAATAACGCACATTCCGTCATTGTAAGCCCAATCCACAATAGTCTTTACTCTTGCCATCCATTCAGAATTAATGGTGTAAGTTCCATCAGAAACAGAAGAAATATGGTCGTGCCAGCTTACAGGAACACGTATAGTTTTAAATCCTGCAGCGTGAACGGCTTTTATCATTGCCTCTGTTGTTTTTGGCATACCCCAGCAAGTTTCTATATCTGTAGAAGATGTGCGGTCTACGGTTGAAGTTTCCCAATAAGTTGCGTCCAGGGTATTTCCCAAATTCCAGCCCATTCCCATATTTTTTACAAAATCTACGGAAGTGCCACTATTTTTGATTACAAAGTTACCGCAATCATAAGTAATGGCACTTTCTGTTGTAGTAATTTCAGAACTGCCACCAGACTCAGTACTACTACTAGAACTTCCGCCGGACTCCGTGCCACTGCCAGAACTTCCCGAATCAATCTGACAAGATGCAAATAAAAACGCAAAAAGTAAAGCAGTCAAAACTGCCCTTAAAATCTTTTTCATAAAGTTTCCCCTATAATTATTCCTATTTTATAGGGGCTCTTCCTTAGTCTACAGTTTAAAAATTACACAATTTGTCTTAAAAAATTTTAAAATATATGAACACCTCTGAAAAATCATTTTCAATGCTTTTTAGAGAAACTTTCGGGTTTTAATTTGTTGAGGGTATCTCTAAAAATTGCAATTTTTAGAGATATCTTTGATACAGCACGAATTAAAACGTTGCGTTTTTAAAGTTGCACAATATATCCTTATTGTAAAATTTTATTTTTTATGTTACTTTACATATATAACGAGCTTCTGAATGAGGTCAGATGCTCCGCAAAGTATCCTTCAAAACCCCGCTAGATTCGGAAGAAAGCAACGGTATGAAGATCTTACTTGTGCCGGAGATTATCTGGCCTCTTTCAGGGGCTTTTTTATTGCCCCTGAAATTTTTTATTCTTCTTCCATAAGTTTTAAAAGTTCCTGAGCAGAAATTGAAGTTCGTTCTGCAAGTTCGTTCAATTTTTTTGCTTCTTGATTTAAAGAATCAAATTCTTTTGCAATTTCTTCACTTGCAGAATTAACGGAATTTGACGCAATAGAAAGTGCTTCCATATTTCCAAGAACCTGTGCCGAAAAATTACTCTGATTTTTAACTTCTTTTTGCATTTTGTCCGCAGACTGATACAAAATCTTAGAATCTTCGGTAATTGCATCGCCGGCCTGCTTTTGAATTTTCATCCCATCAGATGCAGAATTTACTTTCTGAGCACTTATTACAGAACCTTCGTTGATTTTTGACAGGGCAGCATCTAGTTTTTTAGCCATTCGTGCACTTTCTTCAATAGAGCCGATTACGCTTGTAATAATTTCCCCAATTTTTGCGGACCATTGCTGAGTCTGACTGGCAAGCTTCTTAATTTCATGTGCAATAACTGAAAATCCTTTACCGGCAATGCCACTGTGAGCCGCTTCAATACTAGCGTTCATAGAAAGTAAATCAATTTTATTTGCAAAAGTATCAAGAGTTGTTACAACACCTAGAATTTCATTAGAAGAAGCCTGAACCTGATCCATAACCTTGATGAGTTTTTTAGTTTCTTCACTGCTTTCTTTTGTAAGACTGCTTAAAGAAGTTGTAAATTCTGCCGCAGTATAAACTCCCTCACCAACCGTTGTAATTCCGTCAATAACATCCTGTGTCTGCTTTACAGTTTTAGAAATAATTTCCGTTTCAGTATCAAATTCGCACGAAAGTTCATCAAGAAAGCTCGTAAGATTGTGAACAGCGTTATCTGTTTCTGTTCTGACGCGCGTCTGTTCTGCAATTGCAACGTTAATATCATTAATTTTTACCTGAGTCTGCTCAGAAGTTCTTACTACAATTCCTACAGATTCATTCAATGCAGCGGCAATCTGATTTGATTCATCTGCCATTTTCTTTGCATTTTCAATAATCTGACTTAATTTTTCCTTTTGCTTTGCAGTTTCGTCAGCAAGAATTTTTACATCGTGCTTTGATTTAACCTGCCTGATTGCAAGTGTAATAAAAATTGAAAAATCAAGAACAAAGAATGCAAGTCCCTGAATCCACATAAAAGGCACAATTCCAACAGCTTGACAAATAATGTCGTGAGTAGCAATCGCTGTTCCAAGAATAAAACCAATCAGAATAGGCGCAACACCCTTCTGACCACGCTTTAATGCCTGTATTGTACAAACAAAACCGTAAACAATTGTTACAACAACTACTACAAGTCCTACAAGAAAAAGATTGTCAATAACGGCATCTTTTCCCATATTTGCCATGAATAAAATAAAAAGAAGTGCAGAAATGCCAAGTGTAAGAAGAGTAACAAATTTTTTGTGATTTCTGTTAAAAAAGCGGTTCATAAAAAGAATCATAAAACTCATTCCAATACCAAGACAGCACCTTGTAACGGAACGCTGAAAATTATAACTGCTGAAAAACTGATTCTGAGAGCCTAAATCAAGGAAGTAAAAAATAATAAAACTTACATTTATAATGAAATAAATATACGCAGAATCCCGGTTATCAACAAGATACTGCAATAGCGAATAAAAAATAAAAAAGAGTGAAGCAACCGCCAGCATTATAAAAATCTTCTGATTAAACTGCGACTTTACTGCATTTTGAAAAAATGCCTGGTCTCCGTTATCAAGATGCAAATCAGGATCCGTAAAACTGTTACCAGGAAGATAAAAACGTATTGCAAGATTTATTTTTCCGTCCTTAATACAATTTTCCGGAATGTGAATGTCATCTTCCTCTTCTATTTTGATATTTACTGCAGGCGGCATTTTTCCGCGCGAACCTACATAAACACCGTCCGCATAAACTTCCGCCGCCGCATTGAATTTTTTAAAACCAAGCCACAAATCTTTACAAGAAAACTCTTCCGGCACAGAAATTGTAGAACGAACCCAAAAATAATTTCCTATTTCGTCAAAATTGATTTTTTTTAGGTCATTTCTGATTTGCCAAGAAGAATCATCATAAGTCGGCAAAGAGTAAGTTTGATTATCCCCTGCTTTAAACTTCCATAGAGTGTCTATTTTTACAGATTTACGTTCAAGTTCGCCTGCTGCACAGGAAATAGAAGAAAACACCAAAAACGACAAAAAACATGCTGAAAAAATCTTTCTTAAAATAGCTTTGAACATAAAAGTATTATAACACGCTTTTTAAAGTCGGAATAAAAAGAACATCAGTATTTTTAAATTTTTACAAGACTCCCTGTGTGTTGCAGTATTTACACTTCGCTTAGGCAAGTCCGGCTACGCCGCCCTTACAATAGAGTCCCCAGCTTCGTTGAAAAAAATTAATTTTTTTTCAAAAACTTGCAGTTGCACTGTTGACACAAAATCTCAATTTCTATATATTATAGAAACATTCGCAAGAATGAGTTGGGCTACTAGCTCAGTAGGTAGAGCAACGCCCTTTTAAGGCGTGGGTCACTGGTTCGAATCCAGTGTAGCTCAAATAAAAGAGGTCTTCTGATAAAGCAGAGGGCCTTTTTTATTTTAACTTTTACGACAAAAAATATCATATTTATACTGGAAATAAGAATTTTATGCTCTGCGGCTTAGGGATTGTAGCAGCGCACAAAGTGCGAACTTTTGCCACTGGAAATAAGATTTTATAGATCCCGGCTCACAAGTCCGGGATGACGAAACAATAAGCAAATAACTGTTAAGCGCAAAAGTTTGAAGCGAACAGCGGAACTGCGCGATGTTTTGTTTTCCTTACAAAAGTAAAATAGAAAACAAAACTCGTGAGCAAAGCGTAAATAGCCCGGCCTGAAGCACGACATTTTTCCGTTTTATTTTTAGAAAATCACTGTCCATTAAATTCAATTTACAAAGACTTCGTGCGCAAGGCAAGCTCCTGAAAAATATCTTGTGGAGTAGAACGGCAAAATTTATTATAATTGCTGAATTATGGAAAAAGAATTAGACAAAGCTTTATTGTGTCACTGGGCTGACCAGATGGCAGACAAAATTATTCGCGAAAAAGGTGATTTGGATTTATATACTTGTGCTTCCGGCATTACACCGTCGGGAACTGTTCACCTTGGAAATTTCCGCGAAATTATTACTGTTGATTTAGTTGTACGTGCCCTGCGCGACCGCGGCAAAAATGTACGTTTTATTTATTCCTGGGACGATTATGATGTTTTTAGAAAAGTTCCTGCAAATATGCCGGATCCTGAAATTCTTGAAAAATATCTGCGCTACCCAATTACAGAAGTACCTGACACTACCGGTCGTAACGAAAATTATGCCCGCCATCACGAAGTTGATATTGAAACTCAACTGCCGCGCGTTGGAATTGCTCCGGAATTTCTTTACCAGGCAAGCCGATACCGCGCAAACCGCTACACAGAAGGTATGAAAAAGGCAATGCAGAACCGCGAAACAATCAAGGCTTGCCTTAACGAATACCGCGACGATCAGCACAAAATGAAGCCGGAAGATATTTACTGGCCGGTAGCAATTTTCTGTGGAAAGTGCCAGAAAGATACTACAGAAATTACCGGCTATGACGGAGAATACGGAATTTCTTACAAATGTGAATGTGGCAACTGCGAAACTGCGGATATCAGGACATTCAAGGGTGCAAAATTAGGCTGGCGTGTTGACTGGCCAATGAGATGGAACGAAGAAAAAGTTGTTTTTGAACCGGGCGGAAAAGATCATATTTCTCCGGGTGGTTCTTACGATACTGCAAAACTTGTTTCAAAACAGATTTACGGTTGGGATGCGCCAATCACAATGCGCTACGACTTTGTAAATTTAAAAGGCGTTCCTGGCAAGATGTCATCATCAAAAGGAAAAGTTATTGCGTTGCCGGATGCTCTTGATGTTTACCAGGCTGAAGTTCTGCGCTACATTTTTGCAGGAACACGTCCAAATACAGAATTTGACATTTCATTTGATATGGATGTTCTTAAAGTTTATGAAGATTACGACAAAACAGAACGAATTGTTTACGGCGTAGACAAGGCAAAGAACGACGAACAGTTCAATAAAGAAAAGCGAATCTATATGCTGTCTCAGATTGACGGAAAAATTCCTGAAGTTATGCCTTATCAGATTACAATCCGTATGCTTTCTACTTTGCTGCAAATTCATTCAGGCAACATTGATTCTGTAATTAAGTCTTTGGGCAATGTAAAACCTGAACAGGAAGAAAGATTGCGCCGCCGTGCCGCTTGTGCCTGGTTCTGGATTCAACATTCTGCGCCAGACTGTGCCCCGGATTTCTGCTTTGCGCTCAGAACGGACGGAAGTAAAGCCGACCTGGACGAAAAACTTTTGCTTGCAGTTAAACGCGTTCGTGACGAAGTTGTTCCAAAACTTGACACATTCCAGGTTGATAAGGAATGTCAGCAGGCAATGTACGATATTGCAACGGAAATGCAGATTGAACCAAAAGCACTTTTCAATGCAATGTACAAAGCACTCATAAACAAAGACCAGGGTCCTCGCCTTGGCAGTTTCCTGCGAATTATTGGTAAAGAACAGTTGAATAAAATTCTTGCCTCTTATTAATTTTTTTAGGGCGTAACCCCGGCAGGCAATCCACAGTGAATTAAAATTTTCGCTGTGGATTTTTTTTGCCCTTAAGTAAAAATTGCCTGCCGGGGTCGGGCCTTGCGCAGTTCGCTATGCGCTCAAAGTCTTCGGCGCCTGGCACTGCGCCTGCGGGCTTCGGCTTCGGTATTTGAAAATACCTTCGCCGCTGCTCCACGCCCTTACGCAAAGTCCACAAAATTTAATTTTCGCCATGTTTTTTGCCTGCGGCAATCATCAAAATTACAATTAAATACGGAAAACTCAGCAAAACTGCCGGTGGCACAGAAATAAAATTTTGAATCACGGAAGAAAAAAATTCTGCACAACAAAAAATCAAAACTGCAAGAACAATTTTCCATGTCTTTTTTTTGCCAAGAAAAACCGCCGCCAGTGCCATCCAGCCTCTTCCGCTTGCAATATTCGGGACAAAACTTGAAATCCTGAACGCTAAAAATCCGCCGGCAAGACTTGCATAAAACGCTGCCACGCACCAGGATAAAATTCTGTAAAATTCAGGGTTCACACCTTTTGCCATTAAAACTTCAGAATCACTGCCAGTAATACGAAGGTAAATTCCGCCTTTTGTTTTAGAAATAAAAAATATTCCGGCTGCAACAAAAATCACGGTTACAAAAATCGTTATAATTCTTAGCGTTTTTAAATCAAAACTAAACAACAGTGAAGTTAAAACTCCGCGCGTTTTAAAAATCAAAAAGGAAAATAGTGAAATCAATGCAGAAAAAATAAGATTCAAAGCAATTGAACATATAAAATGGTTTGCCTTAAATTTTTCTATCAAAAGTGCTGCACCAAAAACTAAAATCACGCAAATCAAGGAAGAAATCACCTGACCAAAAAATGCGTTTCCGGTAAAAATTGTAAACAAATATGTTAAAAATGCGGAAAAAGAAATCAAACCTTCAAGAAAAAGAGAAAGAATTCCCGCATATTCGCTAAAAAGTGCCCCCGTCGAACACAAAATTAAAGGACAGGCAGAAGAAACTATTGCCAAAGGATTCATTTTTCCCCCCTCTGATTTCTTTTTTTAAGGCTTGAAGTTTTAAATTTCTGCGCAAAATCTGCAAATGCAGAACCTTTTAAACAAAATCCAATCATAAAAAGTATAATTCCTTGAATTAAAGACGAAATATCAAATCCCAGACTATTAAAAAGAGCAAATTTGTCGGCATAAGTAACAATAAATGCAAGCACTACAGAAGACAGAATTAGCAAAACAGGATTTGAACAGGCAATAAGAGAAGCTGACAGTGCATTCCAGCCCATTCCTGAATAAAATCCTGAATGGCAGGTAAAATATGTTCCCAAAACAGCCACTGAACCGCAAATTCCATGCAAACCTCCGGAAATAAACAGGGAAAAATTTCTCATCAAAAAATTGTTATAGCCGGAATATTTTGAAAATTCAGGAGAAATTCCAAAAATCGTGATTTTTCTGCCAAAAGACGAGCGGTCAAAGAAAAAATAAAGTGCAATGCACAAAAAAACTGCAAAAATCAAAGTTGCATTACAAGAAGATGGCGGCAAAATGGAATGGAATCTATAGTTTTGATTTATAAAAGCGGTGGAAAGTAAATTTCCTTCGTTTGTTCTGAAAGGTCCCGCAATAAGACCGTCAATCAACGGAATAATGGTCGCGGAAACAATAAAAGTGGTAAAAAGTGGCGAAGCATTTTTGTAATTTTTTAAAATTGAACTTAAAAATGCAAGAAATCCGGAAAGTAAAAAAGCAGCAATCATTGCAAGAAAAACAGCTGGAATAGCCGGAAGATTAAATTTTGTGGCAAAATTCAAAAAAATGGCGCAGATAAAGCCACCGGCATAAATCTGGCCTTCGCCCCCCATATTAAATTCCCCGCTTTTTATTGCAAAAAGACTTCCGCAACCGGCAATCATATAAAGTGCAGAAAGAGAAAGTGCTGTTCCAAAATAATAAAGATTCACGAAAGTTCTCCTGCAAGAATTATTTTTGTTCCTTTTTTTATCAAGTCGGCAATAATTTTGTTGAGTTTGCAAACGGCATCGCTGTCCAATCCCTGATACGGCGAACAGAAAATAATTTTCTTTGAATTCAAATCAAGTTCCCGCTGTAAAATAAGGCGTTGCAACATTCCGCCAGAAAGACAATTAACTTTTTCATCCAGATGAATATTTACGCCAGCTTTTTGAGTAATTTTCCAGGCATATTCGGCAAGTGCTTTTTTTGACAATCCAGTTTTATAAGTTGTCGTCAATTGTAAAATTGTCAAATCAGGATTTGATGCCCTAAAAGTTCTGTCTGAAGGAATAATTGCCGTACCCTCTTTTCTCAACTTTTGGATTTTGTCACTGTCCATTCCCGTAAGGCTGTCTTCTGCTTCCGTTGTGTACAGTTTTTTAATGAAAGAAAGGGGAAGTTCTGTGTTCACCGTTGATTCAGCGTGAACACCGGGAACTTCAGTGTTCACCGGAAACACAGCGTCCGTGGGCAACTGGTCAAACATCAGTTTATGGATTTTTGATTCAGTAAAATCGCGGGAATTTCCTGAAGCAATCACGTTGCCGTCTTTTAAAATTACAATTCCATCCGTTTTGAAAATCGCTTCGTTCAGATTATGGGTAATCACAAGAATGGTCATTCCAGCCGCTGTCTTTTGCTTTAAAATTTCAAAAAGAAAATCCGCCTGTTTAGGCTCCAGAAGCGTCGTCGGTTCATCAAGAATAAGTATCTTGGGATTTTTTAAAAGAATTCCTGCCAAAGAAACAAAAAATTTCTGCGCAGGATTCAGATTTTTTACCGAAATTTTCATTTTTATGTCGGGAATCAAACTTTTTAGCAGAGTTTCTGCATCCTTTTTTTTCAAATGATTATTTCCAAGCTGCAGATTTTCCCAGACAGAAATAGAATCGGCAAGAAGTGGTCGCTGATGAACACAGCCAATTCCTTTTTTTAGTGCCTGCCCTGCAGAATAAAAATTCATTTCTTCGCCGTTTAAAATCAAATTTCCAGAATCCTGATGCAAATCTCCGCAGATAATGTGCGCAAGTGTGGATTTTCCGGCACCGTTTTCTCCAAGAAGTGAATAAATTTTTCCTGATTCAAATCTGGCATTTACACCACAAAGAACTTTTTTATAACTGTAAGTAAGGCAAATATTTTTCAGTTCCAGCATTAATTATTTTTCCAAACCGTAAGAACTGATTTTTTCAATTTCAGAATGCATTTTATCACGCACATTTTCAGGAACAGCAGAAATGTAAAGCGGATCATCTTCAATAAATTTTATATATCCTTCTTTTAGACCAACCATGTCTGCCCTGCCCCATTCAATCTGATTATTTAAATATTTTTCTGTAACTTCCAATGTCATTTTTTTCTGTTCCATAACAGAACTTGAAATTACAGTACCCGGAGCCTTTGAAAATCCGTTATCATCAAACCAGGTAACATAAACGCCGGCATTCACACAGGAATTAATAACCCCCTGTGCCGCACCGCCACAAATCGGCAAAATTACATCAACACCGCCCGCAATTAAAGCATCTGCAAGTTCAGCACCTTTCGTTGCATCATACCAATTACCCACAATTCTAAATTCCACGGTAGAATTTGAATCAGCGGACTTTGCTCCTTTTTCAAAATAAGGATACAAAATATTATTCATGACTGGATATTCTTGTGCCGCAATCAGTCCCAGTTTGTGACTCTTAGACATCAGTCCGCCTATAAAACCAGTCAGATAAGCCTGCTCGTACTGATTGTAACAAAGCGTATAAAAATTAGGATTTCCTTCAAGACTTGCGTCCATCAAAATAAATTTCTGTGACGGAAACTGTTGCAAAACCGGCAGACAAAGTTCCGGCAACGAAGGATTAGAAGAAATTATAACATCATACTTGCCACTTGCCGCAAGCGAAGTAATTTTAGGTCCCCATTCAGCCTGATTCGTACCCGCTTCCATAACCTGGTAAGTCACTTTTTTATCATCAGAGCACTGCGCATTGTAATTTTCTACTGCCTGCACAACGCCATCACGAAGCATTGCATAAACCGGCGAATTATCACAAATCCCCGGAACAAAAACAGCTATATTTTTTCCAGAACTTTTTTCAGAACAACCCACAAAAGCCAAAACGCTCAAACTTAAAACCGCTAAAATTATTTTCTTCATAATCAAAAATATAGTTTTATATAAAACTAATGTCAATATACTTTGATATAAAACTATTTTTTTTTACGGGCGTTCCCCTTCGTGTCGCGATTTTCTGCAGTTCTGTCTTTCATCTAAAGTCCGCAATGAATAAATGATGCTTCCCAGTCTTCCGCTTTCCTTAAAAATGCAATATCGCAAGAAACTTCACAACTGCCATAATCGTTTACGCAAAATTATCTGCGGCACGTTTTAAAAATTCAAAGAATTTCTGTTTTTCTTCTTCCGTAAAATTTTTATAAAAAGTTTCTATCAGTTCTTCAGAAATTTGGGTAGTACAAATATTGTATTCACGGCCTTTTTCGGTCAGTTGAATTTTCAGGCTGCGGCGGTCATTTTTGTCCGGCACGGAAGTTACAAGACCTTCGCAAATTAATTTTCGCACCAGCACGGTCGTCGTAGATTTATCACGGTTAATTTTTTGCGAAAGTTCTTTCATCGTCATAGTTTCATTTTTACTCAACTGAAAAAGAATATTTCCGTGCGACGATGCAAAATCCGGCATTCCTTTTTCTTTAAACTTCTGCACAAGAAAATCTGCCGTCTGCGAATGAATTTTAGAAACTAATGAAATACTTTGATTAATAGAATCTTCTGCCATTTTTTACCTGATTTTTTCATTTTATATTGTTTTTACAATTTTTTCCTGCTAAATTTAGACTATGTTTAGATTCATGATGAAGAAAAGTTTTTTTGATGCCTGGGACAATCTTGTTTCTGTAATCATTACAAATGTGCTTTGTGTTTTTTCGCTTGTCGGTTTTTTGTGGCTTTTGACAGCAATGGCAAATAAATTTCAAAATGATTGGATTCTTTTTGGAATAATTATTATTGCTTCAATGTTCATTTCAATTTTGATTTTTGCATTCGGCGATTCCTGTGCAAAAATGGCAGATTTTGACAGTGTTAAAATTGTTGATTATTTTAAGGCCATTCCACATTGTATAAAGGACGGTGCTCTTTTTGGACTTATGAATTCCGTTGTGGGTATTGGCTCTTATATTGCAGTTTCCCAGTACTGGGGCGAAGAATTCCTTACAAGATATTCGCTTTTAGGAGTTTTTCTTGGTGCCGTCGTAATTTGGATTGATTTTTTCTATTACCTTTCAATTCAGTGGTTTTTGCCAATCCGTTCTCTTATGAACAATAATTTTAAAAAGTGCTTTAAAAAATCCTTTATCATATTTTTTGACAATACCGGATTTTCAATTCTGATGTTTTTATACTCTCTGTTGCTCACGGCAATTTCTGTTATTGCAGTTGGTTTTATTCCATCTTTCGGCGGAATTCTTGTTGCAAAAACAAATGCTCTAAAACTCCGCCTTTACAAATATGATTACCTGGACGAACATCCGGAATTGCAGTCTAAACGTCAGCGCCGTAAAATTCCTTGGGAAGAGTTAATTTACAACGACAAAGAACTTTTAGGGCAAAGAACATTTAAATCTCTCATTTTCCCATGGAAAGAAGACTAAAAAGAAAGGCTGCTGATTTTTTTCAGCAGCCTTTTTGTATTTAGGACAAAGTTATGGGAACCTCTAAAAATACAATCAAAGTTCCCTCAAAAAAACTTACAACAGATTTTTTACTTGAATTACCATTTTGATTTTACTATCTTTAATTATAAATTATGGAACAATTCAACAGTGAAACAGATATAAATTTACTTCCGGCTGTCGCAGGAATTGAAAATCCGGAACAATCAAACGATTTTTTTAAAATGGCACTGCAATATCAGCAGATTATGATGATTTACGAAAGTGCTATCAAACAGATAGAAACAAAACTGGAAATTCTGAACAAGGAAAGTAAAGTAAACCGCCAAAGAAATCCTATTGAAACAATAAAAACAAGAATAAAATCTGCAGAAAGCATTGTCGCAAAACTTGAAAAGAAACATCTTCCCGTCAGTTTTGAATGTATGACAGAAAATCTTGATGATATAGCGGGTGTGCGCGTCATATGTCCTTACATTTCTGATATTTATTCAGTAAAAAACATGCTTTTAAAACAGCCAGACATAAAACTCATTACAGAAAAAGACTATATTCAGCAACCTAAACAATCAGGATACAGAAGTCTTCATTTGGTCGTGGAAACTCCGGTTTATCTTTCAAAAACAGAACACAACGTCCACGTGGAAATTCAGTTGCGCACAATTGCAATGGATTTCTGGGCAACTCTTGAGCATGAACTGAAATATAAAAATTCTGCAAAAGTCCCGGACAGTGTTCGACGCGAACTTTACCGCGTTGCAGAAACAATTGCCATGACTGACCGCGAAATGGAAGAAATTGCCATAGAACTTCAGTCTCTTGATTAGCATTCAAAACCAAAAAACTGCCATTAAATAAAAGTCATCTCTAAAAAATCATTTTCAATGCTTTATTTAGATAAACGTGCGGGTTTTAATTCGTTGATATAGCATGAATTAAAACATCGCGTTTTCAGAGTTATCTCTAAAAATTGCAATTTTTAGAGGTTCCCTAAAAAAAAAAGCAGCCACAAAAAGCTGCCTTTCAGAAAAATTCAGATTTTCACTTTAGTTCTTTGCTCTTTCAAGGAATGAACCGTCGCGAGTATCAATAACAATCTTATCACCTGTATTGATGAACAAAGGAACACGAACTTCAATTCCTGTATCAAGAGTTGCAGGTTTCATAGATTTTCCAGAAGTATCTCCTTTGATACCAGGTTCACAATAAGTAACAGTACGTGTAACACGAACTGGAAGATCTATACCAACTGGTTTTCCTTCATAGAATGTAAGGTTTACTTCAAGGTCATCATCCGGAGTAATGTAACCTGCATAATCACCAAGGTCTTCTTTTGGAAGTTCAAACTGTTCAAAAGTATCCTGATCCATAAATACAAATGTATCACCATCAATGTAAGAAAGTTTTGTTAAATGTGGTTCAAGATCAACTTCATCGAATTTTTCGCCGGCATCAATACCAAGATCCATTGTTGAGTTTGTTACAAGATTCTTTACGCGAAGATTAGTTACCATTCCTGCTCGTCCAGAACGCTGACCAAGCATTTTCTGAACAATAAGAGCATTACCTTCATATAAGAAAGCTGTTCCGACTTTTAACTGTGATGTCATTAACATAAAAAATACCTCTAAAATTTTAGAAAAGAATATTTACATTATATAAATTTGATTTATAAAAGTCATCAGTTTTGAAACAAGGTCGCCGTTGTTTATTAAACTTTTTGAAAAATCAAAAAATCCCGGAAGCAGTTTTTCTATATTCGCGAACCACAAAAAAGCGACTTCTTCAATTTCATTTTCCATTAAATTTTCGGCCGGGGAATTAAAAATCGTCCACATTTTTGAAACAATTTCAAAATCAGAATCAGAAAAATGCCTTTTCATTCTTTCCAAAAGTGCATTCATTTTTACAATCTGATATTCGTCTGTCTGAGGATAAGCGTGCCAGATAAAAGGCAAACCGGCAAGACAGGCCCGGCTCATAGATTCTTCACCACGGATTACAAGCGAAGAACAATTTTGCATCAAAATATCCCAGTCATTCTGATTTAAAAAGGGGAGAATTTCAAAATCAATTTTCTGCTGATTTTTTTTATTAAATTCTTCAAGAGATTTTTTTAGAGATTCAGCACCATTTCCCTGTGCTATCATTATTTTTTTTTCAAATCCTGATTTTCCAGTCCCTTTAAAAAAACTAATCCAGAATTTTTGAGGCTTATCGTAGGTAAAAAACAAAACTCCGCCGTTTTTATTACGAGGTTTTAAAGTCTGCCAATTTTGGTCAATAATGAGCCCTCCGGTTTTTTCTGTAAAACCGGGCATAAAATTAACTTTCTGGACTTTTGCGCGCCTTGTAAGTGACTTTAGTTTATGAAAATCCTCAGCATATTTTTCTGCGGTAAGGTAGTCAATCATAATAATTTGAACCGTATGTGTTAAATCATCGTCAAAAAGGATTTTTTCAAGCCAATCAGGACGTCCGCACTGAAAACATTCCAAAATTACTTGCAGACGATTTTGATTTTCTGAAAATTCCTTGTAGCAAAAATCAAAATTATTCCAGTCATAAACGTTAATTCCGCAGATTTTTTGGAAAGAAAACGTTTTACGAACCTCATTCCAGATTTTTTTAAAGGAATCCAAGCCCTGAACCACAAGATTTAATTTTATTTCCGGATATTTTTTCTTTAACTGCATGCAAAGCCGCCAGCAAACTCCTATGTCACCAAAATTATCTACAACTTTGCACAAAACTGTAATTTCCATATAAAAATCCTTTTAGCAAAAAAAAAAGGCCGCATTCACGACCTCTTGTAAAAATTCTGGGCATCTCTAAAAATTGCAATTTTTAGAGGTTCCCTTATTTTACTTTACTGTAAAGTTCACTAAGTTCGGCGCGCCACGGCGAAACTTTATCGCGCTCTTCCCATTCAATTATTTTTTTTATAGTAAATTTTCGTTGATCACGCGGATTTTCAAAATAAAGGATTCCAAAACGCCCCTGTCCAATGTAAGCGATTTTTTCGTTTTCGCCCAAACTTTCCGCAGAAGAAACTTTTTCTAAAACACATTCAAAATGAGCCGGTTTTTGAGTTTCTTTATCTGTAAGTGCGCTTGCAATATCAGTAATCTGCTGACCACAACACGGGCAAATTACCTCCCGGCATTTAATTTCAAGAATTGCCTGCTTTGTTTCTTTATCGCCTACATAGTTTGAACCATTAAAATGAAACGTTTTTTTCGGTTCATCAACGGGGGGAACGTTGCGCTCAACTGCCTGCTGACTTTTTTGAGCTTTCCAGTTCTGATTGTTTTTTTTATGTCGGCGATTTCTATCCATTTCTTTTTCCTGATTTTAGCCACTAGACAGAAAATCTAATCTCTGAATTTCAGTTCCTCGTTATCTTCAAGCAACCTGCCACTTATTACCGTGGCAATTCTAAGAATAGCATTTTCAAGATATTCCTGACTTTTAATTTTTTCCCGCAATTCAAGTAAACGCGGTGACAGCTCGTAATCCTGCTCTTTTTCCAGTACAAGAGTTGCAGCTGAAGATGATTTTCCACCAGAAATCATAAAAACTCCCACTTTCTGATTTTCATTCTTCCGAGAATGCATTTTCAATATGATAAACAGAAGGCAAGCCCTGCATATCAAGTACAATCACATCATATCTTATGTAACTGCTAATATATTCTCGATGATTTAACAAAAAACATTTAGAAGTTTTTACAATTCTCTGCTGTTTCTGTGAATTTAAAACTTTTTTAAGCATATCATAAGTTGCATTCGGCAAGGTTTTTACTTCCACAAAAACCAGATAATCATCTTTTTCTGCAATTATATCAATTTCACCTTCTCTTGTCCGCCATTTGCGAGCAGTAATTTTATATCCTTTTTCCTGCAAAAAATTTGCAGCACGTTCTTCACCTTCGTCACCGGTTTGTTTTGTAGTACGATGCTCCACTAAAATCTGTATGTTCCTGTAACAATTGTATTACCGTTTGTGTAAACATCAAAATTTACAGATTTTGTAGCATTTGCAAGTTCACTATAGAATTCTGCAAGGTTAGAAACTTTTTTACCGTTTACTGCGGTAATTACATCGCCATTCTGAAGTCTTAAACTTGCGGCAGGAGATCTTTCCTGAACATTAGAAACAACAACTCCCTTTACTCTCTTGTCATCAATATTGAGTTCTTTGCGCACTTCGTCATTCAACGGAGAAGCAATAAAGCCCGGCCAGAGTTTATTGTTTGACTTTTCAACATCATCTTTGCGTTCATCAATCTTTACAGAAATTTCCGGCAGGGTTTTACCACCACGGATTACATTGAACTTTGCGGTTGTTCCTGCGGCAATGTTTCCTACATCGCGTACAAGCTGATTTACAGATTTTACATCTTTTCCGTTCATCTTGATGATATAGTCGCCGGCCTTGATTCCAGCTTTATATGCCGGTGAACCCTGGAAAACTTCTGCAACAAAGGCACCGTTGATATTTTCTACGCCAAGTTCCTTTTTATATTCTGCAGTAGAATCAAGTAAAGAAACTCCAAGCCAACCGTATGCGATTTTTCCGTTTTTAATGAAAGAATCTATTGCGCTTTTTACATTATTGATAGGAATTGCAAAGCCCAAACCTACAGAACCACCAGACTGAGAAGCAATCCAAGTGTTAATTCCGATAACCTGACCGTAGATATTTACAAGCGGACCACCAGAATTTCCCTGATTGATTGCAGCGTCTGTCTGAATATAATCGCTGATAGAAGACATCTGACTTTGATTTCTTCCAACTGCAGAAACTATACCCTGAGTTACAGACTGACTAAAGCCAAGCGGTGCACCAAATGCCAGACAAATATCTCCCGGCTGAACGGCGTCCGAATCGCCCAATTCTGCAACAGGAATTGTCTTGTCATTAGATTCAAAAGAAAGTAGTGCAATATCCATTCTTTCGTCAGAACCAACGAGTTTGGCATCAAATTCACGTTTATCGTTTAATTTTACTGTGATTGTTGTTGCCGTGCCGGCCACGTGATTGTTTGTCAAAACATAAAAAGTATTTCCTGTGTGGCGCACAATTACACCTGAACCAAGTCCTTTTGATTCATATTCTTTTGGAGTTCTACTTCTGTTATTGTTTCCAAAAAAATCACCAAAAGGCCAGCCAAAATTTTCAAAAGGATCCTGATAGGTCTTCTTTTCCGTAACGTCAACTTCAACAACTGCCTGAAGCATTGAATCCGAAACTGAGCGAAATGTATTTTGGAATGCTTCTACAATTGCAAGATCCGAATTTGATTTTTTTGCAGCAGGAGGATCCGCAAAAAGACCGGCTGTCATCAGTAATGACAGCGAAACTGCCATAATTTTTCTGAATTTCATCATATTATCACCTCTTATAAAATTACAATCTTAAGGAGTTCTTTTCTGCCCCTTTATTTAGGGTATCTCTAAAAATTGCAATTTTTAGAGGTACACTTTATAAATATAACTATGATTTAAGTGAACTGTTACAATTATTTTTATTTAAAATCTGTTATACTCAAAAGCAGTTATTTCAGTGGAATCAGGTCTAAAGCCTGAACTGGATGCGCAACTGTAGTCTGTATAGGGCATCTCTAAAAAAAAACGGATTATAAAAATGTCACTGGGAAACTGGGAAGACATAATCCGCACAGAAAGTCAGGAAACTCTGGTAACTGCGGACATTTTGTCCTGCTTTTCCGTATGGAAGGCAAACTTTTATTTTAGAAGCTGCGCAGAACCGGCTTCTGGAGAACATTATGAAAAACTCAAAGTTTTTTTGGGCAAAGCTGATTTTAACATTGGCTTTTGTAACATCATTATTCTTTACAGGATGTCAGCAAAATGCTGATACAGGAACCATCAACGGAACATGGGTTACAGAGTATGAAACTTACATAGTCGACACAGAAGAAAAAACATTTTCTAACCTTTATTACGAGGGTAAAAACCTTGAAATAAATTATACAGATGATTCTTGCACCGCTGGTTACCTCTATTTTATATACACAAAAGCTTATATGACATCTGAAAGTGGAGACTGGACTTATTCTGAAAATGCACCTGATGTAGGAAAATGGTACGCAGTTAGTTTTAAGGATTTAACTTCAAACAGTGTAAAAATTTCTGGAGCTTATAAAGATGGCGGTAGAACTTCTACAAAAAGTCTTGAGGAAGCAAAAACAGAATTTACTGTAGATAATGGATATTTTACCTGGTATTCTGAATGTGTAAAACAATAAACTCCTGAGGTTTTTGGATTTAATTTTTTACGAAAAATTACGGGCCCGGCGTGGAGCAGCAGGAAGGTTTGTTTGAACAAACTTTCCTGAAACCCGCAGGTGTGCCATTTGCACACCGAGGATTTTGAGCGGTAGCGAACTGCGCAAGGCCGGTGGGACTTTAGATGCCCTAAAAAAATAAAAATTATGCTTAGAAAAAAAGTTTTTATAAATTTTCTTTTTATATTCCTTTGTCTCTTCAGACTTTATAGCGAAGATTTAATCCTTTTGCCGGAAATTACGGTTTTTCTTGACCCCGTTGTAACTGAAAATAAAATTACACTTTATAAAGAAGATATTGAAAGTCTGCATGTAAATGATGTGGCGTCGCTTTTAACTGCCCAGGGAATTCAGATTCTGGAGTACGGTGCTTACGGTTTGCAGAAAAATCCTTCGCTGCGAGGATTTACGGACGAAACAGTGCGCGTTGTTCTTGACGGAATATGCGTGAACAATGCCCAGTACGGAACTTTTGATTTTACGAGCCTAAATATAGAAGATATTGAAAAAATTGAAATTATTAAGGGCGGATTCAGCGAAAATGTGACGGATGAAGGTGCGGTTGGCGGCGTGGTTTACATTACGACTAAAAAAACGCACAAAAAAAATGAATTTTTCAGTGATTCTGCAATAAAAACTTACTTTTATAAAAATGTTCCAGTGGACAGTTTTTTTCAAAATCTTGGCTGGAATGTAAAAACCGGCGAAAATACTTTTTTGCAGGGCGGACTTAAAGGAAGTTTTGCTCAAAATCATTTTCTTTACAAAAATGACAAAGGAAACGTTGTGGCGCAAAAAAACAGCGAAGTTATTGACGGCAACGCGGATTTAAAAATTTCACATTATTTTAAAAACGGAAATTCTTTCACCGCTTCTGATTTATTTTATGCCGGAAATAAAAATACTCCTGGAAAAGAAACTGAAACTGTTACGGGAAAGCAAAAGGATTTTAACAATAAACTGATTTTGAATTTTGAAATTCCGAACTGTTTTAATCTTTTTAAGATGGAAAATTCTTTTGCGTGGCTAAAAGATGTGCGTTTTTATGATTCAATTGGAGAAAATAGTCAGCACTTTATTGACACTTTAAAATACTGTCTTAGAACTGATTTTTTTGAAATCGGAAAAACTGTGAAATTTACTGAAACTGCCGGTTTGACTGTGGATTTTGTTCATCTTGATTCTAGTAATGATGGAAAACACAATCAGTTTAGTTTTGCATTGAACGAAACTTCAAAAATTGAATTTAACCGCCATTTTGCCTTGAGTATTCCGATTGGAATTAAAATTTGCGGTTCAAATTTTGCTTTTACGCCAAAAATTGGTTTTAGTGCAAAATTTTTTGATTTTTGTATTTTGATAAACACATATAGAATGGTTCAATTTCCGAATATGGACGATTTATACTGGGAGGGCAATTCTTATTCTGGGAATCCTGATTTGAAGCCTGAAAAAGGAATTGGCGGAGAAATTACTTTTATGACAGAAAATAAATACTTTCCGTTCAGCTTTACTCTTTTTACAAATTATTATGAAAGTAAAATTCAGTGGGCACCGGATGACAGTGGAAAATGGACTCCTCAGAATGTTTCGTCGGCGTTTTATTTTGGTGCGGATTTGAATTTCAAAAAATCTTTTTTGGATGAAAAAATAATTTTGGCTGGCAGTGCGGAATATCTTTTTACAAGACTTTTGAACGAAAATAATAATCTGACTTACGGCAAAAAAATTATGTGGACACCGGATTTGACAGCCAGTTTGACAGCGGTTTTTAACTTAAAATATGCGGTTTTGACGACAAACGTAAATTACACTGGCAGACGCTACACTTCAAATAAGAATTTGTATTATCTTGAGCCTTACGTTTTGCTGAATTTGAGCGCAGAATGTACAAAATGGCAGAAAGTAAAACCTTATTTGAAGATAGATAATGTTTTGAACTGGGATTATGAAACCGTTGAAGATTATCCTATGCCGGGAATAAGTTTAACACTCGGATGTAAAGTGAAGTTTTAGACAACGAAAATCAAGCGTGAACACCGGCAATGCACGCTATCAGGCACAAAAAAAAGGCAGACCGAATATTTCAGTCTGCCCTTTCCTGCTAAAATAATTGCGTACGAATTAGAACAATTTTATTTCTGCGCCGACGTTTGCGTACAGAGATTTTCGTGTAAATTCAACATCTTTCCGTACTGTGCTGCTTGCATTTGTTGTTGTAAAATCTGTGATGTAACGACCGCCAAGAACAATACCAAAATGGTCTGTAGGATAGAATTTAACGTCAAGTCCTACTGCAACACCAATATTGAACTGTTTGTTTTTAAAATCCTGAGCGGCAGCAGCCATTGCTTCTTTGTATCCTGAAGTTGGAATGCTGATTGCAAAATTCGGACCGGCACCAAGTCCCACCGCAAATTTTCCAATATCCTGATTCAACCAAAGCATTAAAGGAACATCAATATTCCATGCTTCATAACTAGTAGCGCTGGCTGTATCAGAAAGCTTTACTGTACCATAGGTAAGATTTGCTTCTGCCTGAATTCCAAGTCCACCAAGCAATGACAAATCTGCATAAGCACCAAAACCGTAATTAAAAGTTTTATCAAGATTAAAACTCTTTAATTCGGTTCCGACTTCTGCAATAGTCGAAGAAGTTAATTCAGATCCCAAAAATCCACGGGCACCAAATCCAAGACCAAGAGCGAAAGTTGAACTTGCACATATAACGGTCGTAGCCATAACAGCAATCAATTTTTTCATAAATTCACCTCTCTTATAAAAAAAATCTTTCGTGTAAAAAAAGTTCTAATACTCTTTAGTTACACACATATTTACTTTTTTATTATGGACATTTCTAAAAAAGCATTGGAAATGATTTTTTAGAGATGCCCTGATTATAGCACAATTTTTTTGATTGCACTCAAAAGTTCATCATATTCTGTAAATGCAGGGAATTGCGGATAATCTTTGATGATTTTTTCTGTAGAACGGAATAAAAAACCTGCCTTTGAAGCCTGAATCATTCCAAGATCATTAAAACTGTCGCCGGAAGCAATAGTTTCAAAGCCGATTGATTGAAGAGCCTTTACAGTCGTGAGTTTGCTTTTTTCACAGCGCATTTTAAAGCCTGTGATTTCGCCATTTTCTGCAACTTCAAGAGTATTGCAGAAGATTGTCGGCTGACCGAGTTTTTCCATCAAAGGAGCGGCAAACTGACTGAATGTATCGCTGATAATAATTGTCTGGCAGAATGAACGCAATTCATCAAGAAATTCTTTTGCACCCGGCAGTGGATCAATTTTTCTGATTGTATCCTGAATTTCTTTTAAGCCAAGTCCATGTTCTTTTAAAATTTCAAGTCTGAATTTCATCAATTTATCGTAATCAGGTTCATCACGAGTTGTACGGCGTAAATCTGGAATTCCCACTGCATCGGCAAAAGCAATCCAAATTTCTGGAACCAAAACACCTTCAAGATCAAGACAAGTAATGTACATATTTTACACCTTTATTTTTAGTTTCTTCAAAAATACATTTTTTATTGAAAGATGTCAAAAGCGAAGATTTTTTTTAGAGATGCCCTTAATTGAAAACTCTGTAAGAAAAGAATAAAATTAAACCATGCCTCGCAAGTCTAACAAATCTAAAAAAAATAAACTGAAAAAAGGAAAAGTCCATATTCCGGCAATTAAAATTATTTTTTTGTGTGTGGCAATTATTGCAGTCTGCATGATTTTGCTTTTTGTGACGGCTAAAATCCCTGAAAACAAAAATCCGGGCGAAAATACAAGCGTTGCAGAACGTTTTGTCCAAAAATCTGATTCAAAAACTGAAAATTCCAAAACGGAAAATCCTCAAAAAAATGTGGCTCCAAAGAAATCTGAAAAAAGTTCTGAAAGTAAAAAAAATAATTCTGAAAAGTCAGTAAGTGCCGAAGTAAAAAAATCTCAAAAATCGGATTTTGAAAAACAAAAAACTGCTCCGGAAACAAAAAATAATTCAAAAACAACTACGGAAAATTCAAAAAAAGTACAAAAACTTGATGCTGTGACAGAAAAAAAATCACAAAATCAAGTTCAAAAAACTGAAAATTCAACTGAAAGTAAAAAAACAACGCCTGCTGTAAAAGAAAATCAAAAATCAGAAAATTCTGAAAAATCTGCGTCGTATAATTTCCCGTCAGCGGTGAATGACGCGCAACTTGTATTTTTATTTGACGACGGCGGACAAAATCTTAATCAACTGCAAAAATTTCTGGAACTTCCGTTTCCGATAACGGTTGCAGTTCTGCCTCGCCTTGCACATTCTGCGGAATCAGCAAAAGCAGTCAGAGCCGCCGGTAAGGAATTGATGCTTCATCAGCCTATGCAGGCTATAAATTCAAGCGTGAATCCAGGTCCTGGCGCAATAAAGCCGGAAATGTCGGAAGATGAAATAAAAAATACGCTTTTTTACAATATTAACGAACTTGCCCCAATTGCAGGTCTTAACAATCACGAAGGTTCTGCAATTACCGCAGATGCCGAAAAAATGGAAATTATCTTAAAAGTTGCGGAATCTCAAGGCATTTATTTTCTTGATTCTAGAACAAACGTTAACACTCAGGTTCCTTATGTGTGTCATGAACTTGGATATTCTTATTATGAACGGAACGGAAATTTCCTGGATAATGAAAAAACAAAGGAGAATGCACTTAAGGAACTCAGAAAAAATCTTGATATTGCCAATAAAAATGGTGTTGTTATAATGATTGGACATATATGGTCTGCAAATTTTCTGCCGGAATTTCTGAATGAAGTTTATCCGGAATTAAAATCAAAGGGCTATACTTTTACCACTGTAAGCAAATGCAAAGGAAGAAAATTTTAATATGAAAGTTTTAGGAATTGAATCATCTTGTGACGAAACAGCCTGTGCCGTTGTAGAAGACGGAAAAACAATTTTGAGTAATGTTGTGGCAACTCAAATTCCTTTTCATCAGATTTATAAAGGCGTTGTACCAGAAATTGCAAGTCGTAAACACGCTGAATGGATTTTACCGGTAGTAAAACAGGCTCTGAAAGAAGCAAATTTAAATCTTGATGATGTGGATGCAATTGCTGCAACAAACCGCCCCGGACTTATGGGGTCTTTGATGGTAGGTTTTACTTTTGGAAAAACTCTTGCGTGGGCATGCAAAAAACCGTTTTTGGGCGTAAATCATATGCTGGGTCATCTTTATGCGGCTCATCTTGTAAATGATATTCCCTATCCTTACCTGGGACTTTTAGTAAGCGGTGGACATTCTATTATCTGTAAAGTTAATAATTTTGATAATCTTGAAGTTTTAGGAACCACCGTTGATGATTCGGTTGGTGAAGCTTTTGATAAAGTAAGTAAATTTTACGGACTTGGCTATCCTGGAGGAGTGATTATTGATAATCTTGCCAAAAAAGGCGAAGCAAAATCTGCAACTTTTCCGGTTCCGCACCTTGACGGAGAAGAACATCGCTACGATATGTCATTCAGCGGACTAAAGACTGCCGTAATTCATCAGTGCGATATGTTCTGGAACGAAGGTTATGAACATTCTACGGAAAATATGTGCGCCGCATTTCAGGAAACAGCCTGCAAAACTCTCACGAGCCGACTTTTCCGCGCCGTTGAAGATACTGGTCTAAAAACTGTTGTTGCAGGGGGAGGAGTTGCGGCAAATTCAAGATTACGGTCGATTCTTGCAGAACGCACAGATTTAAAATGCATCTTTCCGCCGTTAAAACTCTGCGGAGACAATGGAGCCATGATTGCCGGTGTAGCCTATCACTTTTTAAAACGCGGCGACCGCACAGATTGGGACGAAATTACTTATGCCCGTGTTCCTCAGTTTAAACGTGGATTAAAAAATTTTGATTTAGAAAAAAAATAAGGGAACATCTAAAAATTGCAATTTTTAGATGTAACGAAAGAAAACTCGAAACTCTCTCTAAATAAAGCATTGTAAATGATTTTTAGAGAGAGCCATAAAAATTAGCGAGAGGTAAATTATGTATTTTGGTTCAAATATTTTTCCAATAGACATCACTTACATCATTTTTATTTTGCCGGCAATTTTACTTGGTGTAATTGCTCAGATGATGGTAAAAAGCCGTTTTGCAAAGTACAGCAAAGTTCCGTCAAGAAAAGGCATTTCTGGTGCCGCAGCCGCCCAGTTTCTGCTTAAAAAAAATGGAATTGAAGACGTAAAAATTGCACACATCGGCGGAAGTCTTACGGATAATTACAATCCACTTACAAGAGTGTTAAGTTTAAGTGATTCAACCTTCCAAAGTACATCAATTGCCGCAATTGGAGTTGCCGCCCACGAAACAGGACACGCGATTCAGCATAGAAAAAAGTATCCGCCACTCATAATAAGACGCGCACTTGTTCCAGTTGCGAACTTTGGGTCAAAAATGGGGCCGCTTCTTGCAATCGGTAGCGTAGCATTTTCTGCCGGTATTCAATCAGATTCTTACACAAGTCTTTTTCAGTTGATTGCCTACATTGGATTGATTTTATACGCTGCCTCGGTTCTTTTTTACATTGTAACACTCCCTGTAGAATTTAATGCATCGCACAGAGCACTTGTGATTCTTAAAAAAACCGGCGTTTTTGATGAAGAAGAAATCAAATCTACCAGAAAAGTTTTAAATGCGGCAGCCTTAACTTACGTTGCCAGTGCATTATCAAGCGTTTTGAGTTTACTCAGACTTTTACTGATTGTTTTAAGCCGTTCAAACCGTTCGCAGAGAAACAGAAGATAATGAAAAAATTAAAGGACATGATATACGGAATCGTCGGACTTGGAATTATGGGCGGTTCCTTTGCAAAATCCATCAGAGATAATATTTTGTGCCAGGCAAATGCGGCCGGCAGGATTCTTGCATGCGACAACACTTCTGCAAGTTTACAGCAAGCCTTAAACGAAGGTGTAATTGACAAAGGATTCAACGCTAACGAAGTGTGCAAAATGCTTCCTGAATGTGATTTTCTTATAATCTGTCTTTATCCGCATGCGACACTTGATTTTTTGCGCACAAACCGACTATTTTTTAAAAGTGGTGCCATTGTTACGGATATCAGCGGAGTAAAAGGAATTTTAAAAAATACACTTCCCAATCTTTTGCGTCCTGACACAGATTTTATAATTGGCCATCCGATGGCAGGGGGAGAAAAAGAAGGATATGTGAATTCTTCTGCAAAATTTTTTATAAATCATAATTATATTTTGTTGCCACAACCTTTTAATAAACCTGAAAATCTTGAAATCATAAAATCCCTGATTACAGAAATGGGATTTACACGAATTACAGAAACGGATTGCGACACTCACGACTATAAAATTGGATTTACCTCGCAATTGTGCCACGTAATTGCCAGTGCACTTGTTGAATCTGCCGAAGATGAACAAATTACGGCGTTTGGTGGCGGAAGTTTTGAAGATTTAACTAGAATTGCAATGATAAATGCTCCTTTGTGGACAGAGCTTTTTATCAGTAACAAAGAAAAACTGGTTCAGCACATTAATAATTTTGAAAAACAAATGGATGATTTTAAAAATCTGATACAAACCGAAAATACTGAAGCTTTAAAGTTAAAACTTGAAGACACCCGCGAAAAACGCATAAAAATGGGGTCAATCAAGACTGTTTCTAAAAATTAGTTTTTTGAAAGACTGTGCTCTACTTAAAAATCTGCTGAATTCTGTTTAAAACTTCCCTTTTGTTTGCAGTCCATTGAGGGGCAATTAAGAGATTTTTTGGAGGGTCGCCGGTAAGACGATGAATCACGACATTTTGAGGCAAAATTGAAAGTGCCGTTTTTAATAATTCAAGATATTTTTCTTCGCTTAAAGCGTTAAATTTTTTCTGCAGGAATTCTTTTTCTAAATCTGTGTTTTTTAAAATGTACAAAGACGTGATTTTTATTCCCCAGTTTTTATTTTGATTTACGTTGCAAACGTATTTTACAGAATTTTCCATATCATCATCGCTGTCACCAGGAAGACCAAAAATTAAATGAGTTACAATGTGGATTTTGCCATCGGAAAATTCGGTAATTTTTTTTACGGCGTCTTCATAAACTGAATTTGGAAAACCACGGCGGCAATATTCCGCCGTTTTTTCGTTACTTGTCTGAAAACCTAATTCTAATTGAATAAAATATTTTTGAGAAAGCTTTGCAATTCCGCTTAAAATTTCTGGATTTAGGCAATCTGGACGCGTCGCAATTGCAAGCCCCAGTACATCTTTGCACAAAAGTGCTTCCTGATATTTTCTTAAAAGTTTTTGAGGATTGCCGTAAGTGTTTGTAAAATTCTGAAAATATGCGATGTATTTTTTTTGAGTTTCTATTCCTCTTGCACTTGCGCGGGAAAATTTGCGATTTACAAGAAGTTTTGCGTTTTCTACCTGTTCTGTTATGGAAAGCTTTTTATTTGAAGCAAAGTCTCCGCTGCCTGACTGACTGCAAAAAATACAGCCACCTTTTCCTTTTGAACCATCACGGGTTGGACAAGTGCAGCCAGCATCAAGTGAAATTTTATAAACTTTTTGTCCAAAAATTTTTTTGTAAAAATCAGAAACGGAAATCATTGGGGTAAAATAATGGAGAGAGGGTAAAAGTTTTTGCGCCAGCGCGTTAAGGATAGAAGCACCGCCGCAGGCGAACGCGAAGCGTTTGAAGCGCCAGCGGAAGTGCGGATAGCCTGACCCTGCTAAAAGCAGGGGAACGCCCGGAAAAAACTAACGTGGGAATTTTTCTTCAAAAATCTTGAGCAGGTCTGAAGTTTCAATTGAAGCGTCAAGATTTGTGATTTTTCCCTTTGCCTTGTAAAAATCAATTAAAGGCTGAGTCTGTTCGCGGTAAACGTCCATTCGGTGAAGGATTGATTCCTGTTTATCGTCGTCGCGCTGATAAAGTTCGCCACCACAAGAATCGCAAATGCCTTCTACTTTTGGCTTAAGGGTAAGAATATTGTAATTTGCACCGCAAGACTTGCAAACACGTCGTGTAGAAAGACGTTTAATTACAATTTCGTCCTTAATTTCAAAATTTACAACTTTAAGTTCTACGCCAAGACTTTCAAGCATTTCTGCCTGTGGAATTGTGCGCGGAAAACCGTCGAGAATGTAACCGTTTTTGCAATCGTCCTGAGCAAGACGGTCTTTTACAAGTTCAAAAGTCAAGTCGTCACTTACGAGCGAACCAGAATCGATGATTGCCTTAACTTTTATTCCAAGCGGAGTCTGTGCCTTGATATTTGCACGGAAAATGTCACCAGTTGAAATATGTGGAATTTTATATTCTTCCTTAACTTTTACTGCTAAAGAGCCTTTGCCCGCTCCCGGTGGTCCTAAAAAAATAAAATTGTTCATTTTGATTTCCCCATAATTTTGATAAAATTTGTGAATTTTATTCTACTCTAGAACAGGACGCTTTTCAACTTTTGACGTGCCGATGTAAAAATTATTTTTTTGAGTATGCGCTTTGAAAAAGAGTTTTGAGGAAGATTGTATCTTAACATTTTTTAAAATATTGAATTGTTTGAGAAAATATACGCGAGATATTTTCTACTTTCGGAATACTTCGACGAGAACCCGCCCTGAAAAAAAGGCTTCCGCGCTGCGCTTGTGCAGATTTTTTTTCACCTACATCACACGGATTAAGAGCATGTACAAAATTGTGCCACCGAAGATGCTTAAGAGGCTGTTGTCTTTCCATAAATGTAGAGCGACTGTAACGACCAGACTGATAATTGCCGGTAAATAATTTGCAGAACCAGCGAGAAAATTCAAGTCTTTCAGGCTGTAAACTAAGAGGCACGCCATAATAAGAGGCGGAATGCATTTTTCTATAAAACTGATGATTTTTGGCGGTTTTCGGTTTACAAAAATCAAGAATGGAAATGCCCTTTCAAAAATTATTATCAAGGCAGAAAGTAAAGTTATAATTATGGCTGATAAAACTGATAAACTTGTATTTTCCATATTATTCTATTTCCTTTTCTGTTAATTCTGATTTTTCAGATTTTAATAAGCTGTGCGATTTTATTGCGGTCATGACGACAAGACCTGCGGCCATTCCAACTAGAAGAATATTGCTTGAATCCAGCAAAATACCGTTTTTGTTCAAAACTCTGCACAAAATTATTGCAAGAAAAGTTGAAATTCCACCGCATAAAACAGAAATCCAGTCTTTTGTTTTTTTAATCTGATTTACAAGAAGGACCGCAAATAGTGCCGTAAGTGCAAAATCAACGCCAGCAAAATCAAAAGGAATTAAAGTTCCTATTAATGCCCCGATTGTACTTCCTGCAATCCAATAAAATTGATCAAAAGCAGAAATCCAAAAATAAAAAGAGCTCTTTTCTATTCCGTCAGGTACATCAATGGTTGTTAAAATGGAATAAGTTTCATCTGTGAGTGCAAAAATCAGATACGGTTTATATGCTTTTAGACCAGAAAATTTTGTAATCAAAGAAAGTCCGTAAAAAATATGACGAATTCCAATCAAAAATTCTGTAATTAAAATGACCGGTAAACTCGCTCCCGCAGCAAAAAGTCCTATTGCAGCAAACTGGCCGGTTCCGGTATAAAGCACAAGCCCTGAAAGTGGCGAAAGCCACCACGGATAATTTTTTTCTACGACAAGGATTCCGTATGCAATTCCCAGCGCGATATAACCAAAAAACACCGGAATTGAATTTTTAAAAGCCTGGCTGACACATTTTTTAGAAAAAAGCATGTGGCAATTATAGTGATTTTTTATTTCTTCCTCATCTGATTTTTTTTGAATTTATTAAAATTAATGATTGACTATTTTATCTATTTACTTCATCGTTATCGTTACAGAAAAGCCGAATTTAAGGATTTTTATGCTGGAAAACAAAGAAAACTTCAGTTTTTTGCGTGCTCCTGATTATAGGCAGAGTTACCTCTAAAAATTGCAATTTTTAGAGATTCCCTTATAAAAAACTTAAAGTCGCGTTTAAGAGGTGTATTTTACACTTCCGACAAAAAAAAGCCGGTGGCATCTGAATAGCCGCGGGACAACTGTCAGCTGGGACTGGGGCTTTTTTTTAGTTTCCTGCATGTATGTGCGGTTTATTTTTTTTTAAGAGGTTACTTGAATTGAAACAAAGTCAGGTTACCATTGATCATGTATCCAAAAGATTCGGCGACTTTGTTGCCCTGGATGACATCAATTTTGTTATTAAACCGGGTGAGTTCTTCTCATTACTTGGTCCTTCTGGTTGCGGCAAGACAACTTTGCTCCGCATTATTGCTGGTTTTGAATTTCCAGATTCTGGAGCAGTCCTTTTTGATGACACAAACATCATTGGTCTTCCTCCGAATAAAAGACATTCAAATACTGTTTTTCAAACTTACGCACTCTTTCCTCACTTAACGGTTTACGAAAATGTAGCTTTTCCTTTGAGACTTCAGAAAGTTCCTAAAGACGAAATTGACAGACGCGTACGTGAGTATGTTCATTTGGTTCAGCTGGAGCAGCATATTAACAAAAAACCGAATCAGCTTTCAGGAGGACAAAAACAGCGTGTAGCTATTGCCCGTGCATTGATTAATGAACCGAAAGTTCTTCTTCTTGATGAACCTCTTTCTGCACTTGATGCAAAACTCCGTGCAAATCTTCTTCTTGACCTTGATGCTCTTCACGACAAGATTGGAATTACATTTATTTATGTAACTCATGATCAAAGTGAAGCACTTGCAGTTTCTGACCGAATTGCAGTTATGAATTCCGGACACGTTCTTCAAGTTGGAACTCCGTACGAAATTTATGAACAGCCAGCGACTCAGTTTGTTGCTCAGTTCATTGGAGAAACTAACCTCTTTGAATCGACAGTCATTCAGTGTGATGAATTTCAAGGAAAAACCGGCACAGAATACAATGTTACTCTGAATACACCTGCACTTGGAACTCAGACACCGCTTCCAGGTGACACTCAGACAACACGAGAGGAAGACAAAAATATTCTGGTTACAGATTATGAACAGACAGAAAAAGGTCAGAAGGTTGCATTTACAATCCGTCCGGAAAAAATCCGTATTACAACAGAGATTCCTAACGTTGGTGGCAGAAAAGACATCAATGTCTTTAAAGGTATTGTTGAAGAACCTGTATATACAGGCTTTCAGTCAAAATTCTATGTTCGTCTTGAAAACGGCACAATTGTAAAAGTTTTCAAACAGCATACAAATTATCTTGATGATGGTCCTGAAATTGCCTGGAAAGATACAGTTTATATTTCCTGGTCTTCAGAAGACGGTTATATTGTTGAAGATATTAACAAATAAAGATTAGGGAACCTCTAAAAATTGCAATTTTTAGAGATACCCATTATCTCCGGAATTTTTCCGGGACTTTATAAGGATTTAGACTTTGAAAAACAACAAAAAAGAATCTGCACAGTCAGCGCAGTTAAAGGCTGCGTCTAAGGCTTATTCAAATAAATTTAAAAAATCAAACCCAGGTCCTGTTTATGCCTGGCCAATGGGAATCTGGTTTTCGGTATTTTTTATAATTCCTCTGGCAATTATTGTTGTATATTCGTTTTTAACAAGAGATGTTTACGGAGGCGTTCAATTTGTTGTAAAAAAAATGGACGAAAATGGAAATATGGTCACAAAATCGGGCTTTACGTTCGGATCATATTTGCAGATTTTTTCTTCTGCTTACGGCAAAATTTTCTTAAGAACTCTCTGGATTACCGTAATTTCTACACTTATCACAATTTTGATTGCAATTCCGTGCGGTTATGCAATGGCACGTAGTAAAAATCAGACTTTGTGGCTGATTTTGATAATCGTACCATTTTTAACAAACAGCCTTATCCGAATTTTTGCCTGGATGACAATTCTTGGTGATAACGGACTTTTGAATAGCACGTTCAAGTTTTTCTATGATTTGTTCCACGGATTTAATCCTGCTAGTCCATATATTCCAAAAAAATTTATGTTTTCTCAGGGTGCGGTAATTCTTGTAAGCGTTTACATGTATCTTCCATATGCAATTCTTCCGGTTTTTACGGCAGTTGATCGTTTTGACTTTAGTCTTTTGGAAGCGTCGCGCGATTTGGGAGCAAATAAACAGCAGTCAATGTTTTTAATTCTGCTTCCGGGAATCAAGTCCGGCATTATTTCTGCACTGATTTTCACATTTATTCCGATTTTTGGTAACTACACAATTCCTCAGTTAGTTGGTGGAAAAGACAGTTATATGCTTGGAAATATCATTGTGGATCAGGTTCAAAAAGTAAGAAACTGGCCACTTGCCTCTGCATTCAGCGTTATCATTACAATTGTTTCTATGGCTGCAATTTTGTGGATGCTTACAACAAGCAAAAAAGAAGCTAGCCTCAAAAAATCTTCCGCAAAAGAAGATTCAGGTGTTTCAGATGGTTCAAGTCTTGCAGATTCCCTTAAAGCTCAGAATCTGGCAAAAACTTTTGAAGCAAACGCTGTTACAAATGTTTAGGATTTTTTCTTGTGAGGAAAAAAATGACTGGTGTAAAATTTAGAAATCCGTTCAAATTATTTTTAGATAAAAAAATTAATACAGAAAATTCACGGCATGCAAGCCGTCAGTGGAAAAAACGAAATAAACCGTTCAGTTTTTCAAAACTTGTACTGATTCTTACAGTTTTATTTCTGTTTGTTCCGCTTTTTGTAATAGTTTTTTATTCATTCAACGAATCAAAAGACACAAACTTTACTAGATTTTCGTTTGTTTGGTACGAAAAACTCTTTATGGAAAGTGAACCTTTATGGCAGGCACTTTTAAACACAATTATTATTGCGCTGAGTTCTTCACTTGTTGCTACAATTTTGGGTTCACTGGCTGCGATTGGAATCAACTGGTACAAATTCAAGGGCAGCAATTACATTCAGACAATCGGATTTTTGCCAATGGTTTTACCGGAAGTAATTATGGGTGTTTCCATGGTTATTTTCTTCAGCATGATAAAATTTCCGCTGGGACTTTTTACAATTTTTATTGCACACACGACTTTCTGTCTTCCGTTTGTTTATCTGATGGTTAGTGCCCGCGTTGATAATTTTGATTATTCGATTATTGAGGCAGCACACGACCTTGGAGCGACTGAATTCCAGACTTTGGTAAAAGTAATTATTCCTTCAATAATGCCAGGAATCATTTCCGGTTTTATGATGAGCGTTACAATGTCCATGGAAGATTACGTAATTACAGCTCTCGTTAGCGGTCCTGGAAGCACAACTCTGCCTCTTTACGTATACTCCATGATTCGTTTTGGAGTCAGCCCGGTAATAAATGCACTTTCCTTTGTAATTATTGTAGTAATTGCCACAATCACAATTATTTTACGAAAAAGCCTGAAATCTTTTGCTGCTTCACGATAATGCAATTTTTTACACATCATAAACAACACTTTTGTAGTTATGGGAACCTCTAAAAATTGCAATTTTTAGAGATACCCTTATAGTTAAATCCGTCAGTTTTCTGACGCCAAAGGCTTGCGTTGCAGGCTTTATTTATACTCAAATTTTCTGAAAAACAGAAAATTGCACAATTAAGGAGCAACTTATGAAAAAGATTTCTAAGTTTGTCCTTTGTGCTGCTCTTTTTGGGGCAGTTTTGGGTCTTACATCATGTTCATCAGATGATGGCAAGACATTGTACCTTTACAATTGGACTTATTACACGCCTGAAGACGTTGTAGCTCAGTTTGAAAAGGAATATGGCGTTACAGTAAAAATTGATAACTACGCTTCAAACGAAGAAATGTACTCAAAACTTCGTGCGGGTGCAAAAGGTTACGACATTGTTTTTCCTTCTCAGGATTTTGCCTCAATTATGATTCAGCAGGGTATGGTTCGTGAAATTGATTCTTCACTCGTTCCAAATATGAAAAATGTAAATCCTAAGATTCTTGAAAAAACAACTTACGATCCGTCAATGAAATATGCAGTACCTTATTATTACGGAGCGGCAGGAATTGCAGTAAATATTTCAAAAGTTGAAAAAGATTCTTATGAAAAAAGCTGGAATATTTTTGCAGATAAGAAATTTGCCGGACACGCAACAATGATGGATGATATGCGTGAAGTTATTGGCGATGCACTTGTTCATCAGGGATGTTCAGTAAACAGCCTTGATGATACTCAGTTAAAATCTGCTGCAGATTTAATAATCAAAGAATGGAAGCCGAATCTTGTAAAATTTGATGCAGAAGGCTTTGGAAAATCATTTGCAAGCGGAGATTTTTGGCTCTGTCAGGGATATGCAGAAGTTGTTTACGGCGAAGTTGAAAAAAGCCGCTGGGATTCTACAATTGACTTTTTTATTCCGGAAGAAGGCGGTCCATCTTATGTTGACAGCATGATGATTTTGAAAGATTCAAAACATTATGATTTAGCCTGCAAGTTTATAAATTATATTCTTGAACCTCAGAATTATGCAAAATTCCTTGATTACTTTAATTTTCCGTGCTACATAGTTCCTGAAGCTGCAAAATATATGACTACAACTCCGCTTTATGCTGCTTCTCAGATGGATAACTGTGAACTTAAAAATGACATTGGTGAAGGTCTGGACAAGTTTAATAAACTATGGCAAGACATTCGTTTTGAATAATTTCTTGAACTTTTCATAAAGGATACCTCTAAAACTTGCAATTTTTAGAGATACCCATAAAAAAATGCCACGATGGATAATTTTCATCGCGGCATTTTTTTTGCCTGATACCCAGAATAAGAAAAATTTGACCATTTTAGAAAAAATCTATATTCTATGGGAAACATTATTTTAAAAAGTAGAAGATTATGACACACAATTTTGACTTTATTTTTGACAAACTTCCTTGCCCTGCGTTTATTGCCCATCCTGAACTTTCACAAACAAATCCTTACAATTCAAATTTTCCGGAAATTCCGAACTATGTTGATTTTGAATTTGTTACTTTAAATCAAATGATGAAAGATTATTTTTCGGAATTTATTTGTGAAGGCACAAAATTGTCAGAGGTAAAAACTCATTTTGATTTTGACATTCCGTGGCAGGGACTTGCGGCAAACGTAAAATGCGGAATGCAGTACAAAAATATTGATTTTTATGCTGGCTCAATAAAAAAATATTTCAAAATTATTTTGCAAATGACGGACGACGATACTTTTATCGTGGTTTTAAGCGACATTACTTCTGAAAAAAATTATCTGAACAAAATAAAACCTTCGCTCACAAAAGATCCTTTTACGGGTCTTATAAACCGCTCAGGATTTACAGAAATTTTTAACGAAGTTATAGAAAATTGCCGTCATTCAAAAAATTATGCTGGTATTTTGATTCTTGATATTGATAATATGAAGAGCATAAACGAATCTCAGGGGTCTTCAAAAGGCGACGCGTATATTCTTCATGTTGCAGAAATTCTAAAGGAATTTCAGCGGGATTTTATCAGAATTTTCCGTTATGGTGACGATGAATTTTTAATTTTAATTTCTGATTGCGAATCTTATGACCGAGTGTCAAATTATCTTGATGCAATTTTTGAACGATTCTTGATGGAAAATATAAGAATTTCTGGCGGAATTTCTATTTTCCCGGATAATACAGAACAAAAAGAAGAACTTATCCGCTTTGCAGATATGGCTCTGCGCTATGCAAAGAAAAACGGAAGAAATAATTTTACTTACTTTGAACCAGAAATGCAGCGCGCATTCATTCAGCGCCTTACTTTGCAAAGTAAAATGACGGACGCGATTCTTGAATGTAACTTTAATCAATATTATCAGCCACAGTTTGACGTTACTTCCGGTAATTTGCGAGGTTTTGAGGCATTAATCAGATGGAATGACACGGAATTAGGTGAGATTTCTCCGTCAGTTTTTATTCCGATGGCTGAAGAATCTGGACTTATTATTCCAATTGGAAGATGGGTTTTGAATACTGCAATTTCAACTTTAAAAAACTGGCAGACAAAGCACAAGTTTGCAGGAATTATGTCCGTAAACGTTTCTCCGTTGCAATTAAATCAAGATTCTTTTATTGCTGAACTTTCCAGTCTCATAAATAAATATGAAATCAACCCTGAAAATCTGGAAATTGAAATTACAGAAGGCGTTATGATTAACGATATGGAAATGGCAATTGACAAGCTGAATCAAATTAAAAAACTCGGAATCAGGGTTTCGCTTGATGATTTTGGAACAGGATATTCTTCTCTAAGTTATCTTCAGGCACTGCCATTAAATACTCTTAAAATTGATAAATCCTTTATAAATAATATTACAGACTGCGATGGCGTTCAGGCAAATATTACAAATTCAATTATCACAATGGTAAAAAATATGGGACTTGAAACAATTGCCGAAGGTGTTGAAAGTCCTGAACAATTGAAAATCTTGAGTGAATTTAACTGCAATGCAATTCAGGGATTTTTGCGCGGAAAACCAATGCCTTATGCAAGTTGTGACGCTTTTCTTGGCGGTGATTTAAACGCACTGGATACGCTCTCTAAATAAAGTATTGAAAATGATTTTTTTTAGAAATACCCTTAATTTATTCTATACTGAATATATCTGACTCGTCCGTCTTTTACTGCCTGCAAAACTTCTTTTTCACGGTTTGAAAGTACGGACGAACCGGTTTTTACTTCAATAAGCAGGATTTCGTCAACCTGATTTTTTTCTTCAAGGCCAGGAAATGCTATAAAGTCGACGGGTTTTCCTAAAAAACGGGCATCTTCGGCACGACATGGAAAATCCGGAAGAAAAGGTGCAATTTGTTCTGCCATTTGCCCATCGCGTACGGCACGGGAACGTTTTGCGGCGTCTTTTCTGATATTTTTTTTGACTTTAATAAAATGAATATTCTGAAAAATAATAAGTAAAATTAAAAAAATAATGGTAAAAAATAAAAAAATGGTAAAATTTGTTGAATTTATAAACGGAAAAGTTTTTTGTAACCACTGATACATAAATTTATTATCGTATAAAAATGATTTTTTATAAAACTAATCCCGATAATAAAAAAAATCTCTAGAAAAAGGATATTTTATATGAAAAAAATAAATTTTACCATGCCGTTCGTTTTTCTTTGTGCCGGACTTTTTAACCTTGTTTTCGCTGATTCAAAAATTCAGTTTGAGTTTAAACAAAAAAAAGGTGATTCTGTAGTTCATATTACAACGGTAAACGAAGAAGCCTATTTTAATAATCGTCTTGTGAATAAAATTGAATTTATCAACAGAATTGCAACAACTATCCTGGAAAAAGACAAAGACGACAAGGCACTTCTTGAAACTCATTATATGACAACAGAAAAACGCCAGGGCACTACCCTTGAATGGAAGCAGGAAGAAACAACAGTTCAGACTTACAGAACAAAAAACGGTGAAATTATTGACCCTGACAATGACTTTATGCCGACAGTGCGAAATGTTCCGTGTTTTCCAGATTATAAAGTTGCACCAGGGGATTCATGGCAGGCAGATGGAATAGAAGTTCATGACCTTTGTGAACTTTTTAATATGAACCGGGCTGTAAAAATTCCTTTTAGCGCAAATTATACTTACATTGGGGATGAAGAAAATCTGAACGTAATTGAATGTTATTACGAAATTTTTCAAGATGCACAGCAGGATTCTTATTACCGCGGCAGTCTTTATGCCGGAGCGGAAGGTTATGCAAAGCAAAAAATCTACTGGGACCAGAAAAAAGGCGACCTTGACCATTACACAGAAGAATTCCAGATTCAGATGTATGATGTTTACGGAAATTCTTATACGTTCATTTCTGAAGCGGAAGGAAAGGTTACGGAATATCATTCTGTAAATGATGATGAAAATCTTAAAAAACTTGAAAAAAGCATAAAAAAAATGAAACTTGATGATGTTTCTGTACAGAAAAGTGAAAAAGGACTTACAATCAGCATTGAAAACATTCAGTTTGAAGCTGATTCTGATAAATTGCGTGCAAGTGAAAAAACAAAATTACGAAAAATTGCAAATCTTTTGAAAGAATACAATAATGATCTTTTGATTACAGGACATTGTGCCGAAAGGGGAACTGTAAACGCACGGCAAAAACTTTCTGAATCGCGGGCAGAGGCAGTTGCAGACTATCTGCAGATTCTTGGCGTGCGCGATGAATATCATATTTTTACTCAGGGCAAAGGTTCTACAGAGCCGATTGCAAGCAATGAAACTGAATCTGGAAGAGCAAAAAACCGCCGCGTAGAAATTACAATTATGGACTAAAAAAAACTTTGAACTGACTTTTTTGCGGAAAATTATATTTTTTACAAAAAAACGGCCCGAGGCTGAAGCAGTTGCGAAGTTTGTATGAACAAACGAGCAAAACAAAAAAAGTGTGCCATTTGCACACTTTTTTTGTTTGAGGGTTACCAAACTGCGTAAGGCGAGTTACACACGGTACTGGCCCCAAATTTTTAGAATGTGAATGTCCAGCTTAAAGCAATTCTGTTGAAATACCATTCGCGAGAAGTGTAAACGCTGTTTGAATGTGTATAATCGTAAATTTCTGGAGCATTTGAAGAAGTCTGAACTTTGTATGCACGGCGACTAGAAAATCCGAAAAGTATTGAAAGTGTGTTGTGTTCATTAAATTTGAGTTGAACCAAAGGACTAATGGAAATCTGTTTGAAATCGCCATAGTAATCTGGATTAGCGTAAACGGCAGAATCATAATATCCGTCAAGTTCAAACATAACACCTGCACGGTACAAAACTAAAGGCATCTGATAAGCAATAATTCCGCACTGATAATTTTTAAGTCCGTTTACTTTGTTGCCGGAACACTGCCAGTTCCAAACGGTCTGATTATCTACGCCGGAAATTCCTTCGTAATAAACCTGATATGAATACTGAAGGACTACGTGTGTCCAGTCGCCTGCAAAAATTGCGCCTGTATCAAACTGGAAAGTTCCCTGTGCCCACCACTTTAAAAAATAATTTTTAAACGGAGTTAAATCTTCATAACCATCCCCACCGTTGTAAGCAGCCATGCCCTGAAGACCGAACAAATTCCAGCCTGTTCCGGCCTGTGCACCTGCGCTAAAAACAAGAAATGGAAGCGGTGTAAAGGAAATGCTTAACTGAGGTTTTACGGAAACCGGAGAAATTTCTAATGCTGAACCAAGAACTACATTTGCATTTTTTACAAGCCATGATGAACCAAGCGGTGTTGTAATTTTGTAATCAGCGTGAGCAGTAACGCGGCCTTCTAATCCACTGTAAGGACCAGTAATTGTTGCAAAGTGATCATAAGTATTAGCAGAAATTTTTGCAGAAAGCGGGTAATAAGCCATATCTGTTCCAATGTAGAATGACCAGTTTTCTGGAAGTTCATAGGCACTTAAAGAGGCTGTGGCAAAAACGAATGCAGCAGCATATGAAATCAAAGTTTTAATTTTTTTCATTTTAAACTCCAATAAAAATCACAAAAGTATTGATAGTAGTACTATCAGTATATCCTTAAATGATTTTAAATCCAATAAATTTTGAAAAAATTTCTGAAAATGCGGAAAAAATGGAAAAACAAATCTATTAATAAAGTATGGAAGAAATTACAAGAATTGATGCCGACGAAGATGAACTTTACGCTGATGATCTTGCGGCTAAAACTGCCTGGAAAAATTTTGGAATACGATATATGTTTCCGTGGCAACGGCTAGTTGTTTCTAATATTCTAGAAGCCTGTGAGTATCAAAAAAAATACGCAAGTCTTACGGATGAAGAAAAAAAAGAAGCGGATGCGGAAAATAAAGATTCATTTTGCAAGGGGCGGCAGATTGTACTGCTTCCTACTGGGGCTGGGAAGTCTTTGTGTTTTCAGGTTCCGGCATTGCTGCTGGATGGTCCGACTTTAGTTATTTATCCGCTGCTTGCACTGATGAGCGATCAACAGCGAAGAATGGAAGAAGGAAGTTTGAGATCGGTTACTTTCAGAGGTGGACAGTCGACTGAAGAACGGGAAGAAAATTTTGAAAAAATCAGGAATGGTGCAAAAATTATTCTTGCGAATCCGGAAGTGCTTGAATCTGAAGACCTTTTAAACCAGCTTGCTGAAACGGGAATTATTCATATTGCTATTGATGAAAGTCATTGTGTCAGCGAGTGGGGAGATTCTTTCCGTCCCAGTTATTTAAATTTGGGAAAAGTAATAAAAAAAATTAATCCGCCGGTAATAACGGCATTTACGGCAACAGCCTCGCCTTCTGTACTGGCAAGAGTTTCTGAAATTCTTTTTGAAGGCGAGGCGCATGTTGTCCGAAGCGAAAGTGACAGGGCAAACATACATTATTTTGTTGAAAACGCGGCCGCGAAAAAGAAAATGGCTTTGAAACTTGTGGCAAGAGAAGCGCATCCTATGATTATTTTTTGTGGAACAAGACACAAATCTGAAGATATGGCTTTGGAATTAAATTTATGCTTTGGACAAGAAACTGCTAAATTTTATCACGCAGGACTGGAAAAATCTGAAAAAGAAAATGTAGAAAAATGGTTTTACAATTCAAAAGATGGTGTTTTGTGCGCGACATGTGCATACGGCATGGGAGTCGATAAAAAGGATATAAAAACTGTCGTGCATTTAGAACCGTCGGACACGGCAGAAGCATATTTGCAAGAGGCTGGACGCGGCGGAAGAGATGGTAGCATTGCAAAAGCAATTCTAATCTGGAGTCCAAAGGATTCTGTCGATTTTTCTGCTTATCCGGCAGGTTCAAGAAAAGCAGCCTTAAAGGAATTTGCGGAAACAAAAGACTGCAGGAGACAAGTTCTTTTGGATGCGTTGGGGGCAGAACAAGCGGTTTGCAGTGGCTGCGATCTTTGTAATAAAAGAAAAGTCCTGGAAGAAGGAAAGAATTTTAGGGGGCTAAAAAAAATTAAATTCAAAAATGAACTGAAAAAATTATATCCCAAAAGCGATTGGGAATATGCCTTGCAGGAAATTAAAAAAAATCCGCATTATTATGACGCAGAAAGTCTTGAAGAAAATCTTTTTGAAAAATTTAATTCAGAGTCAATAAAACTATTAAAAAAACGAATATGGAACCATGCGGATGTCCAACAGATAATTAATCAACTGATAGAAAATAAAAGTGTTTCTGTAAGCAAATTTTTGTGGAAAAACAGACTGAAATACAAGCATTTTTCTAAAAAAAATGACCGGCAAGTAAAAAATTCACCTGCAACGGTCTGATTTTTCAAAGACACCTCTAAAAATTGCAATTTTTAGAGGTTCCCTTTTAATAATTTTCTGGACTGTCTGTTTCTATTTCTTCCGATTTTTTTTCAGAATCAGAAGGAGGGGCAACAACCGGTTGTACAGGTACTTTCTTTTTTTTGAATTTTGTAGGCTTTTTTTTGTGATAGCTTGTTATATATTTTGTAAAAGAAATTACTAAAATCATGGCGACTGTAATAACTATTACCCGCCAGTCTTTTAGAACTTCCATTGCGATTTTTAAAGCTTCGTTAAAATCACTGCTCATATTGTATTTATCGGCAAAGTTGCAAAAAAAATGACTTGAAAGCAATCTTTCTGTACTGTATCGTTTAAATATGGTAGGAATTGTTGATTACAACGCTGGAAACATCACCAGTGTAGAACGTGCGCTAAAAAGCATTAATATTGATTTTATTCTTTCAAAAAATCCTGAAGAATTAAAAGATTGCGAAAAACTGATTTTTCCGGGCGTTGGAGACGCTTCTTATGCCATGGAACAGTTAAAAATCACCAGATTTGATGATTTTTTACAAAACTGGACAAAAGAAAATAAACCGTTGCTTGGAATTTGTCTTGGATCGCAAATTATTTTTGACTGGTCGGAAGAAGGCAACACAAACTGTCTTGGCCTTATAAAAGGAAAAATCCGGTATTTTTATAATATTAGGCCGGGAATGAAAAATGAAGGTTTTAAAGTTCCTCAAATTGGCTGGAATAATCTTCAGAGAAAAAATGGTGACTGCCCTATTTTAAAAAATGTCCTTGAAAATGCTGATTTTTACTTTGTTCATTCGTATGTTATCTGCCCTGAAGATGACTGCGTCATAAAAGCAACCACTGATTACGGAATAAAAGTTCCTGCAGTAATTCAAAGTGGAAATATTTTTGCCTGTCAGTTTCATCCGGAAAAAAGCGGCGAAAGTGGTCTAAAAATATTAAAAAATTTCTGTGAGTTATAAGAGCGTTTGTTATGATAAAAAAAAGAATTATTGTCTGTCTTGACGTAAAAGATGGAAGAACGACTAAAGGTGTAAAGTTCCAGAACAATATGGATATTGGAGATCCCGTAGAAATGGCGGCGGAATATTATCGTCAGGGCGTTGATGAACTTGTTTTTTATGACATTATTGCAAGCGCGCGCGGACGTGGTCCGATTCTTGACCTTATTGCACGCGTCGCGTCTGAAGTTTTTATTCCTTTTTGTGTTGGTGGCGGAATTAGTAGTATTGATGACATTCGTTCCACAATTCTTGCAGGAGCGGAAAAAGTCAGTTTAAATTCTCAGGCTGTAAAAAATCCTGATTTAATTACGGAAGGTGCGAGAATTTTTGGAAATCAGTGCATTGTACTTGGAATGGATGCCGCACGAGATTCGCAAATGCCAAGTGGTTACAGAGTTTTTATTAACGGAGGGCGTACAAAAACCGATTTAGACGCTCTTGAATGGGCAAAAAGGGCTGTTTCTTTGGGAGCAGGCGAAATCGTTTTAAATTCAATTGATGCGGATGGCATGAAAACTGGATATGAAATTCCTCTTACAAAAATGGTTGCAGAAAATGTTCCTGTTCCGGTAATTGCAAGTGGCGGTGGCGGAACTCCTCAACATTTGTGTGATGTTTTGACGGAAGGCAAAGCGGATGCGGCACTGATTGCGAGCATGGTTCATTCAATGGGCTACACTGTTCCCGGAATTAAAAAAGAACTTGCAGCAAAAGGAATTCCGGTAAGGTTGTAAAATATGAGTGACTTTATTCCAGAAGCGGTAATTTTTGATATGGACGGCGTTTTGCTTGATTCTGAAAGCATTTGTGACCAAACCTGGAAAATTGCAGGTGAAATTTTTGGTATTCCGAATACTGAAAATTCCATTCAAAAGTGCAGAGGTTGTAATAAAACTGATACAGAACTGATTTTAAAAAAAATTTACGGACAGGACTTTAAAGCCAGTGATTTTTTAAACAAAACTTCCAGACTTTTTCATCAGATTGAAGAAAAAAACGGTATTCCACTGATGTTTTATGCAAAGGAAATTCTTGAATATTTAAGTAAAAAATATCCGCTGGGACTTGCCTCTTCTACACGGAAACTTACTGCTAGCCGACAAATGAAGACTGCCGGCCTTTATGATTTTTTTAAAACTTTTACATTTGGCGATATGGTCAGTCACAGTAAGCCATCTCCGGACATTTACATTATGGTCTGTAAATCTCTTGATGTTAGTACAGAAAAATGTGTCGCGGTGGAAGACAGCCCGAACGGAGTAAAAAGTGCTTTTGACGCAGGAATGAAAGTAATTATGGTGCCGGATAAAATTCAACCGGACGATGATGTAAAAAAAATGGTCTGGAAAATCTGTAAAAATTTAAAAAAAATTGAAAATATTTTATAAAGAGCATCTCTAAAATTAAATAAAGCATTGTAAATGATTTTTTAGAGATACTCTTAATTTCTGGACGAAAAACACGGCCCGAGGCTGGAACAGGCGTGAAGTTTGCTTGAGCAAACGAAACGAAAGACCGCAGGCACGCCATTTGCGTGCCGAGGACTTTGAGCGTGAGTGAACTGTGGAAGGCGAGTTACACGAGGCACTGGCCCCATAAAAAAGAAATCATCAACAAAAAATTATAATTACAATTCAAAAATTCCGTCTTATAATTTAAGAATATGAAAGAAATTACTGTTACGCTGAAAAAAGACGGAAAAAATTTAGAGAAAATTACACTTTCTCAAGGTGTTCCGTCATCTAAGGTCATAGATTTGTTTAATCTGGATAAAAATACGATTTTTGCCTTAAGAATAAACAACGAAATTTGTTCCATTGATGACACAATTTTGCAATTTGACTGCGAAATTGAACCGGTTTTGAATAATACAAAGGACGGTGCCGCAATTTATCGCCGTTCACTTTGTCTTTTGCTGGCTTCTGCGGCTCACGAATTATTCCCGGAAAAGCAGCTGGTTGTTGGTCACAGTCTTGGTTACGGGTATTATTACAATCTTGAAAATTGCGATGAAGATTCGGAAGATACAATCAATAAAATCCGCGCAAAAATGGAAGAAATGGTCAGACAGAAACTTCCAGTTACAACTTCTGTAATTTCCTGGAAAGCGGCGATTGCACTGTTCAAAAATCTTGGATTAAAAGAAACTGAAAAGCAATTAAAATACACTGGAATGCCGTCGGTCAAAATTAACACTATTGGCAATTTTTCTGATATGTACTTTGGACCTTTAGTTCAAAATACGAAAGTTTTAAAGACTTTTGAACTAAAAAAATATTCGGACGGATTTTTACTGCGATTTCCAAAACATTCTTCTCCGGACAAACTGGAACCATTTGTGGATCAGCCAAAACTTTTTGAAGTTTACAAACGTTATAAAGAATGGGGACGGAGAGTTGGTGTAACTACGGCAGCCTCTTTGAATGAGCTTGCTGCAAACAGAAAATTCAACGATTTTATTGATATTACGGAAACATTCCAGCAAAAAAATATTTCTAAAATTGCAAGTCAGATTGTTGAAAGAAAAACCGTCCGGGTAGTTTTGATTGCAGGGCCTTCATCTTCCGGTAAAACGACTTCCGCAAAAAAACTTGCCCTGGAACTGCAGGCAATGGGCTATGTTCCAAAAATTATTTCTCTTGACTGCTATTATGTTGGACACGACAAAACTCCGCTGGACGAAAACGGAAATCCTGATTTTGAATGCCTTGAAGCGTTGAATATTGAACTTTTGAACAAAAATCTGATTGATTTGTTTGCCGGCAAAGAGGTTATACTTCCGACTTATGATTTTCACACGGGAATCAGTTATTTTGATGAAAAAAACACAATGTCGCTAAAGGAAAATGAAATTCTCATCATGGAAGGAATTCATGGTCTGAACGATAAACTTACTCCCAAAATTCCTGCTGAATATAAATTTAAGATTTATCTTTCGGCATTAACTCAATTAAATCTTGATGAACACAATCGAATTTCTACAAGCGACAACCGACTTATACGGCGCATCGTTCGTGATTATAACTTCCGTGGAAAATCCGCGGAAAGCACGATTGCAATGTGGCCGGGCGTGCGCAAAGGCGAAGAACTTCATATTTTTCCGTTCCAGAATAATGCTGATGCCGTGCTGAATACAGCCTTGGACTATGAACTTTCGGTTTTGAGCACTTATGCTGTACCACTTTTGCGGCGCGTAACTCCGGCTATGAAAGAATTTGGCGAAGCTCGCCGACTTTTATCATTTCTTGAAAATTTTGCACCAATTCCGCCAACGCAAGTACCGGACAGATCTATAATCCGCGAATTTATTGGTGGAAGTATTTTTCATTATTAGGATTTATTCATGATTGAAATTTATAACGGGTTGTAGTTAAATCTTCAACCTCGTTTTCTTCTTCTGCTTCAGAGGCGGCGGTATATTCCGCTGCTTCTTGTTCCCTAACTTTTTCAAGAGAAGTTGTTTTTTTCATTATTTCCTGCAAAATCTGCCTTTTTTCTTCAGTTTCTATTTTTGCAGCGGCGAGTTGTTCTAAAAGTTCTTCCTTTTGATAATTCAAAAAATTTATATTCCGACTTTGAGCTAAAATATCTTCAAAATTTTTTGAATTTTTCATTGATGCATTGAGTTCGGCATATTGCCTTGCAATAGTATTCAGATTTTCTTGAATTTCATTTTCCACTGCAAGTGCTTTTCCAAGTTCAACCTGTGCCTGCTGTTCTTCGTATTTACGATAATCAAGAATTTCCTGTAAATCAAACTTAAATTTTTTCATTTTTAACTATGAACTTTCTGATTTTTCTTCAGATTCTGAGTTTTTTTCAATAAATTCCGGTGCAGGTTGTTCAACATATTCTTCCTGAGGAATTTCAATTTCAGAAAGAAGTGCAAGTTTATCCAGCGTGTCTTTCATTGATGACGGTTCATATTCTTCCTGCATCAAAAATTCTTCTATTGCCTGATGTTTATCTATTGCTTCATCAATTTGAGAAGAATTTCCTTTTTGATAAATTCCGGCAGTTATCATTGTTTGATTATCGCGATAAGTTGCCATCAGAGTTCTGATTTTTCCGCACGCTTTTTGAGTTTGACGTCCGGTAATTCGTTTACTCAAACGACTTATAGATGCAAGAACATCAATTGCCGGATAGTGAAAACTTTCTGCAAGTTTACGGTTCAAGACAATATGACCATCAAGTGTACCGCGGACATTGAATGCAATCGGTTCGTTCATATCATCATTATCAACAAGGACTGTATAAAACGCTGTGATTGAACCTTTTGAATTCGTGCCGCTCCGTTCGAGCAATTTCGGAATCATATCAAAAACACTCGGCGGATAACCTTTTTGTGCCGGAGGTTCCCCATTTGCAAGTCCAATTTCGCGCTGAGCCTGAGCAAATCTCGTAACAGAATCCATCATCAAGACAACGTCTTTTCCCTGATCACGAAAATATTCTGCAACCGCAGTACAAACGTAAGCTGCCCGAAGTCGACAAATTGAAGGTGTATCACTAGTCGCAACAACTACAACAGAACGCGCAAGACCTTCTTTACCCAAATCACGATTTATAAAATCAAGTACTTCACGGTTTCGTTCGCCTATCAAACCAATTACGTTTATGTCCGCATTAGAATTTCGGGCAATCATACTAAGCAAAGTTGATTTTCCAACTCCCGAACCGGCAAAAATTCCAACACGCTGTCCTTTACCAATCGTCAGCATGGAATCTATTGCGCGCACCCCCGTCGTAATTCTTTTATTTATAGGGAGTTTTGTCATTGGGTCAGGAGGATTTGACTCGGCCGGATAATAAGAATCTGGGACAAGTTCGCCAAGTTTATCGCACGGATGACCGGTTGCATCAATTGTTCTGCCAAGCAGGGAATATCCGACTGGGACTTTTAATTCCGTGCCGCTTGCAATAACTTCGCAACCAACTTCAATTCCTTTTGTTTCGCCAAAAGCTGTAAGACGCACGATTTTTTCTTCAAGACCGACAACTTCCGCCGGCAATTGTGTTCCGTCACGAAGAACAATTGTACACATTTCACCGATAATACAACGAGGTCCTTGACTTTCTATATCAAGTCCTTTTACTGCAACAACCCGACCTGTGTATTTTATAGTCTCAGATTTTACAACTGTATCAAGATATTTTGTAAAATTAAATTGTCTCTGATATGAAGATTTCATAAATGCCTCTCAAAATTAGTCAGAAGAAGAAAGCAAATCAGAACGTTTTATATTTTTTACAGGGGAAATTTCAATAATCTTATTCTCAAGTTCCGTAAGCTGACTAGAAATTCGGGCATCAATTGCACCAAAGTCAGTTTCAACAATACAACCGCCTTTTTCTACAGAAGAATCTTCCAGAACCGTAATTCCCTTTACATTTTCAACATGTTCAATAAATTCCTGAGTATGAGAAGTGACAAGTTTTACGTCTTCAAGATTTACGCGCAAAATAACATCCCCGCGAGTTTTTATTTTTTTGAGTGCAGCCACTGTATTAGCCATGATAACGTTTTTCTGATTTTCAGAAAGGATTTTTATAACTTTGCGGGCCATTAAAATCACAAGTTCAACAATTTGACTTTCTGTATCCTGCAAAATTTCTTCACGGCGCTGCATTACCGCATCAAGGATTTTGTGCATACGCTCAATAAGGCGGTCCACTTCGGCATGACCTTTTTCAAACCCCTCTTCCTGCCCCTGCTCAAAACCTTCCTTATGCGCATCTCGTTTTAATTTATCACGTTCAGCTTGCGCATCTGCAATAATCTGAGCTGCTTCTGATTTTGCTTTTGTAATAATTTCTTCGGCCTGCTTTTCAGCTTCCGTTTTTGCAATTGCTGCCTGATCAGTTTGACGTTTTACTTCTTCAAATGCTGCGGTTTCCGCATTTTTTATAATTTCGTCAGCCTTTGATTGAGCGTCCGCAAACATTTTCTGTTTTTCAGCTTCAAAATTCTTTTTAAAAAGTTCTGCTTCTTTTCTTAAGTCGTCAGCGGTAGGTCCAGTGTATTCTTCAATAACTTCTTCTACTTTTTCAACTTCTGGGGAATAATCTTTTATTACAGGAAGCATTACCTTGCCTTCGCACTGTTTTGCTTCACCAGGACGAAATACTGATTTTGCCAATTTATCCTCCAGAAAAATTATGAAACTAATTCGTCTTCGCCAGAACGTGCAATTACAATATCTCCGCTATCTTCAAGACGTCTTATAATAGAAACAATCTTCTGCTGAGACTCCTCAACATCTTTAAGCCTAACAGGACCCATAAACTCCATATCTTCTTTGAGCATAGAAGCCGCACGTTTTGACATATTACGGAAAATTTTATCCTGAACTTCCGTATCAACAGATTTGAGTGCCTTAGCCATTTCCTGCTGATCAACATCACGCAGGACTTTCTGAATAGCACGGTCATCAAGCATAACAATATCTTCAAATACGAACATTCGTTTCTTGATTTCCTCTGCCAAGTCAGGATCATCTTCTTCAAGAGATTCAATAATAGTTTTTTCAGAAGAACGGTCTACAAGGTTCAAAATTTCAACAATAGCGTCAACACCACCGGCAGTTGTATAATCTTCAGAAGAAAGTGTTGAAAGTTTCTTTTCCAAAACCCGCTCAACTTCACGTAAAACATCCGGAGATGTTCGATCCATTTTTGCAAGACGCTTAGAAACTTCCGCCTGCATATCTTCCGGTAAACTGGAAAGAATCTGTGCCGCTTTGTTTGGTTCAAGATAAGCAAGAATCAAAGCAATAGTCTGAGGATATTCCTGCTGAATAAAGTTTAAAAGATGCGCCGGGTCTGTTCGACGGATAAAATCAAATGGACGAACCTGAAGACTTGAAGTCAAACGGTTGATAATATCAATAGCCTTTTGTGAACCAAGTGATTTTTCAAGAAGTTCACGGGCATAATCAATACCGCCGGTTGTAATAAAATTCTGAGCGTTCATCAATTCCTGGAATTCTTCAAGAACTGCATCTTTAAACTCAGGATTTACTTTTTCTTGGCGGGCAATTTCAAAAGTGATTGTTTCAACTTCATCTTCACGCAAATGCTTCATGATTTCTGAAGAAACATCCGGTCCAAGCGAAATTAAAAAGATTGCTGCCTTTTGCCTTCCCGTTAAACTTTTATAATCTTTCTGATTTTTCTTTGAACTATTCAAATTCGCAGGTTTTAACTGACCTGGTTTTGGAGCCGTTTTTGGACTTGATGATGATTGTGAAATATTATCTTCTCCTGCCATTTTTTATTCCTCCATAAGCCACGTTCTTATGAGCATTGCAACATCTTCAGGATGCTCTTTTGCCATTGTAATTGCATTTTCTTGAAGTTCCATTCGTCTTGTTTCTTCAACAGACATAGAAACCTGCATACCTTCTTCGTTTGCATCCCAAAGAGCCTTTTCGCGTGCTGCCTGCTGTTCCGCAAGAAGTCGTGCCTCGCGTTCACGTCGACGTCTTTCCAATTCCTTAGAAATAATCCTTGCAAGAACAAAAATCACAAGAATTGCAGAAACAACTATCAAGACAAGAAGTATAGTACGCTTACGATTTTGTTCTGCCCAATATGCATTTTCTTCTTTTTCCCATTCTGCACGATGATCAATAGAAATGCTCGTTACATTTACTATATCACCACGATTAGAATCAAAAAGAATTGCTCCTTCAATCAGTGATTTTACATCATCCAATTCTTTTGGCGTAACTTCAACATAATCACGGACAAAAGAACCATAATCATCTAAAACAACTTTTCCTGTCTGGGGCTCTTTACGAGTTTTCCAGTAACCGTCAACGTTTACAGAAACAGAAATTTTCTGAATTGACGGGTGTATAATCTCTGAAGTTAAAGTCGTATTTATAACATTATTTTGAGTGACGCCAGTTTCTGTAGACTTTCCAATTACATTTGACATATCAGAATAAACAGGAGGAGTTTGCCCTTCCGTACCAGCAGGACCTTCAGGATTATAACCAGTACCTTGCCATTCTTTTGTTACAGTCTGCTGACTAATAGGCAACGTTTCGCGGTATTCAGAGTCGTCATAAGGAGTATCAGGATTATCTGCTTTTATTTGTATTGGGGAATAAATCGTACGATTATTCTGTTTTTCAGAAAAATCCATATCTATCTTTAAGTTTAAATTTCTTATTCGGTCTGTAGAAAACTGATTTTGTAATGATTCAAGAATTTTTCCTGTGTAATAAGTTTCCTGATTTCTTATGAATTTCTGTTCGCGTTCAGTAAGAGAAAGACGGTCAAAATCTGCCATTCCGGCAAAATCATTAATTTGATTTCCTTGTTCATCGGAAATTACAATATTGTCTTCCGTAAGTCCTTCTACAGCAGAAAGAATAAGACGTTGAATTCCCTGCACTCGTTTTCTGTCTGACAGAATATCACTGCCAGCAGAAGGAAAAATTGTGATTGCTGCAGAAACAGGTCTTTGCTCAGAGGCAAAAAGTTTATCTTCAGGGCGAACAATAATGACCTTTGCATCCCTTATGCCACCAAGAGAAATAATCATATTTCTAAGTTCGCTCTGTAATTCTTTATTTAATTTTACAAGTTGATCTGCATCCGTCGTAGACCAGTTTCTGTTATAAAAAGATGCGGAAAAAGGTTCCACCCCAGAAGGAACAAGATTTTCACTGACTAAAAGTGCCCTGACTTTTCTAGCAGTAGTTTCGTTATCAACGGAAATAAAACCGGTATCTGATACATAAGTCGTAATATTTTCGGAATCGAGACGGTCTACAATTTTAGTCAACTGAGCTGAATCTGTAACAGCCTGAGAAAAAACTTTTACGGTTGTAGGCTTTGCAGAAGACTTTGCCGCAACAATAATGACTATGATTATAACAACGATAATTGCAAAAAAAATGATTTTTTGTACCAGTTTCCATTTAGACCACAAGTCTTTAATCTTACCGGTAACTTTTTTAAACCATTCGTTCATATCCCCCCCACCAGAAGACAGCCTTCCGTGAACGAATTTAAAGAAATTTTCAGTTAATCTATCCGATTATAACATAGCGGTGCAAATTTGACAATAAAAAGGAAATTGGGTAAAAAAAAGACAGCCTTTCAGGCTGTCTTTATGCGGAGGAGCCGACTTGAACGGCCACGACTTTCGCCACAAGCACCTCAAGCTTGCGTGTCTACCAATTCCACCACCCCCGCGGAATGGTTAATAATATATTTGAAATCCTATTTTGTGTCAATAACACAATTGGCTTTATTAAAAATTTTCTTCACTTAAAAGGGAATCTCTGAAAACGCGATGTTTTAATTCGTTGTATTTTAACGAATTAAAACTCGCATGTATCTCTAAATAAAACATTGTAAATGATTTTTCAGAGATGCCCAAAATTAAAAACGCCCACTAGAATGTGAAAATCCGCTGGAATTAACGGATGTTCCTCCGCTACTATGACCTCCACCATGATTGGAAGTTTCATGAACTATTGGAGTATGAGTTTCTGTAACGTTCAAAAAAACATCATTACTTTCTGTGATTTTTGCATCACTTACATCAATATACGAATCGGCATCAGATGCATTGCGAATATTACTCATTTTATGTTTGAATGTAAAAACAATTATGAGAGCTACAACAATAGAAATGAATGAGGCAACACAAAGAGCAATAATAAAAATTTCTAAATCAAAATACATAGTTCCAACATCGAATGGCTCTTTATTTTCTGCCATTGTCATATATTTGTCACATTTTTCAAGAAAAGCCTTAAAACCCGAATACCAGGCATCATATTCAAATTTACTTTCGGCAGCTTCGCGCATTTTATCCTGACCAAAATCTGTAAAAGCGTAAAACGCAGTATCGCCGTGAACACAAATATTATCCATGCGCTCTTTCATGGTCAAAAAAATCATGACACCGTTTTTTTCGGCACCGTAGCCCATATTCAGTTGATTAAAAAAATCTTCGGAAGTATTTTGAAGCAGAACTTCCTCATTTTGATAAAATGAAGTTTCTGGAAGCGATTCAATCGTAACAATATAAAACGCAACTTTATTATTGTGAGCATTTTCAATTTCTAAAATTTTTGATTCAAGTAGTTCTTTTTCATCATCGTAAAGAATTTCAGCATAATCATAAACCGAATTTTTTGCAAAAAGTGAAAGCGGAAGCAAAATCAAAAAAAGAAAACAGAGAATGTTTCTCAAAAAATTATATCTCATAAAAAGCCTTTTAAAGTTTCATCAGAATAAAATAAATTAGAGGTGTAAGAATCAGCACCCCGACAGAAAGCACCGTCAGAACAATTCTTGTGACTTTTCCACCGTCCACCGGCAATTTTCCGACAAATTTTCCAGTCTGACCGTTCATTGCAAAAAGATAGTTCTTATCTTTCCATTTTGTACTTAAAAGCCAAACCGGCAGAAACGTATAAGCGGGTTTTGAATTCATATCCAGATTCATTTCAAGACTTTTTATCTGAACACTATCGTAAGCAGCACCAGAAAGCAGAACATTTTTAGAAGATTCAGAAAGCCTTTTTTTTAGGCGCGGAATACAATCTTCATCAGTTTCATCATGAGATTCTGCAAAAAATCCGGGAAGATAAGACGGTGTAAAATTCTTTATATCAGAATAATCAAAAGGTTCAAGAGAATCCATTATTGCATTGTCCATTTTTTTAGAAGCATCCACAGGAATTTTTTCAAACGGAATAACGCCGCTTCGATACAGTTTATAATGCGAAATTCGTTCAATTCTTTCGTTTGCAGTAGTTATTACTTCAGAATTCTGAGCGTCACAGTCAAGTTTTACATCAGCTTTGCCAGAAAAAAGCCAAAACGGAACATAAACGCCCTTGACCTCTTCAATATGATTTTCTGCAGAAAAGACTTTTGGAAGCAGTTTTTTGCCTTTGTAAAATTCAGAAAGCTTTTTCACGGCATCTTTTTTTTCCATTTTGAAAGGAATTACAAAATCCGGCATTTCTCCGCCATGAAATTTTCCAGCAATTACATTTGGATTTCCGCAACAAGGACACGCAGCAGCAACCGTGACTGTATCGCAAAAAAGTTGTGCCCCGCAGGATGAACATGTGTAAGTTTTATAAGAATCCGTGCCTAAAGCTTCAGTCTGTGCTTTTTCAGCACCAGAAGAATCCATTCCCTTATCAACTGATTTTTTTATTTTTTCTGCATAAAGTTTATCAATTTCTGAGATTTCGTAGGAAGAACCACAATAATCACATTCAAGTCTGTTTGTTTTTGCAGAAAAATGAAGCGGAGCCGTGCAGGACGGACACTGATAATTTGTTGACTCAGCCATTTTTACTTTACGATGTCTCCCTCATCAAAAGAATCTCCACATTCAGGACAGAATTTTGGAGGTTTTGCGCCTTTTTCAACTTCCCACCCACATTTATCACATTTGTACTGAGGAATTCCAGCAGGCTTTTTTAATCCACATTCCGGACAGAATTTTCCTTTGTTTTTAGAACCGCACGAACAAATCCAGAAATTCTGTTCTGGTTTTGGATTTCCGCACTCCATGCAGAATTTTCCGCTATTTTCCGCCCCACAACTGCATTTCCAGGTAACAGAATAATTTTCAGTCCCGCCGGCAACTTTTGCATTTTCAGCTTTTTCGGTATTTTTCTGAGCCATCTGATAAAGATTCTGTGCATTTATACCGCCGGACTGCTGAGCCATATTCATACCCATAAATGCCATTGCTGCTCCGCCCTGATTTCCGGCGGCAGTTTTCATTGCTTCGGCCTGAGCGCCAACCAGGTGCGCAGCGGCCATCGTAGGATCTTTAAAAGCGGCGTCGCGCTGAAGAGTTTTTAGCATTTTTTCGTCTTCATCTTCCGCCTTTACAGAAGAAACTCCGACTGTTTGAATTTCAATGCCGCGCTGTTCTTTCCATTTTGAAGAAAGTTCCTGCTTTAATGCCTGTGTGATTTCTATTGTATGTCCCGGCAAAGAAGAATATCTTATTCCCTGTTCAGAAATTTTTGCAAAAGAAGGCTGCAATGCAGTAAGAAGTTCAGTTTTAAGCTGACTGTCAATATTATCTCGTGTGTAAGATTCGCTAACGTTTCCGCAAAGTTTTGTGTAAAAAACAACAGGATCAACAATTTTGTAACTGTATTCACCAAAACAACGGATAGAAACATCAATATCAATTCCGGCACGCTGATCTACAACGCGAAAAGGAACTGGACTTGGTGTTCCATATTTATTTCCGGTAATTTCTTTTGTATTGATGTAGTAAATTCTCTGATCTTTTGGAGTTTCCCCTCCAAAAGTAAATCTTTTTCCAATATTTTTAAATGATTCTTTAAGACCTTTTCCAAAACTGCCGGCAAAAACTGACGGTTCAGTAGAAGCATCATATTTATATTCACCAGGTTCTGCACAAATTTCTGCAACTTTTCCCTGATCAACAATAATCATACACTGACCGTCCGCAACGGCAATGACAGAACCACTTGTAATGATATTTTCCGTAGCTTTTGTATTGCTAGAACGTCCGGAAGTTTTTTTAACTCCCTTTTGCAGAAGAACATCAGTGCTTAATGATTCACAATAAAAATATTCTTTCCACTGATCAGCAAGAACACCACCTGTCGCACCAAAAACCGCTTTTAAAAGTCCCATAATATTCTCCTCTTAAAAATACACTCAAGAAAACCTCTAAAAATTGCAATTTTTAGAGGTAACTCTGAAAATACGATGTTTTAATTCGTGCTATATCACCGAATTAAAACTAGAAAGTCTTTAAAAAAGCATTGAAAATGATTTTTTAGAGATGCCCTTAATATCCTGCGTCAAGCCCGCCGACTTTTAACTGAAAATGACTGAATTCCATACTGAAACTTGCCCTGCCTTGAGTTGCAGAACGCAGATTTGTACTAAATCCGAACATTTTTGCCATTGGAGCCTGAGCGTGAATAATCTCGCCGGAAATTTTAGAATCCTGACCCATAATATTTCCGCCACGCTGAGTGAGCTGAGAAGAAGCAGGCCCAACAAATTCTTTTGGACAGGAAATATCAACATTCATAACCGGTTCAAGAATACTAGGTCCTGCCTGAGTACAAACCTTGTCAAAAGCCAAGGCGGCACAGGCTTCAAAAGCAAACGGAGTTGATGTAAGTTCGTTCCAGTCAATTGCAGTTACCTTTACACCAACATCAGCGCAAGGATAACCATATTTTATTCCGGAATTTAAGCAGCTTTGCAGAGAATTTTTAATTGCATCAAAAATTTCATCAGGAATATTTCCCTGTTTAACCGTGTTCTCATAAGAATTTCCGGTTCCCTGTTCACGTGGCGAAACTTCAATAGTAAGGCCGGCGGTATTTTCTTTGCCGGCAAGAACTTTGCTGAATTCTTCGCTGTGCAAAGCAGTAGAAGTAATCGATTCACGGTAAGTAACCTGAGGCGCACCGACGTTGCATTTTACGCCAAAATCATCACGCATTCGAGTAACAAGGACATCAAGATGAAGTTCTCCCATGCCGGAAATAATCAACTGTCCGGTTTCTGCATCCTCGTGATATGTAAAAGTCGGATCTTCGCGACTTAAAATTGCAAGAGTTTCGTTCATTTTGTCTTTTTCTGACATTGATTCAGGTTCAAGTGCAACAGAAATTACAGGTTGTGGGAATTTTGGCTGTTCAAGCAAAACCGGGAACGCTTCCGTTCCAACAGTATCGCCAGTCTGGGCAAGTTTTAACCCAATGAACACTGCAATATCACCGGCAGAAACACTATCAAGCGGCTCAGATTTATCGGCATGCATTCGCAAAATTCGGTTTACCCGTTCGCGTTTTTTCTTATTCACGTTAAAAATCTGAGTACCGTTTGCTATTTTTCCGGAATACATACGAACATAACACAAAGGCCCCATTTCGCGGTCATATTGAATTTTAAAAACAAGTCCAAGTGCCATCTTTGAAGACTCACAGGGTACTAAAACTTTTTCAGCATCATCTTTTTTGTAACGCAAACCTTCAGCAGGAGGAACATCAGTCGGACACGGAAGATAATCTATAACTGCGTCAATCAAAGGCTGAACACCCTGATTATGCCGTGCACTTCCCATCACAAAAGGAATAAAGGTTCGGTTTATCGTTCCTTTGCGGATTGCCGCTTTTAACTGCTCAGTAGAAATTTCTCCGCCTTCAAGATAAATTTCTGCAAGTTCATCATCAGAAGAAGCCACCTGATCTATTAATTTTTCACGCCATTTCTTTGCTTCTTCAACGCGGGAAGAATCAATTTCCGTAATATCAAAAGTTTCGCCTTCATCTTCTTCATGCCAGCGGATTTCTTTCATCTGCAAAAGGTCAATTACGCCTTCAAAATCAGCCCCCTGTCCAATAGGAATCTGCAGTGCGAGTGTTTCAACTCCAAATTTCTGTGCAACATCTTCCATGCTGCCAAAAAAATCGGCACCAATGCGATCCATTTTGTTCATAAAACAGATTCGCGGAACTTTAAACTCATCTGCCTGCTTCCAAACTGTTTCTGTCTGTGGCTGAACACCGTCCACAGCACAAATTACCGCAACAGCACCGTCAAGAACGCGAAGGGAGCGTTCAACTTCCGCCGTAAAATCAACGTGACCGGGAGTATCAATAATATTTATCTGATAATTTTTCCAATAAGTTGTTGTTGCAGCCGAACAGATTGTAATTCCACGTTCCTGTTCCTGCGCCATCCAGTCCATTGTTGCCTGTCCGTCGTCAATTTCGCCAATTTTATGAATTTTTCCTGTGTAATAAAGAATACGCTCGGTAGTTGTAGTTTTGCCGGCATCAATATGAGCCATAATGCCAATGTTACGCATTTTGTCTAGTGACATAGTAATTCCTCAAAATAAAATATAAAAAGATTTTAATGACTTTTTACAAATTTCACAATGAAGATTTTAATACGGGCGCATCCTGCAATTCTTGCAGGACCAGGCTTTCCGCAGTTACGCTGTTCGCTCCAAAGTCCTCAACGCACAAATTGTGCGTTTCCGGGCTTTCACTTCCGGCTGTTGAAACAGCCGTCGTGCCTGCTACAATCCTTTGCGCAAGGTAAAGGGAACCTCTAAAAATTGCAATTTTTAGAAGTAACTCTGAAAACGCGATGTTTTAATTCGTGCTATATCAACGAATTAAAAGTCTCACGTTTCTCTAAAATGCATCGAAAATGATTTTTTAGAGCTGCCCTTAATATTCAGAAATCGAAACAAACTCAAAACCTTCATCCAAAAGTGCACAAATCAAAAGGTCTAAGTGATTGTAAAGAAATTCATAACTGCCTGACTGTGAAAATCCAATTGTCACAGGGATTATTCCGCTTTTTTTTTCTTTTACATTTGAATAAAACGTCTGAATAAGACTTTGTGAATCATCTGTTTTTGTTAACATTGGCTGAACATAAGTATAATTTGAAGAATTTCCCGCTTGAATTATTAAATCCGTCGCTTTGTAATAAGGAGCGTGCCAGTAAAGCGTCAATTCTGAGCCGGTGCAGGCAAAAAACTGATCTTCATTGCGTGCAAGGCCACGACGAATAAAATCTTCATCAATTACAAAAGTGCGGTCTGTAAGGTCTGCGGTTGTAAAAAACATTGAACAACATTCATAACCGTTTGCCACAATCTGCTTTGTTTCTGAAGGATAACGGCTGATAAATTCTCCGTTTATAAAAAAAGTTGCCTTTACATTATATTTTTTCAGCGCAGAAATGATTTTTGTAAGTCCGTCCGGGTTATCGTATGCGTCAAAAATCAGTGCAACTTTTTTTAATTCACTGTTCTTCGTGGTAATTTCCTTAAAAAATGATTTTGTAACCGGTAAAGAGGATAAACTTCTGACATAAAGAATATTTGCAAAAAATTTATTTGTAGACATTCCTGTAAAAACTCTGTACCGTCCGTTTTGAGTTTCTGTTGAAACGTCAATCATTGCTTTTGTGCTGACTTTTGACCATGTGCGTTTTGTAGAATTATAGCGGTAAAAATTATCAGTTCCGGATTCTGCAATCACGGCATTTGAAGTATTATCCCACCAGGCATTTGTAACAGAAGAAAGTGACACAACGTCCACAATTGAATTCTGAACATTCCATTTTCTGATTGTTTTTTCGCCGCCAACGTACAAAATATTTCTGTTTACCCAAAGCACAGAAGAAATTTTTTCTCCATCAAGAGTATTTACGCGGTACCAGGAATTTATGTCATAAACGTAAATCATGGAGCCGGCGAAAAATGCAATGCGATTGCCCGTCGGATCCAAAAATGGTTGACCGGAATCTTCAATTTGCAGAACTTGAACTGCCTCAGAACCAATTTTATACACTGCTCCAACTTCTGCAGAACCATCATAAGGTAATTTTGACTGCCACAAAACCGGATTATTTTCACTGTCCCAAAAAATCCAGGAATTAATTAAAGAGGCAGAAGAATCAGAATATGGACGCGAATAAATCACGTTCATGTAATCACAAGAATCACTTTCAACTTTCAGATACGAAAAAAATCTTTCATTTTGCACTATCAGAATTGATTTTACGTCTTTGTCCGCAGAAAAACGGTCGGTAGAAGAATTAAACTGAAAAGGCAGGCGTCCCATCGTCTTTCCCTGTCCTATAATTCCGGCATAAAGTCCAAGGGTATAAAGTTCTCGTGCATTAATTCTGTATAGAAGATAGTCGTCCACATAGGCAATATATTTTGAAGAAGCCCATTCCACGCAATTGATGGTTCCCCGACCGATTTTACGGTATTTTTCTTCAACGTCCAGCCCTTTGAGCATTGCTTCCGGATTGCAAAAATACACAGCACCGTTTTTTTCATACAAAAGAATTGAACTGTCTGATGACCATTTTACCGGCACAGAATTGTAACTGTTCACGATATTTTCGTTTAAAATTACTTTTTTCCCCGATTCTGCATTTTCCAGCACGAGATTTCCAAGACAAATGTCAGTTCTTTCTATTCTGCAAAACCACTTTCCATCAGCACTCACAGAATAAGGTTCAACTGGAAGATTATTTAACGGAAGTTCTGAATTTTTTTTAATCCAACTAAATGTTGAATCTGTAGAATTGTAACGTGCTGTACCATAATGATTTCTAATCTGCAGAGTATTGCCGTTTTCAAGAAGTTCCATCTGCTCAGGATAGCATGTCAAAACTTCCGCAATTCCATCTTTTTCACCGTCTTTGATTTTTGCATACATCAAGGATTTATATTTTGTGATTCCTGACATTTCCTGTTTTACGGTGAATAAAAGTTCATCGTCTGCATTTATATCAGCATTTTCAAAAGTAATTTTTGCAGACAGAGGAAATGCTACCATCAAAACGGCATAAAAAAAAATACTGATTTTTTTCATTTAGACATCTCCGCACTCAAAACTAAAACAGAAAGTTCTTTTTCTAAATTATCAAGTTCTTCGTTCATTTTTTCAAGTTTTGAAAGTTCTGCAATTTCTATTTCTTGCTGTATAAAATTAGAATATTTTTTTATAAAAGGGAACCTCTAAAAATTGCAATTTTTGGAGATAACTCTGAAAACGCGATGTTTTAATTCGTGCTATATCAACGAATTAAAACTCG